>DATJXF010000102.1:0-14061 GCA_035500415.1 Candidatus Acidiferrales bacterium | reverse complement strand
CGCCCCGGCCCAACGTGTTGTGTCGGAACGCATTGAGAGTTTGACGATCCGCGTTTGGAGCGGGCGCGAGTGTTGCCTCAAACTGCGCGTGGACGCGCGGCGCGCGGGCGCCGCGCTCGGAGACCCCGAAGCATGACCTGGCGATCCGCTGTGCTGGCCTGTGCGCTTGGCGGCCTGATCCTCGTCCCGCTTCCGAGCCGGGCGCAGGACCTCGCACGGGCCCGTGTCCAGGACGCGCTCGATCAGACCGACCGTCGCATCGAGGTCGCGACGAGCCTCGTCACCGAGAGCGCGAGCGCCGGTCCCTCGGCCCGAAGCGAGCTCTCGGCGGCACGCGACCTCGAGGCGCGCGCCCAGTCCGCCTTCCAGGCGAGCCAGTTCCGCATCGCGATCGTCCAGACGCTCGACGCCCGCGATCACGCCGACCGCGCGATCGCGCTCGTCCGGGGGCTGCCCGATCCCGACCGCGTCGAGGTGCAGGTCGAGCGCACTCGCGACGTGCTCGACCGGGCTCGCGACGCGCTCGATGCGTGCGCGAACACCCGCGCGCGTGCGCTGCTCAAGGTGGCGCTCGACGTCCAGCAGCGCGCCGAGGCGGCGGTGCAGGAGAGCCGCTATCTCGCCGCGCTCCAGCTGACCCGTACGGCGCACGAACGCGTCCAGCGCGCGATGCGCCTGTGCAACCTCGACGAATCGATCGCCGACATGTCGCAGCGCGCCCTTCAGCGGACGGACGACGTGCTCGCCCGCGCGCAGGACCGCATCGAGCGCGATGCCGGCGGCTCCGCGGCAGCGGACCTCGCGCGCGCGGGCACGATCCAGTCGCAAGCCCAGGCCGAATACCATGCCGGCCACTTCGAGTCGGCGCTGCGCCTCACCCAGAACGCGCGCGTCATTGCGCTGCGCATGCTGCGGCCGCTGCGGACTTCGCAGGCGCGCTAAGCGCCCAGCACCGGATTCGTGCGCCGCGGCCGACGGCATCCCGCGCAGGCGCGCGCCTCGCGCATTGCTGCGTTCGCGCTCGGCCACGCGGTGGTGCTCGCCGTCGCGGTGTGCCCGGCGGGCGCATTCACGCCGCCTGCGCCGCCCGACTCCGCCCGGGCCACCGCGCCCGACACCTCGTCTGCCCGGCCCGCGCCGCTCGACTCCGCCCGGGCCATCGCGCCCGACAGCTTCGCGCTCCCGTCCGCGCAGTCCGCCGCGGACGGGCCGCCGCGCCCGGCCGCTTCGCCGGAGTTTCGCGCCGACTCCGCGCGCTCGCTCGCCGAAGTCGGCGTCCTGGTCGAGAGCTCGAACGAGCTCTTCTACGAGGACGTCTATACGGACACGACGTTCCTGGGCCGCCGGCTCCACGGCACTCCCGAGACGCACGCCGCCGCGGTCGCGGCGTTCGACGTCGCGCGCCGCGACGGGCGCTCGAGCTGGGCGATCCGGCCGGACCTCGAACTGGGCGATGCGGTCCTCAGCGCTTCGAGCTCGGCGGCGGTTCGAGTCGAACCCGATCCACGCTGGCGCTTCGCACTGGATCCCGGTTTCGAGCTGACGCGCGACCAGCGCTACGGACTCGACCGCCGCGAGGCGAGGGTCGGCTCGACGGGACGCATCCGTCGCCTGCTCGATTCGGGCGAAGACGCCGCCGAGGTCGAGCTGGGCGGCGACCTGCTCGCGACGCCTGGCTCGACCGATCCCTACCTCCTCGCACACCGCACCGCGCTCGCGGGGCTCACGTGGGATCACCATCCGCTGCTCGGCTGGGACGCGAGCCTGCGCGGGACCGAGAACCTGCGCGCGTTTCCCGATTCGACCAACCGCAATCACGTCGAACACCAGCTCGAGGTCGATCTGCACCGCGACTTCGACGGCGGGCAGTCGCTGACGTTCGCGGGCGAGCTCGACCGCCGCGTGACGCTCGTGCCCGAGATCAGCTCGCGGGACCGCTACGTCACGGTGCACGCCGAACTCGGGGGACAGGCCCGGTTCGGCGACCGTGACGCGGTGACGCTCGCGCTCGAAGGCGAGGACTGGCGCTACGACCAGCCCGACAGCGTGATCGATTTCGACTACACCGTGCTGCGCGGCCGGCTGTCCGAGCGTCACGACCTGCACGAAGGCCTGAGCGTCTCGGCGGGCCCCCGGCTCGAGTGGCTCGCGGCCGCCTGGAATCCCGCCGAGCCGTACGTCGAGACGGCGGGCGAGCTCTCCGCCGAGTGGTTCACGCCCTCGCGCTGGTGGCTGCTCTCGCCTGCAGGCGGCTGGCGCGCGTACTCCGAATCGGAGTCCGGCCCGGGGCCCGGCACGACCGCGCTCCACTCCTCGTATGCGTTCGCGGAGCTGAACCTGATGGTCGATCAGACGCTGCGCCGCCGCCTGCGCCTGCGGCTGCTGCTCGATGCGCGCATCGAGCGCCACATCGACCCCGCGCAGGACACGCGCAGCCTTTACTTCTCGTTCGACCTCCGTAGACTGCTCTGATCCGGCACGGCCCGAACCGGGAGCGTCCCGCGACGCCCGCGGTCGAGCCCAGGTCCCGATCGACGACGCCCCCGATGGCCGCGGGGTGCTCACGAATCGGAGCCGGCCCGGACCACGGAGGGTTCGCATGGCGCCACGCCTGCGCGTGCTGCTGCTCGTCGTCTCGCTCGTGCTGGTCGGCGTCGTCCTCTACGCGTGGATCCTCCACCGCGGGGGCGCCGCGGCGGGCGGCGACATCGCGCTCGGCTACGACGTGCCGGACGTGATCGACGAGGCGCCGCCAGCCTCGCAATCGTTCACCCTGGACGCGTTCCGCCCGCTGCACCCCAGCCTCTTCGAGGTCGTGGCGGGGATTCGTGCGGCGGCGGACGACGATCACGTCCACGCGCTCGTTCTGCACGTCGGCGAGGTGGAGTGGGGTTGGGGCCGGCTCGCCGAGATGCGCGAGGCGATCGCGGACTTCCGCGCCGCGGGCAAGCCGGTCTACGTGAGCCTGCAGGGCGGAGGCAACGAGTCGTGCCTGCTCGCCTCGCGCGCGACGCGCATCGCGATGCCGCCGACCACGACGCTCGGGCTCGACGGCCTCGCGATCTCCGCCGTGTTCCTGAAGGGGACGTACGACAAGCTCGGCATCTCGCCCAACTTCGCGCACGTCGGGCAGTTCAAGTCGGCCGTCGAGCAGTACACGCGCTCCGATCTCTCGCCGCCGGCGAGGCTCGCCTTGCAGTCGCTGCTCGACGACGACTATTCGCTCCTCGTCGACAGCCTGGCCGCCGCGCGCGGGACGACGCCCGACCGCATGCGCGCGCTCATCGACGATGGTCCGTTCACGGCGAGCGACGCCCAGCACGCCGGGCTGATCGACACGCTGCTCGATGCGCCCGGACTCGATTCGCTCGCGGCGGGGCCGGAGCGGCTGCCGCTCGTGACGCTCGCGCGCTACCTCGACCGACTGCCCGAGGCAGGCGGGCCCGCCGAGATCGCGGTCGTGCCCGCGTCGGGCGCGATCGTCTCGGGACGCAGCCGGGACGGAGGCTGGGCCGGGGCCGCGGTGGGCTCCGAGACGCTGGTCCGCACGCTGCGCGAGCTGCGCGAGCGCCGCTCGGTGCGCGCGGTGATCCTGCGCGTCGACAGCCCGGGCGGCTCGGGCGACGCCTCGGACGACATCTGGCAGGAGGTGCGGCGGCTGCGGCGGGTGAAGCCGGTCGTCGTCAGCATGTCGAACCTCGCGGCCTCGGGCGGCTACTACATCGCGTGTGGCGCGGACGCGATCGTCGCCGAGCCGGCCACGATCACGGGCTCGATCGGCGTTTTCGGCGGCAAGCTCAACATCCTCGGGCTCTACCGCAAGCTCGGACTCAACGTCGAGACGCTCTCGCGCGGCAGGCACGCGGACATGATGTCGCCCTATCGCGACTTCACGCCGGAAGAGGCCGCGCGCTACCAGCAGCAGCTCGAGAGCTTCTATCGCGTGTTCGTCTCGCGCGTCGCGCAAGGCCGCGGTCTCACGACGGCCGAGGTCGATTCGATCGGCCAGGGCCGGGTCTGGTCCGGCGCCGCGGCGCGCCGCCTCGGACTCGTCGACACGCTCGGCGGCCTCGGGCTCGCGGCCTCGATCGCGCGCTCGCGCGCGCACCTGGAAGGCCTGCGTGCGCCGCTGGTGCTGGAACCACGGCCGAGCCGCTACGACTTCCGCCACTTCTTCTCGAGCGTCCTCGACGAGGGCGACGACGAGACGAAACTCACCACGCTCCCGCCCGTCGTCTCGGCGTGGCTTCGCGCCGCGACGTTCCCGACCGGCGTCGCGCTCGCGATGCTGCCGTACTCGATCGAGATCCGCTGAGCGGCCGCGCCGCGAAAGCGAACGGGCGCGCCTCCCTCGGAGGGAAGCGCGCCCGAGCCGTGAGGGCGTGCGTTACTTGCGGCCGGCGAGCACGTGGATGTAGGCGATCACGTTCGAGATGTCGGCGGGCTTGAGCTGGCCCGTCTTGCCCCACGCGATCATGCCCGAAGGCAGCTTGCCATTCGTGATGCAATCGCGCAGGTAGGCATCGCCCGCCTTACGCTTGGGATCCGCCCAGGTCTTGGGGTCCTTCCAGTTGGGCGTCGGGTTGCCGGTGAGCTTCACGCCGCCGCTGCCGTCGGTCTTGTGGCAGGCGATGCACTTGACGTTGAAGATGGCCTTGCCCTTGGCCGGATCGCCCTTCGCGGGGCCTCCCGCATCGGCCGAGAACGCGGTGGCGACGCCACCCGCGATGGCGAGCGCGACCAGGCCCACCGCGAGCGCGCGGAAGTTGAGTGGGTGCGACATGACGCAGACTCCTTTCGGGTGCGGAGCGCCGGCGGCGCGATCAGCCGGCGGGACGGTTGCACCCGCAACGTATCGGCGACCCCGGGTGCCGTCAAACGAAGCGGGGCGTCGCGCGCGAGCGTCGCAAAGGCGTGCGCGAGGTCGGAAGAGACGCTGCGCGAGGGCCCGCGTCGCACTTCTTGACCCACTCGAAATGCGAGTGCTAGTTTCCAAACTCACTTGAAGTTACGCCTCTTTCGCTCGGCCGCGCTTCCCGCCGGGCGTCTCGCCGTCGCACCCACGATCGCCCGTCTCGGGAGGTGCCGTGTGAAAGAGTTCGCAACCCCGCACATCCGCAACGTTGCGCTCGTCGCGCACCACGGCGTCGGCAAGACCTCGCTTGCCGAGGCGATGCTGTTCAACGCCAGGGCGACGACGCGCCTCGGCCGGATTGCCGACGGCACCACGTTGCTCGACCACGCGCCCGACGAGATCACGCGCCAGATCACGATCGACCTGGGGCTCGCGCAGTTCGAGTGGGCGGGCCACAAGATCAACCTGCTGGACACCCCGGGGTATCCCGACTTCGTGGGCGACGTCTACAGCGCGCTGCGCGTCGCCGACGCCGCGCTGCTCGTGCTGCGCGCGAGCTCGGGCGTCGAGGTGGGGACCGAGGTCGTCTGGGAGGTGCTCAAGCAGGAGAAATCGCCGATCCTGGTCGCGGTCAACATGATGGACAAGGAGCACGCCGACTTCGCGGCGGCGGTCCGGAGCTGCCACGACCGGCTCGGCCTCAACGCGGTCGCGGTGCAACTGCCGATCGGCGAGGCGGAGAGCTTCTCGGGCATCGTCGACCTGATCGCCAACAAGGCCTACCGCTTCACCGGCCGCGGCATCGACGAGAAGAGCGAGGAGATCGCGATCCCCTCCGAGATCGCGGACCGTGCGGCGAAGGCGCGCGCGACGCTGCTGGAAGAGGCGGCGACCGGCGACGAGCAGCTCATGGAGAAGTTCCTCTCGACCGGCGATCTCACCGACGAGGAGATCCGCAAGGGACTTTGCGAGCGCGTCGAGGCCTGCGATCTCGCGCCCGTCTCCTGCTGCTCGGCGTTCCACAACCTGGGCGTCAAGGAGCTGCTCAACGAGATCGTCGACGTGCTGCCCTCGCCGGTCGACGCGCACCCGCAGAAGGGCGAGAGCGGTGGCGCCGAGGTCGTGTGCGCGCCCGATCCGACAGCGCCGTTCGCCGCGACGGTGTTCAAGACGCTCTCGGAGACGCATCTGGGCGACCTCTCGCTCGTGCGCATCTGGTCCGGCCGGGTCGAGTCGGGCCGCGAGTGCGTCAACACGTCGCGCAACCGCGCCGAGAAGCTGGGCACGCTCTACCACCTGATGGGCCGGGAGCGCTCCGACTGCAAGAGCGCGGTCGCCGGCGACATCGTCGCGGCGGTGAAGCTGCGCGAGACCCACACGGGGGACACGCTCGCGGACAAGGCGCGGCCGGTGAAGCTCGCGCCGCCCGATTTCCCCGAGCCCGTCACCGCGGAGTGCATCCGCAGCAAGAACAAGGGTGACGAGGAGAAGATGGCGCAGGGCATCGCGCGCCTGCACGAAGAGGACCCGACGCTCGCGCGCCAGTACGAGGAGAGCACGCACGAGCATCTCGTCTGCGGCATGGGCGACCTGCACCTCGAGGTGCTGGTCGAGCGGCTCAAGAAGCGGTTCGGCGTCGACGTGCTCCTGAGCAAGCCGCACGTGCCCTATCGCGAGACCATCCGCGCCAAGGCGCAGGACGAGTACCGGCACAAGAAGCAGTCCGGTGGCCGCGGGCAGTTCGGCGAGGTGCACCTGCGCGTCGAGCCGCTGCCGCGCGGCGGCAAGTTCGAGTTCGCGGACGAGATCAAGGGCGGAGTGATCCCGAACCAGTACATTCCGGCCGTCGAAAAGGGCGTCGTCGCCGGCATGGAAAAGGGCCCGCTCGCCGGCTACCCGGTCGTCGATGTTCGCGTCGCGGTGTTCTTCGGCAAGTACCACGACGTCGATTCGTCCGAGATGGCGTTCAAGATCGCGGCCGAAACCTGCTTCCACCAGGTGGTGCTCAAGGCGACGCCGATCCTGCTCGAGCCCTACAGCGACGTCGTCGTGCGCGTGCCCGAAGAGTTCCTCGGCGACGTGATGGGCGACATGTCGTCGCGCCGCGGCAAGATCCTCGGCACCGAGGCCGACGGGCACTATCAAGTCATCAAGGCGAAGGTCCCGGTCGCCGAGCTCTACAAGTACGCGACGCACCTGCGTTCGATCACGCAGGGCCGCGGCATGCACGGCGCGAAGATCTCGCACTACGAGGAAGTGCCGCGCGAGATCGCCGAGCGCGTCGTCGCGGCGGCCAGGGCCGAGAAAGAGGCGGGCGCCACCCACGCTTGAGGCGGGCGGCTCCGGCCTCGCCGCGAGCGAGTGTCACCAGGGAGGGTTGCGTGCGGGCGTCGCCCGCGCGAGCATGCCGACATGCGCGTCCTGGGATTGGACCCCGGCAGCCGACGGACCGGCTTCGGCGTGGTGGAACGCCACGGCAACCGCCTGGGCTGCCTCGAGCACGGCTGCATGATGCCGCCGGCCGGCGCCTCCCTGGCGCACCGCCTTCACCACATCGCCCGCGAGGCGGGGCAGGTGATGGACCGGGTGGCGCCGGACGCGGTCGTGGTCGAGAGCGCCTTCTACCGCGAGAACGTGCGTTCGGCCCTCGTGCTGGGCCACGTCCGCGGCGCGCTGCTCGTCGTGGCGGTCGAGCGCGATCTGCCCGTGTTCGAGTACAGCCCGCGCGAGATCAAGCTGAGCGTCGTGGGCAACGGCGGCGCGGCGAAGGAGCAGGTCGCCTACATGGTGCGTCGCCTGCTCGCACTCGCGGCCGAGCCCGGGGGCGACGCTGCGGACGCGCTCGCGGGCGCGATCTGCCACCTGCAGCGCGGTCCGCGGCCCGAGGCGCGGGCGCAGAAACCCGCCGCACGCCGGCTCGAGGCGCTGCTCGCGAGGAGCGCGCGGTGATCGCGGCGCTCCGCGGCACGCTGCTCGAGCGGAGCGAGGGCGCGTGCGTCATCGAGGCCGGCGGCGTCGGCTACCTCGCGCACGTCTCGACGCACACGCTGGCGGCGCTCCCGCCGGTCGGCGGGGAGGCGCGCCTGCGCACGCGCCAGGTCGTGCGCGAGGACGCGGTGTTGCTCTTCGGATTCGCGGACGCGGACGAGCTGCGCCTCTTCGATCTGCTGATCGGGGTGAGCGGCGTCGGGCCGCGCACCGCGCTCGCCGCGCTCTCCGGGCTCGCACCGCTGCCGCTCGCGCGCGCGATCCGCGACGAGAACCTCGCGGCGATCGTCGCCGTGCCGGGTATCGGCCGCAAGACCGCGGAGCGGATCGTGCTCGAACTGCGCGAGAAGCTCGACTTCCTGCCCGAGGCCGCGCGTCGCGGCCGGCGCGAAGGCGTGCTGCCCGCGGGCGAGCGCATCGAGGACGCCGTGGCGGCGCTCCTCACGCTCGGTCTCACGGCGGGACAGGCGCGCGAGGCGGTGCGCGTCGCCGCCGAGGCGAAGCCCGACGCGACGCTCGAGGAGCTCGTGCGCCGGGCGCTCGCCCCGATCGGCCGCGCCGCGGCGGTGCAGCGGTGAACGCGCGCGCCAAGCTGCCGGCCGAGGCGAGCGAGCGGCGCGCCGCCGAGCAGCCGGCCCGCGTCGGCGACCCGGCCGCGTTCGCCGAGGACGTACGCGAGGAGAAGCGTCTGCGGCCCGGACGGCTCGCGGAGTTCGTCGGCCAGCCGCAGGTGCGCGAGCAGCTCGGCATCTTCCTCGAGGCCGCGCGCCGGCGCGGCGAGGCGCTCGATCACGTGCTCTTCCACGGTCCGCCCGGCCTCGGCAAGACGACGCTGGCGACGATCCTCGCCGGGGAACTGGGCGTCGAGATCACGCATACCTCCGGACCGGTCATCCAGCACCCGGGCGATCTCGCGGGCCTGCTCACCAACGTCGGCCCGCGTGGCATCCTGTTCGTCGACGAGATCCACCGCCTGAGCCCGGTCGTCGAGGAGTACCTCTACTCGGCGCTCGAGGACTTCCAGCTCGACATCCTGATCGACCGCGGGCCCAGCGCGCGCTCGCTCAAGATCAACCTCGATCCCTTCACGCTCGTCGGCGCGACGACACGCTCGGGGCTGCTCTCGGCGCCGATGCGCGCGCGCTTCGGCGTCACGATGCGCATGGACTTCTACGGCGCCGAGGATCTCGGGCGCATCGTGCATCGCTCCGCCGGGATCCTCGGCACGGAGGTGAGCGACGACGCCGCGATCGAGATCGCGCGGCGGTCACGCGGCACGCCGCGCGTCGCGAACCGGCTGCTGCGCCGCGTGCGCGACGTCGCGCTCATCCAATCGGACGGGCGCGTCGATCTCGCGGTGACGCGCGACGCGCTCCGGTTGCTGGACGTCGATCCGCTCGGGCTCGAGGAGATGGATCGCCGGCTGCTCGATGCGCTGATCCGGCGCTACGACGGCGGCCCCGTCGGCCTGCAGTCGATCGCGGTCGTGCTGGGCGAGGAGTCGGGAACGCTCGAGGACGTCTACGAGCCCTTCCTCGTGCAGGAGGGCTTCGTGCGCCGCACGCCGCGCGGCCGCGAGGCGACGCGCCTGGCCTACGAGCACCTCGGGCTGCCGCTGCCCGAGCGTTTCCGCGGCGCGCCCGAGGCGGACCCGCCGGAGTTGCCGCTCTCCTGAACGGCCGCCCCGAGCCGGCGCCCGTGCGCCTCGAGGACCTCGACTACGAGCTCCCCGAGTCGCTGATCGCGCAGCACCCACCTCAGCGCCGCGACGACGCGCGCCTGCTCGTGCTCGAGCGCGGCAGCGGCCGGCTCACCGACCAGCGCATCCCCGACCTGCCGCGCTGGCTGCGCTCGGGCGACGCGCTCGCGGTCAACGAGACGCGCGTGCGGCACGCGCGTCTCGAGGCGCGGCGCGAAAGCGGCGGCCGCGTCGAGCTGCTCTTCGTGCGCCCCGAGCCCGCCGCCGGGGGCGAAGCGTGGCGCGTGCTCGCGCGCCCGGCGCGCCACGCGCGGACCGGCGCGAGCCTCACCGCCGCGGACGGCGCGCTCACGCTCGAGGTGCTCGCCGAGGGCGAACACGGCGAGCGCATCGTGCGCATCGTGCATGGCGATCCTTCCGCCGCCTTCGCCTCGCACGGCGCGATCCCGCTGCCGCCCTACGTGCGCCGTGCGCCGGAGCCCGCGGACGCCGAGCGCTACCAGACCGTGTTCGCGCGCACCGAGGGCGCGGTCGCCTCGCCGACGGCGGGGCTCCACTTCACGCCCGATCTGCTCGCGACACTCGAGCGCGAGGGCGTCGCGCGCGCGACGCTCCTGCTCCACGTGGGCCCGGGGACGTTCCGGCCGGTGACGGCCGCCGATCCGCGCGGGCACGCGATGGACGCGGAGTGGTTCGATCTCCCGGAGGCGGCCGCCGGGACGCTGCGCGCGGCGCGCGAGCGGGGCGGCCGCATCGTCGCCGTCGGCACGACGAGCGTGCGCGCACTCGAAAGCGCGTGCGACGCGAACGGCGGCGCGCTCGGCGCGGCGAGCGGCTGGACGCGCAAGTTCATCCTGCCGCCCTATCGCTTCCAGGCGGTCGATGCGCTCCTCACCAACTTCCACCTGCCCCGCACGACGCTGCTCCTGCTCGTCGCCGCGTTCGCGGGCGTCGAGCCGATGCGCGCGGCGTACGCTCATGCCGTGAGGGAGCGCTACCGGTTCTACTCCTATGGCGACGCGATGCTCGTCGTCTGACCGCGCGCGGCCGGCTCGAAACGCGTGCCGAATGCAACGTTTCGGGTGAAATGGCGCGGAAATCGCCGGAACGGACCGGGCGAGGCACCGTTCGGATGGGGCGCGCACGGTGGCGGGCTGCTAGCCTTGATGCTCACGCTGCCGCCCCTTTCGCCGGTCCCCTCACCCCGCCGGCGCCCGCGATACGCCGCGCGCCCCGTCCGGCTCGGGATCAGAGCGGGGGATTGCCGTGCTTCTTGGTCGGAAGGCTCTGCCGCTTGTTGCGCAGCATCTCGAGTGCCGCGATCAGCTTGGGACGCGTGTCCTGGGGCTCGATCACGTCGTCGAGGTAGCCGAGCTCGGCCGCGACGTACGGCGAGGCGAACTTGTCGTTGTAGTCGGCGACGAGGCGCCGGCGCTCGGCGGCGGGATCGGCGGCGCGTGCGAGCTCGTCGCGGTAGAGGATGTTGACCGCGCCCTCGGCGCCCATCACCGCCATCTCCGCACTCGGCCAGCCGACGTTGTAGTCGCTGCGGATGTGCTTGCTCGACATGACGTCGTAGGCGCCGCCGTAGGCCTTGCGCACGACGACGGTCAGCTTGGGCACCGTCGCCTCGCAGTAGGCGTAGAGCAGCTTCGCGCCGTGGCGGATGATGCCGCCCCACTCCTGCCGCGTGCCGGGCAGGAACCCGGGCACGTCCTCGAACGTGACGAGCGGGATGTTGAAGGCATCGCAGAAGCGCACGAAGCGCGCGCCCTTCACGGACGAATCGATGTCGAGCACGCCGGCGAGCACGCGCGGCTGGTTGCCGACGACGCCCACCGGCCTGCCGTTCAGGCGCGCGAAGCCCACGATCAGGTTGCCCGCGAAGTGCTCGTGGACCTCGAAGAAGTCGCCGTCGTCGACCACGAGGCGCACGAGATCCTTCATGTCGTACGGCTTGTCCGAGGACTCGGGCACCAGCGTCGCGAGCTCGGGCGAGCGTCGGTCGATCGGATCGGTGCAGGCGCGCCGGGGCGCGTCCTCGGCGTTGTTGCTCGGCAGGAACGACAGCAGGCGCTTGACGTGGCGCAGCGCATCCGCGTCGTCCGCCGCTGCGAAGTGGGCGACGCCGCTCCTGGTGTTGTGGGTGAGCGCGCCCCCCAGGTCCTCGAAGCTGACCTCTTCCGAGGTCACGGCCTTGATGACGTCGGGGCCCGTGACGAACATGTGACTCGTCCCGCGCACCATGATCGTGAAATCGGTGATGGCGGGGGAGTACACCGCGCCGCCCGCGCACGGCCCCATCACGGCCGAGATCTGCGGCACGACGCCCGAGGCGAGGGTATTGCGCAGGAAGATGTCGGCGTAGGCGCCGAGGGAGACGACGCCCTCCTGGATGCGTGCGCCCCCGGAGTCGTTGAGCCCGATCACCGGTGCGCCGTTGTCCATCGCGAGATCCATGATCGTGCAGATCTTCCTCGCGTTGGCCTCGCTCATCGTGCCGCCGAACACCGTGAAGTCCTGCGCGAAGCAGTAGACCAGCCGGCCGTCGACGAGACCCCAGCCGGCAACGACGCCGTCGCCCACGATCCGCCGATCGGCCATGCCGAAGTCGGCGCAGCGATGCGTCACGTGCGCGCCGACCTCGACGAACGAGCCCGGGTCGAGCAGCAGCTCGAGCCGCTCGCGGGCCGTCAGACGGCCGCTCGCGTGGAGCTTCGCGATCCGTTCCGTGCCTCCACCGGCGAGCCCCTGCTCGCGCCTGCGACGCAGCTCGGCCAGGCGTTGTTCGCGGTTCACTCGGGCCTCCTCGGGGTGTTGGGACGGTCGCGGCGCAGCGTATGGATGGCTCCCGGAGCGGTCAAGGCTCGCGGCGCCGTGCCGGGCGCGCGCGGCGGAGGCGGCGCGTGAACCTGTGGTCGCTCGTGCTGCCCGGCTTCGCCTCGCCGTTCGAGTGGTTGTCGTGGCCTGCGACCGGCGCAGGCAGGCTCGTATTCGTCGCGCTCTTCTGCGCGCTCGTCGACTTCGTGAAGCTGATCGTCGAGCTGCTGGGCCGCGCCGAACCGCGCACCTTCGAGAGCGAGCCGTCGCTGGTCACCGCGGTGATTGCGTCGCGCAACGGCGCGGCCGTCCTGCCGGGAACCGTGGGGGAGCTGCTCAGGGCCGGTGCGGTCGCGCACGTGCTCGTCGTGGACGACGGCAGCACGGACGGCACCTCCGAGGTCGCACGCGGCCTCGGCTGCGAGGTCCATCGCTTCGAGCGGTCGAAGGGCAAGGCGTCGGCGATCCATTACGCGCTCCACCGCGTCGGTACACCGCTCGTCCTGCTGCTCGACGACGACACGCGGCTCGGCGCCGCACGGCTGCCCACGTCGCTCATCACCGACGGCCTCGCCGATGCGGTCGCGTTCCACGTCCTGCCCGACCGCCGCAACCGCGGCGGCGCGCACGGCAACAACTTCCTCGGCGCGCTGCAGCGCTACGAGTACGCGAAGAGCATGGAGATCGGGAAGCGCTTCCACGACGTCACGCAGTCGGTGAGCTGCGTCTCGGGCGCGATCGGGCTCTTCCGTACCGCCGACCTCGACGCGCTGCACCACCAGCACACCTGCGTGTTCCAGGGCGAGGACCTGCAGCGCACGATGATCCAACTGCTGAACGGCAGGCGCATCGCGTTCGCCGACGAACCCGTGTGGACGGTCGCGCCCTCGCGCTGGGGCGACTGGCTGCGCCAGCGGCTCGCGGGGTGGTATCCCGGGCTCTACCACCAGTTCGGCAACATGCTCCGCCTGCTGACGTGGCGGGGCTCGAGCTCGCGGCTGCGCTACGAAATGGCGTACAACCTCTACACCGTGGTGAGCGACCCGCTGAAGAGCTGGTCGATCCTCGTGATCCTGCTCACCCCGACGCTGCGGATCTGGGGACTGGTCCTCTACGCGCTCTACCTGGCGTTCGAGACCTTCCCGTGGCGGGCGATCCGCATGCCGCGCGAGGGCACGCGCGCCCCGCTCGCCGTCCTGCTGGCTTACCCGCTCTACGGGGCGATCAACGCGGTGCTGCGCACCCTCGCCGTGGCGTGGTGGGCGTACTTCCGCTTCGTCTCGGGCAGCATGCGCCCCAGGCGCGGTCCGCGCGACCGGGTGCCGGCGTGAGCCGCTGCAGGTCCGCCGCGACGCTGCTCGCCGCCGGCCTCGCGTTGGCGCTCGTCGCTCCGCGCGCGTCGAACGCCGCGCCCGCCGTGGGCGCGCAGTTTCGCTACTGGTCGTTCACGAACGGAAACGACCTGCGCGATCCGATCCTCTACTGGGCGCCCGGACCGTTCCACGTCCAGCTCGAGTACTGGGACTTCGTGAACGGGCCCGGGCAGTTCCGGCCCGAAGTCGGCGTCCACCTGCGCGATCACCGCCGCTCGGTCTACACCGTGCAGTGGCGGCACGAGCACGCCGACGAGCGCCTCTGGCTCGGCACCGAACAGGTGCTGGGTGGTGGCTGGGTCGCGCGCGGCGAGGTGAGTCCGCTC
>DATJXF010000101.1:0-4493 GCA_035500415.1 Candidatus Acidiferrales bacterium | reverse complement strand
TACATGTCGCCCGAGCAGGTGCGCGGCCTGCCCGTCGACGCGCGCTCGGACATCTTCTCGTTCGGCGTCGTGCTCTACGAGATGCTCGCGGGCCGCCACGCCTTCCGCGGTGAATCGTCCGCGGACACGATGACGGCGATCCTGCGCGAGGAGCCCGTGGCGCTGCCGCAGCTCGCGCCCGAGGTCCCCGCGGGCCTCAACCGCATCGTGCAGCGCTGCCTCGAGAAGCAGCCCGCCGCCCGCTTCCGCTCGGCGGCGGATCTCGCCTACGCGCTCGAAGCCGTCGCGACCTCAGGCTCGAGCGGTTCGCACGCCGAGGGCGACGGACCCGCCGCGTCGCCGCGCGCCCGCTTCCGCCGCCTCACCTTCCGCAACGGCCACGTCGCGATCGCGCGCTTCACGCCCGACGGTGCCGGCGTCGTCTACGGCGCCGCGTGGGACGGACGTCCGCACGAGATCTTCACCTCTCGCACGGGCAGCCCGGAGTCGCGCAGCCTCGGCCTCCCGGCCGGCAGCCTGCTTTCGATGTCCGCGGCCGGGGAGATGGCGATCTCGCTCGGCTACCACAACTTCAGCTGGTTCCAGGTGAGCGGCACGCTCGCGCGCGTCGCGCTCGCGGGCGGCGGCGTCCGCCCGCTGCAGAAGAACGTCGGCCACGCCGACTGGTCGCCGGACGGCCGCACGATGGCGCTCGTCCGCTACAAGGGCGGCCACTGCATGCTCGAGTATCCGGCGGGCAAGGTGGTCCACGAGACGACCGACTGGCTCAGCTACTGCCGCGTCTCGCCGGACGGCCGCAACGTCGCGTTCGGCCGCAACCACCGCACCGGTGAGGGCGAAGCCGACGTGTGCGTGATCGATGCGAACGGCAAGCTCATCACGCTCGCGACCGACTTCACGAACCTGAGCGGGCTCGCGTGGTCGCCATCCGGGGACGAGGTGTGGTTCTCGGGCATCAACGGCGAGCAGCGCCACGGCATCTGGGGCGCGACGCTGGATGGACGCGTGCGCGAGGTCCACGTCGCAGCGACCCGCATCACGCTCCACGACACGCGGCCCGACGGTCGCGCGCTCGTCACGATGGACGAGCTGCGACTCGTGCTCTGCGTGGGCGGGCCGTCCGACGAACGCGAGATCGACATGTCGTGGTTCGACGGCTCGTTCGCCGGGCCGCTCTCGGCCGACGGCAGCCGCATCCTCTTCATCGAGGTCGCGGAGGCGGAGAACCCGCACTACGCGTGCTACATGCGCGGGCTCGATTTCTCACCGGCGGTGCGCCTCGGCGAGGGCATCGGCACCCACATCTCCGCGGATGGGGAGTGGGTGCTGGCGGTCACGCACCACAAGCGCCATGCGCTCATGCTCTACCCGGTCGGCTTCGGCGAGGCGCGCGAGATCCCGCTGCAGGGCATCGATCGCGTGTTCTGGGCCGGGTTCCATCCCGACGGGCTGCACGCCTTCGTCGTCGGCGCGGGCCCGGGCCATCCGCGCGCGATCCATCTCGTTCCGCTCGCGGGCGGCGAGGCGAAGCTGCTCTGGGACGAGGAGTTCGACTTCGACCGCCTGGTGGGACTCCCGATCACGCCCGACGGCGAGCGCTTCGTCCTCAAGCGCGCCTCCGGCGAGCACGTGCTGCACGCGTGGGGCTCGAGCACGTCCGAGCCCCTTCCCGGCCTCACGCCGAACGAGGTCGCGCTCACGTTCGACGTCCCGGGAAAGTTCCTCTACGTGACGGCGAACACGGGCCACGCGCGGCGCATCGACCGGATCGAGCTCGCAACCGGCGCGCGCACGCCGTGGCGCACGACGCAGCCGATGGACCCCAAGGGCGTCGCGTTCGTCGCGACCCCGTTCGTCGCGAGCGGCGGCAGCCACTACGCCTACAGCTACCTGCGGCTCATCACGAACCTGCACGTCGTCGAAGGCCTCGACCGCTAGACACCCCTCGAGACGGCCATGTCGTTGCAGGGCCCGGCCGCTCACGCCCCGGCCGGTGTTCCGAACCACCTCGTGGCGCGGCTCGAGCGGAAGCGTTTCTTCTCCTCGAACAGCGCGCGCGACGGGGTCGTGAGCGTTCCCGTCGGCTTGGGCCCGCTCAGGAAGTCGACGTCGACGCGGCCCACCTCGTCGTGCCCGAACTCGACGTAGCACGAGCCCTTCCCGAGGTAGCGCCCGGGCGCGGGCCCGCCCCGCCGCGCGGCGAGGATCGCGGACGCGACCACGCGCGCGGCGCCCTCGGCGAAGACGCCGGCCTTGGGCGTCCCGACACCGTTCACATCCCCGATCGCGTACACGCCGGGAAAGCGCGTCGCGAGCGTGGCCCGGTCGACCGGCACCCAGTCCGTCGGATTCGCCGCGAGACCCGACTCGACGACGACCTGCGGCACGCGGTGGACGGGGATGCCGAGGAAGAGCGCGCAGGGCAGCTCGCGGCCGTCCGAGAGCGCGACCACCCCGCGGGCTCCATCCACGGACCGGACGAGCGTGTCCTTGACGAACGCGATCCCGCGCTCGGCGAACGCCGCCAGCAACGCCATCGAGGTATCGGGCGACGGCGGCACCGGCGTGCCGAACGGCATCACGAGCGCGATCGTGCTCGCGTCGCGCCGGTTCCTCGCCGCGAGGAAGTCGTGGAGCAGGAGCGCCGCCTCGCTCGGAGCGGGCGGGCACTTGAACGACCTGCCGCACACGCCCACGACTGCGGGACCGCCCTCGAAGCGCAGCAGGGCGTCGTGCAACGCTGCGGCGCCCGCGAGCGTGTAGAACTCGTGGCCGCCCGGCGCGAGTCCAGGCGTCGCGGCGACGTCGTAGTCCGCGCCGAGCGCGACGACGAGCACCTCGGCGTCGAACGCGCCCGCATCCGTCTCGACGTGCCGCGCGGCCGGATCGATCGCCCGCACCTCGGCGCGGACGAAGCGCACGCCCGGTTTCACGATGTCGGCGTAGGGGAGCCGGACCGCATCCGGCAACTTGCGGCCGAACATCACGTCGAGCTTCGAGAAGCCGAACACGAACGTGTCGGCGCGGTCGATCAGCACGAGGTCGGCGGACTCGCCCAGCGCCTCGGACAGCATCGTCGTGAGCTCGAGTCCGCCGAAGCCCGCCCCCAGCACGACCACGTGCGCTCGCATCGTTGCGGAGTCCCTTTCGAATCGTGAGGCGCGGGGCCGCTCAGCGCGGCGGGGGAGCGGCCGGTCGCATGATCCGGCAGAACGAGCCGAGCGCCGGTCGCTCCTGAGGCAGCATCGCGTCGTCGAGCGGCGGTTGCGCGCGATCGTTGTAGACGAGCCGGCGCCGCCCGCCGTCCACGACGACGAGGTCGTCCGCACCGTGGCCGACGCGCACGTGGCCCTCGTAGACGCAGACGCACGTGCCCTCGGGCAGGCAGAGCACCGCGAGGGTCGTGCCCGTCACTTCGACGTGTGCGCTGGGGGTCTCGATGGCGAGCTGGGCGCCCGGGAAGTCCGGCCCGGTCGTGATGCGCCACTCGCCGGCGCGGATCGAGCCCCGCACCTGCCGGTCGAACCAGCGTCCGGGCACGCGCGGCAGCGTGGCCTCGGTCCCGCCCTGCATCGCGATCGCGATCGTGCGCGCGCTCGCGATCTCGAGCGACGCGTCCCCGGGCACGCGCACCACCGCTCCGGGAATCATCGCCGCGGAGAGCGCCGCGGGGTCGGCGAGCGGCAACTCGCGGTCCCCGACGCGTACGCTCCCCGAGCCCGAGGCGGAAACGACGCGCCACGCCGGGCCGGGATTGAGCAGCGCGATCCCGATCGCGACGAGCGCGACGGCAGCCGCGGCTCCCGTGACGATCCAGCCCAGACGCAGCACCGCGTGCGCCGGATGGAGCTCGACGGGCGCACGCGCCGCGGGGCGCACGGGGCCGACGGCACCGTGTGCGAACTCGCGACGCAGCCGGGTCCGGAACCCGGGATCGGCCGCGCGCGGCGCGCGCAGCGCTCCGAGCGCCTCGAGGGCTCGGCGGGCGTCGTCGGAGGAACGTTCCGTGCTCATCTCATCGTCCGATCGTCTCGCGCAGGATCCGGCCGAGCTCCTCGAGCGCGCGCGAATAGCGTTTGCGCGCGGCCGCATGGCCGATGCCGAGCAGGCCCGCCACTTCGACGTGGCTCAGGCCGTCGTAGTTGAAGAGCAGCACCATCTGGCGATGCGTCTCGGAAAGCCTCCCGATCGCCGCGCGCACGAGCCGCTCGCGCTCGTCGGCGAGCACTCGCTCCTCGGGCGCCTCAGCCGTCGCGACGAGCCGTTCGGAGCGCTCGGGATCGGCATCGAGCGACCTCGTGCGTCCCGCGACCCGCTGCGCCTTCGAGCGCCAGTAATCGTGGCAGGCGTTGTGCACCATCGTCGCGATCCATGGCCACGGATCGCGTTCGGGATCCATGCGGTCGATCGCGCGCTGGAGCTTGAGGAACACCTCCTGCGCCACGTCCTCGGCCTTTGAGCGATCGCCGAGCAGATGGCATGCGAACGAGTGA
>DATJXF010000100.1:0-5142 GCA_035500415.1 Candidatus Acidiferrales bacterium | reverse complement strand
CATATCCAGCGCGTGGCGTCGGCGCCGTCGAGCCACATCGTCGCGCCCGGCGTGAACGTCTGCACGTCCGGGGCGAGCGTCAGGTGCGTCCAGTCGGCGTAGAGCCCGGTGCACGCGAGGGCGACGGGCTCGACGCCGGCGTCACAGCTGGCGGGCGGGAGGGCGTCGCCGGCTGCGTCATCGGAGAGGTCGCTGGAGCTTCCGCCGTCGTCGCTGCCGTTGCTGGGGATGACGAGGTCGCCGCACGCGAGCGCGCCGCACAGGCTGCAGGCGACGAGGACCGCGCCGTGGAAGGCGAGCGCGCGATGCATCGCACCGCGATACGTAAGGAGAACGCGGGCGAATCGTCAGGTGGTCGCCGTCGACGCGCGGCGGCGCACGTAGAGGACGCCGGCGGCGCCGCCGACCAGCACGCCCAGCAGGGCGCCGGCGAGCACGTCGCTCGGGAAGTGCGCGCCGAGGTACACGCGCGAGGTGGCCACGAGCGCGGCGTAGACGGCCGCGACCGACGTGAGCACGCGCACGCGCGCCGGGGCCTGCGGCCAGATGGCCGGGAGCGCCACCGCGAGGAAGGCCGCGACGCAGAAGTTGCCCGCGGCGTGCCCGCTCGGGAAGGACCCGTCGTGCGGCGCGCCGAAGGGCGCGGGCAGCCCGAGGGCGATCCACGGACGCGCGCGCCCCACGAGCGCCTTGATGGTCGACACGAGCAGCGCCTGCGTGCCGACCGCGAGCGCCAGCGGCAGCGCGAATGCGCGCGTTCTGGGATGAATCAGCATCGGCACGAGCAGCAGCGACGCCCACCCGCCGCCCACGATGGTGAGCGCGAGCATCGGTGCGAAGAGCAACCCGTGAGGCGTGCCTCCGTACAGCGCCAGGAGCGCGCGGACGTCGACGCTACCCATTCACCAGCGCCGCCCGCCGATGAAGATGCCGGCGGAGATGGCCGCGATGGAGCCGAGGATCTGTTCGGCCTCCTGCACCTGCTGCTGACCCTCGCGCTGTTGCTTGCGCTGCCATGCGCCGGCGAAGGCCTCGTTGCACTTCATGCACGAGGCCAGGGTGCGCGGGCTCAGGCTGCCGCAGAAGACGCACTGGACGACGATCCACGCGTTGCAACGCGAGCACTGCTGCCTGCCCCAGCGATTCGGGTGGCTGCACTGGCCGCAGGGAATCGCCGTCTGCTGCACCTGCGCCGACACCGGCTGGTGGCAGAACTTGCAGATGACCTCCTGCCCGTCGTCGGGCGCGCCGCAGTTGGTGCACGCGATGATGTTGGGCTGCATGGGCGCGAGCTCCTCCATTTGGGATCTTGTCGTGACCGGCCGCGTCGCGCAAGCTGCGCGGGCCTTGGCGCGCGAACGCGTTCCCGTCCGCCTCGAACAGGCCGTCCGCGACCCCGGCTTCACGCCGCGAGCGCGCGACCTCGGGGCCCTCGTCGACCTGCTCGCCGGCGACGAGACGGTGGCGAAGCACGTGGAGCGGGCCATCGCTCGCATCGGGCCGGGCGCCGTCGAGCCGCTCGTGGCGCGCCTCGAGAGCGCGCGGCCGCCGCTGCGAGCGAGGCTCGTGCGGTGCCTCGGGCGCTTCGCCGCCGATGCCGCGGCGCGGACCGCGCTGCTCGGCGCGCTCCGAGACGCCGACGCGAAGACGCGTCGCAACGCGGCGATGGCGCTCGGGCACGCGTCCGGAGAAGAAGTGGAAGCGGCGCTCCTCGCGGCATGGAGCGCCGATGCGCGCCCCGAGATGCGGAGGACGATCGCGGCGTCGCTCGGCAAGGTCGGGAGCGCTCGATCGTCGGCGCTGCTTCGCGAGGCCGCGGCGTCCGACGACGCGGAGCTAGCGCGAATCGGGACGCGCGCCTCCATGATGGTCGACAGAACCGCAACGCGCGCCGGGAGAGGCCGGCTGGACCCCACGCGCGCACCCCCGGCGCCAGTGGATGCCGTGATTCTCGCGCGCGCCGGGCTCGAGGGCCTGCTTGCCGAGGAGCTCGCGGGCATCGCGGCCGTGTCCGACGTGCGCGCCGTCGGCTCCGGGCGCGTGCGGACCCGGCTCGCAGGGACCCTGGGCGCGCTCTTCGCGGCGCGCACGATGCTCGGCGTGCGATTCCCGCTGCCGGCCGAGTGGGTCAGCGACACGACCTCCCTCGAGGCGGCCGTCGCGCGCGCCATCACGAGCGACCCGGCGCGGGCCGTGCTCTCGACGTGGACGGACGGCCCCGTGCGCTATCGCATCGCGTGGGCCGGCGGCGGCCACCGGCGCGCGGTCACGTGGAACGTGGCCCGCGCGGTCGCCGCGCGCGCGCCGGAGCTCGTCAACGACCCCACCGCCTCGCTCTGGGACCTGGTGATCGAGACGCGGGGCCGCTCGGTGGAAGCCTCGCTCGCCCCGCGCGCGCTCGACGACCCGCGCTTCACCTGGCGACGCGGCGACGTACCGGCCGCCTCGCACCCGACGATCGCGGCGGCCCTGGCGCGCCTCGCGGGCGGGCGCGCCGACGACGTCGTGTGGGACCCCTTCGTCGGCTCGGGCGCCGAGCTCGTCGAGCGCGCCCTGCTCGGCCCGGCGCGCGAGCTCCGCGGGACGGACGTGGACGCGCGTGCGCTCGAGGTCGCGCGCGAGAACCTCGCCGCCGCCGGCCACGGCGCGACGCTCGAGCGTGCCGACGCCCTCACGGCCGAGCCGCGTGGCGTCACCCTCGTCATCACGAATCCGCCCATGGGCCGCCGCGCCTCGCGCGCCCCGGGGCTCGCCGACACGCTCGACCGGTTCGTCGCCCACGCGGCGGCGGTCCTCGTGGCCGGAGGTCGGCTCGTGTGGGTCGCGCCGTGGCCCGCCCGCGCCCGGGCCGCCGCGGCAAAGGCCGGGCTGGTCCTCGACCGTGCGCTCGTCGTGGACATGGGCGGATTCGACGCGGAGATGCAGCGCTGGACCAAGCCGTCGCGTTAGAATCCCCACATGGCCAGTTGCGCGAGGTGCGGCGCGGCGCTCATCGCGACCGCTCGCTTCTGCGCGGCGTGCGGTAGTCCCGTCGCCCGAGCACCCGGCGCACCGGTCAGTGTGGTCAACGAGAGGGCGCCGACCGCGCCTGCTCCGGTGCCGCCCGCGCCCCCGTCGATCCCCGATCCGTTCGCCAAGACGGTCCTGGGTGACGCCGCCGGAGCCGTTCCGCCGCTGCAGCCGACGCAGCCCATGGCGCCGCAGGTCTCACCGCTCGCGTCCAGCGTGATGGAGAAGCCGGCGCCGTCGAAGGCGCCGCCCAACGTGCACGTCATCGCGACGCCGTGGAACGTCCCGCCGCCGAGCGGCCCGGGGCCGTTCGCCCAGCAAGCGCCCGTCCCGCGGGGGTTCGGCCCCGGCGCCCTCGTGCTCGTGCACTGGTCGGACGGCAACCGCTATCCCGGGACGGTCCTGCAGGCCGCGGGCACGCAGCTCCTCGTGTCGTTCCCCAATGGCCAGCAGCACTGGGTCGACATGAAGTACGTCTCCTCCGGCGGGTAGCGGGGCCTAGGCCGGTGGCGGCGTCGAGTTCGGGGCCGCCTTGTTCTTCGCGAGGAAGTCGATGAGATCGATCTTCGTCACGATGCCGACGACCTCGTCGCGCTCCTCGACGATCGCGACCTTCGCGTCGGCGAGCACGCCCTGGAGCAGCTCGAGCTTCGTGTTCGGCGTGACCGTCGCGTAGTCGTCCTCGACCACCTCGGAGATGGGCGACTCGAGCGTCTTGCCGCCGGACACGAGCGCGCGCAGCACGTCCACTTCCGCGACGATGCCGCGCATCTTGCCCTTGTCGACGACCGGCAGCTGGCTGATCGAGAGCGACTTCATCTGGTCGATGACGTCGCGCAGCCTCGCGTCGGGCTTCGCGGTGACGATGGCCCTCTTGCCCTGCAGGATGTCGCGCACCGTGCCGATGCCGGGGCTGTCCTCGAGGAAGCCGTTCTCGCGCATCCAGTCGTCGTTGAAGATCTTCGACAGGTACTTGTGCCCGCCGTCGGCGAGGAACACGAGGATGCGCGCGGGGCGCCCGTTCGCCCCCCCGGCGAGGGACGGGACGGTGCTCTCTCCGCGCTCGACCATCTGCCGCGCGTACTTGACGGCGCCGGCGACCGCCGCGCCGCCCGAGCCGCCCACGAAGAGCCCCTCGAGACGCGTGAGATCGCGCGTCATGAGGAAGCACTCCTTGTCGTCGACGCGCACGATGTCGTCGAGGATCTTGAGGTTCATCGTGGTGGGGAAGAAGTCCTCGCCGATCCCTTCCACCTTGTACGAGAAGCTCTTGGTGATGCGCCCCTGCTTGACGAAGTCGTAGTAGAGCGACCCCACCGGATCGACGCCGACGATCTTGATGCCCGGCTTCTTCTCGCGAAGGAACTTGCCGGTGCCGCTCAGCGTGCCGCCCGTGCCCATGCCGGCGCAGAACACGTCGAAGTCGCCGCCCGTCTGCTGCCAGATCTCCGGGCCGCTCGAGAGGTAGTGCGCCTCGGGGTTCGCGGGGTTGTGGTACTGATTCGCGTAGAAGCAGTTGGGCGTCTCGCGCGCGATGCGCTGCGCCACCTGGTAGTAGCTGCGCGGATCGTCTGGCTCGACGGCCGTGGGGCAGACCACGACGCGCGCACCGAACGCGCGCAGGTGACTGATCTTCTCCTGGCTCATCTTGTCGGGCATGACGAAGACGCACTTGTATCCGCGCAGCGCCGCGAGCAGCGCGAGCGAGGCGCCGGTGTTGCCGCTCGTCGCCTCGACGATGGTGCCGCCCGGCTTGAGCCCGCCCTCCTCGGCCCGCCGCAGCATGTTCGCCGCGAGGCGATCCTTGTGGCTGCCGCCGGGGTTGAGATACTCGCACTTCACGTAGATCTCGACGGGGACTCCGCCGGTGACCTTGTGGAGCTGGACGATGGGTGTGTTCCCGACGGCCTTGCTGATGTCCTCGAGCGCGCCCTTCATCATGGCGGCCCGGGAATAGCCTACTTACGCTCTGGTGGCGATCGCGGCCAGCATGCGCCCGCTGTTCGCACCGTCACGGCGGAAGGAGTGGAAGCGGTCAGGCTCGTGCTTGGTGCAGCCGGGCACGTCGTCGATCGCGTCGTCGGCCAGGCCCAGGGCGCGCAGCTGGGCTCGCACGGCGGCGCGCAGGTCGAC
>DATJXF010000099.1:0-23543 GCA_035500415.1 Candidatus Acidiferrales bacterium | reverse complement strand
CCGTCTTCCATCACAACCTGCTCGATGTCATCACGATGGCGGAGATCCTCCATGCCCTCTGCAAACCCGTGCGCCCACGCGGTCTGGAATGGAACGGGTGAGCGCGAAAGGCCCCGGAATTCGCGGGTTTTCGCCGCAATCGCGGCGTTGACACGCTTCGGACGGGCACGGGATACTCTCCGCAGTCGTCCGTCCAGTGGGTCGTCCCGCCGAGTCTTGGTACGCCAGTGACCGTCGCTTCGCAGGGTGTGTTCGCCGCCGTTCGCGTCGCTCGTCCGCCTCGTCGCCTGAGTCGCCTCAACAGGTGCGCCTGTTGGGGCGTTCGTGTTTCGGCCCACTACGTCGTGCACTCGTAAGCGGAGGCGCTCGGAGAGGTCATGGCTATCGGGGACAAGAGCATCACCTGCGTGGACTGCGGCGAGGAGTTCATCTTCACCGCGGGTGAGCAGGCCTTCTATCGCGAGCGCGGCCTTCCGAACGAACCCACCCGCTGCAAGCGCTGCCGCGAGGCGCGCAAGGCTTCGCGTGGCGAAGGCGGTGGTGGTGGCGGTGGTGGCGGGTATGGGGGAGGTGGCGGCTACGGCGGCGGCGGGGGTTCCCGGCCGATGCATCCGGCCATCTGCTCGAACTGCGGCAAGGAGACGATGGTGCCGTTCCAGCCGACCGCTGGCCGCCCCGTGCTCTGCCGCGACTGCTTCCAGGCTTCGCGCGGCGGAAGTGGAGGCGGCAGCGGCGGAGGCGGTGGCGGACGCGGCTACGGCGGCGGTGGCGGCGGCGGCGGCGGTGGACGCCCGTCGCGCTCGGCCGCACCCTCGGGCCCGACCGAAGGTCACATGTCCGGCGCGGTCAAGTGGTTCAACGAGTCCAAAGGCTTCGGCTTCATCCAGGCCGATTCGGGCGAAGACGTGTTCGTTCACTTCTCCGCGATTCAGGGCGACGGCTTCAAGTCGCTCGCCGAGGGCGATCGCGTGGAGTTCGACGTGGTCTCCGGTCCCAAGGGCAAGCAGGCCGCGAACGTCGTTCGCGGCGGGTGAGATTGCAGCGGAGCACGGAGCATCGCGCCGCGCGACAATCCGGGCGGGCGGTGAATCGCGGCGCCGCCGAAGCCGATAACCGATTCGGGCTTCCGCACCCGGGCCGCCGGTCCGGGACGGCGCGGGAGCCCGATTTCGACGCCCGATCCGAAAACGGAATTCGATGATCGAGACGCTCAAGACGTTCACCGCGCTCAGTGAGGAGTTCGTCGAGCTCCTCATGAAGCACGACCCGGTCGCCGCCACCGACGCGGGCATCCACGATTACGACGCCGCGCTGCCCGACGATTCGCCCGACGGCCTGCGCGCGCGCAGCGCATGGCTGCGCGATCTGGACCAGCGCCTCGTCGCCTCGGTGCCCTGGGACGAGCTGCCGCTCGAGTCGCGCGTCGATTTCGCGCTGCTGCGCTCGCGCATCGCAACGCTGCGCGCCGAGCTCGAGGAGATGCGCGTGCCGACGCGCGAACCCGCGCGCTTCCTGCTGCGCGCGTTCCGCGGTGTGCAGCTGCTGCTCGGCCGGCCGTTCGCGCCGCTCGACGAGCGCAAGGAGTCTGCGGTCGCACGCCTGATGGCGATCCCGGACTACCTCGAGGCCGCGGGCGCGAACCTGGACGCCGTGCCGGCGATCCAGCTCGAGGCCGGCGTCGAGCTCGCCGTGCGCGGCCCCGCGTTCGTCGACGACGTCGTGCGCCGGCTGCTGCGCTCGTTCCCCGGCGAGGCCGAGCGGCTCGAGCACGCGGGCGGCCGCGCGCGCACCGGATTCCTGCGCTTTCACGACCGCCTCGACCGCGAGCTCAGGCCCCGCGCGACCGACGCCTTCGCGCTCTCGGAGCGCTGGCTCAACTACCGGCTGGAGCGCACCCACCTGCTGGGCTGGAACAGCGCCGACGTGGAGCGGCTCGCGCGCGAACGTGCAGCCGAGCTCGCGATCGAGCTCGAGGACGAGGCGCGGCGCATCGATCCGCGCCGCGACTGGCGCGAGCTGCTCGAGGAGGGCCGCCGACGCTGCCCCGAGGCGAGCTGGGTGCGCGAGACCTACATCGCCGAGATCGATCGCGCGCGCCAGCTCGTGATCGACCGCCGGATCGCCTCGCTGCCGGAGGGCGAGAAGCTCGAGGTCGCGGAGCTGCCCGCGTACGAGCGCGGACCGCTCGATCCCGTCGGCTACCAGGGACCGGCACCGCTCGACGCGGACTCGACCGGCACGTTCCTCTTCCAGCCCGTCGACCTGCGTCGCGACAAGGACGAGCAGGCGCGCCAGCTCCGCCGTCACTGCGCGCCGCTCCTGCCGCTCTTCGTCGCGCGCGATGGCTATCCCGGTCGGCACCTGCTGCGCGTCCACGGCAATCGCGCCTCGTCCCGCCTGCGGCGCATCACGAACGACACGGTGATGGCGGACGGCTGGGCTTCGTACGCCGAGGAGCTGATGGCGGAGGAGGGTTTCCTCACGCCCGATCCCGCGGGCCGGCTCTTCCAGCTCGCGAGCGCGCTGCGCCGCGCGGTCGCGGCCGAAGTCTCGGTGGGGCTCCACTGCGGTCGGCTCGCGCCCCCGGCCGCGGCGGCGCGGCTCGCGGACGCCGCGGGGCTCGAACCCGACGAGGCCGAGGCGGAGGTGCGAGCGTGCTGCGTGTCAGCAGGGCGCGGCGTCGGCGCGCTCGTGGGACGGCAGGCACTGCGCGACCTCGCCGCGGAAACCCGGAAGCGGCTCGGCGGCGCGTTCGATCGTGCCAGGTTCCACGACGCCGCGCTCGGGAGCGGCGTGCTGCCGCCCGCGCTCGTGCGCGAAGAGCTCGGCGAGAGGCTCGGCCGCCCGTGAGACGCGTCGCCGCGACGATCGCGCTGCTGCTGCTGCTCGCGCCGCGCGCCCGCGCCGTGCTCCCGGGGACGCAGTACGCCTACGATCCCTCGAGCCTGGGGCTCGAGTTCACGCCGGTGACGTTTCCTTCCACGCGCGACAGCGTCGAGCTGCGGGGCTGGTGGTTCGCCGGACCCGCCAACGCGCCCGTCGTCGTGCTCTGCCCGCGCGGCCAGGGCACGATGGCCGACCTGCTGCCCGCGGTGCGGGAGTTCGCCCGGCGCGGCTTCGAGGTCATGACGTTCGACCTGCGCGACTTCGGCCCGGGCGGGCCGGGCACCGCGGATTCGCTGCGCAACCTGGTCTTCGCCTCGCGCTGGGTGAACGACACCGAGGGCGCGTTCCGCTTCGCGCGTGCGCGTGCGCCGGGCCGGTTCGTGTTCGCGTGGGGGCAGGACCTGGGTGGACCGGTCGCGGTCGCCGCCGCGACGCGCGCGCCGTCGAGCGTCGACGCGATCGCGGTCGAAGGGCTCTTCCGTTCCTCGCAGGATCAGATCGCGTGGCTCGGCACGTCGCAGGACGACGAGGTCGTGCTCATGCACCGCCGGCTCGTCGAGACCCTCGACGAGCCGCAGTCGAGCGTCTCGCGGCTCACCCGGCCGCTGTTCGTGATCGTGGCGGGCAAGGACGAGGTCACCCCGCCCGATGCGACGCGGCTCGTCACCACCCGCAGCCGCTCGGTCATCGAGCGCTGGGAGCTGCCCGACGCGGGTCACGCCAACGCCGACCAGACGCCGGGCTACTACGACCGGATCTGCGACTGGTTTCGGCGGATCGGACACCGCCTCGGCGCGCCGCAGCGACGCTAGGGCCCGTCGAGAAAGCCGCGCCGCGCCGCGAGCCCGGGCACGACCGCCGGGCAGCGTCGCTCCCCGATCGAACCAGGCTCCGAAAAGCGTCGGGGCGGGACCGCGAGGCCCCGCCCCGGCTCCGTTCGGGCCGCGTTCAGTGCCGCGCCGGGAAGAGGGCGTCGAGCCCGGTCCCGATGCCGCGCAACCGCATCGCGCCTGGCAGGCCCTGCGGCCCGGACTCCGGCCGCGCGCCCGACGCGGTGGCGGTGATGTGTGCCGCCGGGTTCGCCTCGGGGATCGCCGAGCCGAACTTCGCGTTGACCGCGTCGATCATCGCGTTCGCGATGATGGCGTGACCGAGATCGGTCGGGTGGACGCCATCCAGGCTGAAGAGGCCACCGGTCACGAACGCGGTCGTGTAGTCGACGCCCCCGAACGAGTAGCCGTTCGTGCCGAGCTGGCTGAGCAGCGAGTTGATATCGACCTTCACGACCCACGGCTGGCTCGCGAGCGTGGAGAGGGTCGCGTTCATCTGGTTCGTCGCGGTCGTGATCGCCGCCTGCTCGGCGTCGTCGAGCACCTGCGCGTTCGTGAGCGGCCGACCGTTTCCGGGCGCCGCCGGGTTGACGTAGTTGTACGAGCCGACCGGGAAGCCCGTGCCCACGGCCAGCGAGTCCGCCGCCGAGAGCAGCACGAGGCTGCTGAAGCTCAGGCTGCCGTCCGGCCCGATGAGCGGGACGAACGACTGGTTCGCGAGTCGGACCGTGTAGGGCTTGAACGTCGTGCAGTACGGGATCGAGGTCACGCTGGGAACGTTGAACAGCGCGAATTTCGTGTTGGGCATCGCGACGTGCAGCGTGTTCATCATGAGCGTCATGATGGTCTGGTAGTTGATGACCGGGAAGATCGGCGTCACCCCGCCCGACGTGGCGGAGCCCAGCACCTCGTTCGCGCCGTACTCCACGGACAGGAACGTCGGCGACATGCCGAGCACCTGCTCGGCGATCGAGCCGTGCCCGCGAGCGATCAGTTCGAAGTAGGTCGTGTCGGTGCGGTAGAGCGGCGCGTTGTACGAGTAGTAGTTGGTCGTGTCGCTGAAATCGAATGCGAGCGCGCCCGGGATCCCGAGATTGTGGTAGGACGCACCCTGGAACAGGTTCTCGGGGCTGCCGAGCGTCCGCCCCAGGTTGTCGATCTCGAGCGGCGAGATCGATTTGAGTGCGAGCAGCGCCGGGATGCCGTCGCCCCCGATCGCCGGGAACGTGAACGAGCCCTGTCCGTTCTGCCGGACGGTCTTGCCGATCTGCTCGGCGAAGATCGCCGGGAACGAATGGATCTGGTGGCGGTCGACGAGGCCGCCCGACTGGTAGCCGGCCGAGATGCTCGTGCCCACCGCCATGTACGTCGTGAAATCGGCCGTGCCGCTCGGCACGGTGACGCTGGTCACCGGCGCGGTGATGCTCTTCAGCTTCTCGCACGGTCCCTGGCAGCCGGCGAGCAGCGACGCCAGCACGATCACGGGAGCGAAGCGCAGGAACTTCTTCATGTCGTCAGTCCTCACGGATCACCAGTGGTAGGCGAGGTTCGCGCCCGCGGCGTTCACGTACGACTTGTAGATTCCGTCGTAGTCGATGCGGCTCTGACCGTTCGTGGAGCGATCCTCGACGAACAGCGCGAGGTTGTAGAGGTCGATCCCCCACTGCTGACGCGAGCCGAGCCTCCAGCCGAGCCCGAGCGTCGCGCCGTGCCGGTTCGCGTCGGGGAGGAGCGGCGTGACGGACTGGTCGGGCGCGGCCGCGGCATCGTAGTAGTAGCCGAAGCGGTAGGTCGTGCGCGCGACCCGGTGCGAAGCGCCCACGCTCAGCCGCCACGAGTCGCGATAGCCCTCGTCGAGCACTTCGTCGAGCGACTGCGTCTTGTCGAACGTCAGTGGCAGCTGGCTGAAGAAGGACCAGTACGTCTGGTTGAAGTCGAGTTCCCACGTCCAGCTCGGAGCGGGGTTCCACGCGGCGCCGAGCGAAAGCATCGCGGGCATCGCGATGATGGTCGAGACGTGCTGCGAGGGCGGCAGTCCCGCCGCCGCCGCCGCGTCGATCGAGGCGTTGCCGGTGGGCTCGACGGCGAACGTCGCATCGGCGTCGTCGATCTTCGGGTGAACGCGGCCGCGGAACGTCGCCGCGAGCTTCCAGACCGGCTGCGGCTGCCACAGGACGCCGAGGTTGAAGCCACATGCGGGTACGTAGTTCGACTTGAGCTGGGCGCGGGCCGCGACCACCGCGCCACCGCCGCCCGGCAGCGGTGTCGTGCTCGGCGCGATGTTGTCGAGCTCGACCGAGGCGAACAGCACGTCGACGCCGCCGCCCACGCTGAAGCCCTTCGAAGGCGCCCACGAGAGGCTCGCGTTCGTGTTGATGGTGCGGAGCTCGGCCTTGGTGACGTAGAAGTTGCCCGTGAACCGGTCGGGGTTGTTCCATTCGACGCCGAGCCCGAAGGGCGAGTCGACGCCGAGGCCGTACGCCCAGTGCTTGCCGAGCGGGCTCGTCCAGTAGGCCGTCGGCGGGAAGAAGTTGCCGGGCTTCATCGACTCGGTGACGCCGAATCCGGGCGAGGGCCCGGCGCCCGCGAAGCTCGTCTGGGTGTAGAGCCACGTTCCACCCAGGCTCAGTTGCCGGCCCGGCAGCCGCACGATCGCGGCTGCGTTGTAGAACACCGCCGAGGCGTCATCGACGGATGCGGTGCCCGCGCCGGCCATGCCGAGCACCGCCGCTCCCTGCTCGTAGATGGAAAAGCCGGCGCCGAAGGCGAGCCCGGGTGCGAGGGTGGCCGCAAGGATCGCGGCCGCAGTAGCACGTCGAAACGCTGTCATGTGGCCCTTTCTGGTCGGGGAGCGCCGCGGCATCGATCTCACGAGGCGGCGGCGTAGAGCGATTCGATCACATTCTCGAACTTCGTGGATACCACGCGGCGGCGGACCTTGAGCGTCGGCGTGAGCTCGCCGGCCGCCTCGGACAGCTCGCGATCGAGCAGCGCGAAGCGCTTGATCTGCTCGAACGGCGCGCGTTCGGCGTTGAGCGCGTCGATCTCGCGCTGGTAGAGCGCGCGCACCTCGGGATGGGCGAGCAGCGCGGCACGCGTGCCGTCGGGCCAGCCGGCCTGCTTCGCGCGCGTCTCGAGGTTCACGAAGTTGGGGACGATGAGCGCGACGCAGTACGGTCGCCGGTCGCCCAGCATGACCGCCTCGGAGATCCAGCGCGAGCGCTTGAGGAACGCCTCGAGCGGCTGAGGAGCGACCTTCTTGCCGCCCGCGGTGACGAGCAGGTCCTTGAGCCGGTCGGTGATGACGAGGTAGCCGTCGGCGTCGATGCGGCCGACGTCACCGGTGTGGAACCACCCGTCGCGCAGCACCGCCGCGGTCGCTTCCTCGTTGCGGAAATAGCCGCGCATGACGTGCGGCCCGCGTGTCAGGATCTCGCCCTCGTCGCCGATCCGGACCTCGACCCCGGGCACCGGCGGGCCCACCGAGCCCGGCTTCTCGCGACCGGGAGGGTTCAGGCAGATGACCGGCGAGGTCTCGGTGAGCCCGTAACCCTCGACGACCGGGATCCCGATCGCGAAGAAGAACTCCATCACCTTGGGTGCGAGCGGTGCGCCGCCCGAGACGCAGAGCCGCAGCAGCCCGCCCACGCGCTCGCGCACCTTCGCCCCCACGAGCCGGTCGGCGATCGAGGCCTGGAGCGCGAGCCATCCACCGGGTTGGCGGCCCGCGAAGCGCTCGCGCGCGGCGCGCGTGCCGACGCGCACGCCCCAGCCGAAGATCATCCGTCGCAGCGGCGGTTGCGACCGCGCGTTGTCCATGACGCGCGCGTACACCTTCTCGAAGAAGCGCGGCACGCCGATCAGCACGGTCGGGTGGATCTCGACGGCGTCGGCCGCCACGGTGTCGATGCCCTGGGCGTACGCGATCACGACGCCCGCCGCGAGCATCGCGAACTGCCCGGCCATGCGCTCGAAGATGTGGCAGAGCGGCAGGAACGACAGGCAGGTGCGATGGCGGTCGAGCGCGACCACCTTGAGCCCGGCTTCGACGTTCGAGCAGATGTTGCCGTGCGTGAGCATCGCGCCCTTGGGCTCGCCGGTCGTCCCCGAGGTGTAGATGATGGTCGCGACGCCGTCGCGCTGGAGCGCGTCCGCCGAGCGCCGGTAGGCGCCCGGATCGGCGGCCCGGCGGCGTCCGCCGTCCTCCAATACCGCGGCGAAGGCGCGCACGCGCGCATCCCCTGCGGGGGCGCCGTCCATCACGACGAGCGAGGCGAGCGCGGGCAGCGCGCTCCGGACCTGCCCGAGCTTCTCGAGCTGCGCCGGCGTCGAGACGATCGCGACCTTCGCCTGGGAGTCGGCGAGCACGTGCTCGCACTGGTGCGCCGTCAGCGTCGGGTAGATCGGGACCGTGATCGCGCCCAGGCCCAGCACGGCGAGATCGCTCACGGCCCACTCGTAGCGGTTCTCCGCGAGCAGCCCGACGCGGTCACCGGACGTGACGCCGAGCGCCGCGAGCCCGAGCGCGAGGCTCTCGACATCCGCGAGCGCGCGGTCGGCGGAGATGCTCTCCCACGCGCCCGCCTGCTTGCGCACGAACATCGCGCCCGCCCCGCGGCGCTCCACGGCGTCGAGGAAGATGCGGACGAGCGTCTCGGACATGGGTCCTCCTGACCCGCGGCGAGCGCCATCGGGCTCCTGAAGCGGCAACCGAAGAGCGCGATTCGTAGCATCTCGCTCGTTCGTTTGACAATCGCGAAAACCATGCCCCAAGGTGGCTCGCCGCGGCGCATGGAGCGCCGCACCGGGAGGAGCGTCCATGCCGCGATCCGACCTCGCGCGCGCCTTCCCGCCCGCCGCGATCGCGCTGGCCCTCGTCCTGCCCGCCTCGCTCGCGGCGGCGCGCACCGCCGACGACTGGCTGGCCGACGGCGATCTCGCCTACGCGCGCGCGCAGCTCCCCGACGCCGCGCGCGCCTATGCCGCCGCCGACCAGGCGGCGCCTGGCCGCTACGAGACGCTCTGTCGCCTCGCCCGCGCCGAGTCCGAACTCGCCGAGCTGCAGAAGGGCGACGAGCAGCGCCGCACGCGCGCGGAGGCGGTGGAGCACGCGCGCGACGCGCTCAAGGCCGCGCCGGATTCCTCCGGTGGTCACCTCTGGCTCGCGGTCGCGCTCGGCCGGCAGGCGCTCTCCGAGGGCCCGAAGACGAAGCTCGCACTCTCGCGTGAGATCAAGTCCGAGGTCGACCGGGCGCTGGCGATCGATCCGCAACTCGGCCGCGCGTGGCACGTGCTCGGCATCTGGAACGAGAAGCTCGCCTCGCTCAACTTCATGGAGCGCATGGCCGCGAACACGGTGCTGGGCGGCGTGCCGCCGGGCGCGTCGATGGACAACGCCGAGAGCGCGTTCCGCAAGGCGATCGAGCTCGAGCCGGACTACGTCAACCACCGGCTGGAGTACGGCCGGCTGCTCCACGACCTGCACCGCGACGCCGACGCGCGCCGCGAGCTCGAGAAGGCGCTCGCGCTGCCTCCCACGAGCGACGCGCTCGACGTGCGCTACCAGAGCGAGGCGCGCACGCTCCTCGCGAAGCTGCACGGATGACGACGGGCGGTTGGATCCTGGGCGGCGTGCGCACGCCGTTCGCGAAGGCCGGCACCGCGTTCCGCCGCGTGCCGTCGTACGAACTCGGACGCGTCGCGGCCGCCGAGGCGATCGCGCGCGCGGAGCTCGACCCGGCGCGACTCGACGAGGTCGTCTTCGGCCACTGCGCGATGCCGTCCGAGGCCGCGAACTCGAGTCGCGTGGTGGCGCTGCGTGCGGGCGTGCCCGAGCGGGTGCCCGCGTTCACCGTGCACCGCAACTGCGCTTCGGGCATGGAGGCGGTCGCGAGCGCGCTCTACCGCATCGCCGCGGGCGACGCGCGGCTCGTGCTCGCAGGCGGCATGGAGAACATGACGCAGATCCCGCTCCAGTTCCGCAGCTCGTATGCGGACTGGCTCGAGGGGCTGATGCGCGCGAAGACGCCGCTCGCGAGGGTCTCGGCGTTCGCGCGCTTCCGGCCCGCGATGCTGCAGCCCCGCATCGCGCTCGCCGAGGGACTCACCGACCTCGTCTGCGGGCTCAACATGGGCCAGACCGCCGAGGTGCTCGCCCGCGAGTTCCGGATCGACCGCGACGCCCAGGACGAGTACGCGCTGCGCAGCCACCAGCGTGCGATCGCGGCGCGCGAGCGGTTGCGCGAGGAGATCGCGCCGGTGTTCGCGGCGCCCACCTACGAGTGCGTGCGCGACGACGTCGGCCCGCGTGAGGGACAGACGATCGAAGCGCTCGCGAAGCTCAAGCCCTACTTCGACCGCCGCAACGGCACGGTGACCGTGGGCAACGCCTGCCAGGTGACCGACGGCGCGGTCGCGTTGCTCATCGGCGACGACGCCACCGCGGCGGCCTGGCCCGTGCCGCCGCTCGGCCGGGTGCGCGCGTTCGCGTTCGCGGGGCTCTCACCGGCGCGCATGGGCCTGGGGCCGGTCCATGCGATGGCGATCGCGCTCGGGCGCGCCGGCCTCACGCTCGACGACCTCGAGCTCTTCGAGCTCAACGAGGCGTTTGCGGCGCAGGTGCTCGCGTGCCTCGAGGCCACGCGCTCGGCCGAGTTCGCGAAGCGCGAGCTGGGCCGCGACCGGCCGCTCGGCGAGATCCCGCTCGAGCGGCTCAACGTGAACGGCGGCGCGATCGCGCTCGGCCATCCGGTGGGCGCGAGCGGCGCGCGCCTGCTGCTCACGCTGCTCCACGAGATGCGCCGCCGCGGGGCGAAGCGCGGCATGGCGGCGCTGTGTGTGGGCGGCGGACAGGGCGCGGCGTTCGTGCTGGAGCGCGAGTGATGGCGATCTTCCGCCTCGAGGAGCGCTCGAACGGCCTCATCCACCTCGTCATGGACGATCCCGCGCGCAAACTCAACGTGCTCGACGAGCCGGCGCTCGCGAGCCTCGAGCGCTCGCTCGCCGAACTCGAGGCGCGGCGCGAGGTGACCGGGATCGTGGTGCGGAGCGGCAAGCCCGGCTCGTTCATCGCGGGGGCTGACGTGCACGCGATCGGCTCGATCACGGACGCCGCGCAGGTGCGTGCGCTCGTGCGCCGCGGCCAGGGCGCGTTCTCGCGCCTCGCCTCGCTGCCCGCGCCGACGGTCGCGGCGATCGAGGGCCCGTGCCTGGGCGGCGGCCTGGAGCTCGCGCTCGCGTGCAGCTCGCGCGTCGCGGCCGAGGAGCGCGCGCAGATCGGTTTGCCCGAGGTGCTGCTGGGCATCTTTCCCGGCTTCGGCGGCACGACGCGGCTGCCTCGGCTGGTCGGACTCGTCGCCGCCTGCGACCTGATCCTCTCGGGGCGCACGCTCGACGCGAAACGCGCCGAGCGCATGGGGGTGATCGCGCGGGCCGTGCCGGCCGCGTGGCTCGTCGAGTCGGCCGAGCGCCGCGTGGCCGAGCTCGCGCGCCGGTCCGCCGAGGGACGACGCGACGCGTTCCGCCCGCGCACGGCGGCGCACTGGGCGCTCGATGCGAATCCGTTCGGACGCGCGGTCGTGCTGCGCCGCGCGCGGGCGGACGTGCGCGTGCGCACGGGCGGCCACTACCCGGCTCCGCTCGCGGCGCTCGAAGTGCTCGAGCGCGGGATCGGCGGCACGGTCGAGCGCTCGCTGGCGCTCGAGGAGGAGCTCGTCACGCCGCTGCTCGTCGGGGCGGTGTGCAAGAACCTCGTGCGCATCTTCCTGCTCTCCGAGGACGCGAAGCGCAAGCCCGTCGTGGACGGCGTCGAGCCCGCGCGCGTCGAGCGGCTCGCGCTCGCGGGCGCGGGCGTGATGGGCGGCGGGATCGCCGAGCTCGCCTCGCGCAGCGGGCTCAGCGTGCGGCTGCGCGACGTGCGGCCCGAGGCGCTGCAGAAGGGGCTGCGCACGGTGCGCGACGTGATCGACGAGCGCGGGCGCCGGCGGCGCACGGGCGAGCGCGAGAAGGACGCGCAGATGGCGCACGTCCTGCCGACGCTCGAACTCTCGGGCTTCCAGCACGCCGACTTCGCGATCGAGGCGGTCGTCGAGGACCTCGACGTCAAGCGCCGCGTGTTCGCCGAGCTCGAGGTCCGCATGCGCGAGGACGCGGTGCTCGCGAGCAACACGTCGTCGCTGCGCGTCGACGCGCTCGCCGATGGGTTGCGTCATCCGGGCCGTTTCGTCGGCGTCCATTTCTTCAATCCCGTGCACCGCATGCCACTCGTCGAGGTCGTGCGCGGCGCGAAGACCACGGACGCTGCGCTCGCGACTGCCGTGTCACTCGCGCGCAGGCTCGGCAAGACGCCGGTGGTCGTGCGCGACTCGCCCGGCTTCGTCGTCAATCGCGTGCTCATGCCGTACCTGCGCGAGGCGATGCACCTGCTCGAGGAAGGCCATCCGCTCCCGACGATCGATCGCGCGATGCGCCGCTTCGGCATGCCGATGGGCCCGTTCGAGGTCGTGGACGAGGTCGGGCTCGACGTCTCGCTCAAGGTGGCGGGCGTGCTCGCCGCCGCGTTCCCGGGCCGCATGCAGCCGGCGCCGCTGCTCGAGAAGCTGATCGCCTCCGGGCGGCTCGGCAAGAAGAACGGCCGCGGCTTCTATCGCCACCGCGGCCGCGAGCGCACGCCTGATCCCACCGTGCCCGCGCTGCTCGGGCTGCCCGCGCTGCGCTCGCCCGCGGGCGGTGAACTCCTGACCGAGCGCATGGGCTACGCGATGGTGAACGAGGCCGCACGCTGCCTCGAGGAGGGGATCGTCGCCGACGCCGGCGCGGTCGACCTCGCGATGATCATGGGCGCGGGCTTTCCGCCGTTTCGCGGCGGCGTGCTGCGCTGGGCGGACACGGTCGGGCTCGCGCGCGTCCTGGCGCGTCTGCGCGCGTTCCGGGCCGAAAAAGGCGAGCGTTACGAACCTTGCGCGCTGCTCGTCGCGAAGGCCGAGGCGGGCGGGACGTTCACCGCACCGCCCGTCGCGACTCCCCCGGTCGCGTAGGCCGCCGACGCAACGATCGGCGCGCCGCCCGCACGTGGGGGGCGGTCCGAACCGCCCGTGCTCCGCGGCGGTGCCGCCTGCATCCAAAGTCGACCCGGCACCCGCCGGGCCCGCAACGCCCGTGCCGAGCCGAGCTCGCGCGGCAAGACCCCGTTCGCGGCAGGGCATGCCCCGCGCCGCGTGGAGGAGTTCGCATGAGGTGGGTTCCGATGATCGCCGGCGGCGCCGAGCCCGCGCCGCACGCTCCCCGACCGGATCCGGAGATCGTCGACGACGGCCGCTTGCTGGATGCGTACTCCGAGGCCGTCATGTCGGCGGTCGAACGCGTCGCGCCCTCGGTCGTGCGGATCGAGGTCGAGCAGCAGCGTGGCCGCGGCGGATCCGGCTCGGGCTTCGTGGTCGCGCCCGACGGCTTCCTCGTCACGAACAGCCACGTCGTCCACGACGCGAAGGCGATGCGCGTGACCCTGGCCGATGGGCGGCAGGCGCCGGGCTCGCTCGTCGGGGACGATCCGGACACCGACATTGCAGTGGTGCGGGTCGCTGCCGACGGACTCGCGCCCGCCTCGCTCGGAGCGTCGTCACGGTTGCGCGTCGGCCAGGTCGCGATCGCGATGGGCAGCCCGTTTGGCTTCGAGGCCAGCGTCACCGCCGGAGTCGTCTCGGCGCTCGGGCGCACGCTGCGCGCGCAGTCGGGGCGCCTGATCGACGACGTGCTGCAGACCGACGCCGCGCTCAACCCCGGCAACTCCGGCGGCCCGCTCGTCGACTCGCATGGCGAGGTGATCGGCGTCTGCACCGCGACGATCCTGCCCGCGCAGGGCCTCTGCTTCGCGATCGCGATCGACCTCGCGCGCTTCGTCGCCTCGACGCTGATCCGCGAAGGCCGCGTCGTACGCGGCTACCTGGGCATCGCAGGGCAGAACGCGCGACTGCGTCGTCCCATCGTGCGGCGCTTCGCGCTGGAACACGAGACCGGAGTGCTCGTGCTCTCGGTCGAAGCGGGCAGCCCGGCCGAGCGCGTCGGCCTGCGCGAGGGGGACATCGTGGTCGCGCTCGCGGGCGAGGCCGTGGCGGGCGTCGACGACCTGCACCGGCTGCTGACGGGCGAGCGCGTCGGGCAGTCGCTGCCGATCGTCGCGCTGCGCGGCGGAGAGCGGCGCGAGCTCGCGATCACGCCGTCCCCCGCGCCAGCGAGGCAGGGCGGCTGAGGCGAGCCGCGCGGGGGCTGCGAAACTCGCTTGACGAGAAATTTCCGCCAAGGAGCTCGAGATCAACTGCTCGCGCGTGCAATGGCGCTTGGACAGCGAAGCTGCGCGCAGATGATTTCGCATCTCGACGGGCGACAACTTTGTTGCGGCACCTTGCGATCTTCGTACTGCGTGGCTCCACGAGCGGCGAATTCGCGCATGCGATGATGTGCGCGCCCTCGCGACCCGCCCCCGAAGCGGAGTCGTACGATGTCGCCGTACTCGCTCGCGCACCTGGCGGATCACGTCCTGCTTCGCGATCTGGGCGCGCTGGTGGCGCTGGATCGTGCCACGACGGCGGACCTGCTCGCACACCTGGCCGAGGTCGACGCCCGCAAGCTCTACCTGCCGGCCGGCTATCCTTCGATGTACGCCTGGTGCGTCGGGGAACTCCATGTCTCGGAGCAGACGGCGTTCAAGCGCATCCGGGCGGCCCGAACCGCCCGACAGTTTCCGGCCGCACTCGACGCCGTTGCCGACAGCCGGTTGAACGTCAGCGGCATCGTGCTGCTTGCGCCGCACCTGACGCGCGACAACGCACGCGAGCTCCTCGACGCCGCGGCGGGCAGGCGGCGCGAAGAGATCGATCGACTCATTGCGGAGCGCTTCCCGCAGTCGGACGTGGCTTCGATCATGACGCCGCTTCGGTCACCCTTGCTCGACGAGCCCCTGCTGAACATGGTTCACCAACACGAATCCAAACTGTCCCCGGGGACAGTTGAAGGGGGCGACGCCGAACCCGACCCGAACCGGGTCGAGATGTCCCTCACGCGGGCGAAGGTCATGCCGCTCTCGCCGCAGCGCTACGCGCTCCAGGTCACGCTGGCGCAGGCAACGCACGACAAGCTGCGCGCGCGCAGGAACTGCTCGGCCATGCACTGTGCGCGCACGCTGCACTCGGGACCGAAGCCGGGCCTTACCCTTGCGACGCGCACGCGAAGCTGCGACACGCTTGCCTCGCCTCCTGCTCGGCTCGCTGAGGCCGCTCGCCCTCCCGCCCTTCCTGGCTTCGGGCTCGCGGACTCGTCGCACCTCGCGTGCGCGCCTCCGGGCGCGGCCCGGCTGCGGATCGATGGCGCGTCGAGCACGGCATCTCGTGCCCCAACCGCCTCACCGGCGCGCTGCGGCCGAACCCGCGAAGCGCTCGGCCATTCCAGATCGCCCGGTAAGCAAATGGCGCCCGGCCTGAGCCACCCGGGCGCCATCCTCGTTGTGCCGGCGGGCTGCCGTCCCGCCTCGCTCGTCATGACCCGCTGCGTCTCTTGAGCTGGGTCGAACCCGCGTCTCGCGCGGGTTCATACTTAAGAACGCTCGAGCCGCCCCGAAAGTTGCAAGGCCGGCGACAATCCTGCGATCAGGCGCCGGCCGGCCGCGGCGCCGGACCGCCGAATGCGTCGAGCTGCTGGCCATCGTCCGTGGCCGCAGGAGCGGGCGGCGCAACGGGCGCGTCCGCGCTGGGGCCGCTGTCGCTGCGCGAGACGGGCTCGAGCTTCTCGCCGCGCAGCAGCCGGTCCAGCTCGTCGCCATCGAGCGTCTCGCGCTCGAGCAGCGTGTTCGCGAGCAGGTGGAGCTTGTCGAGGTTCGGCCGAAGCAGCGTCATCGCCTTCTCGTGAGCGCGCTCGACGATGCCGCGCACCTCCTCGTCGATCAGCACCGCCGTCTGTTCGCTGTAGTCCTTGTGCGTCGCCAGCTCGCGCCCGAGGAAGACCATCTCGTCCTTCTTGCCGAACGTGAGCGGCCCGAGCTTGTCGCTCATGCCGAAGCGCGTGACCATGCTGCGGGCGATGTTGGTCGCCTGCTCGAGGTCGTTCGCGGCGCCGGTCGTGTAGTGGTCGAAGATGAGCTTCTCGGCCGCGCGCCCGCCCATGGCGTGGCAGAGCCGGTCCTCGAGCTGCGCCTTCGAGCTGTTGTGGCGCTCCTCCTGCGGCGTCCAGAAGGTCACGCCCAGCGCGCGGCCGCGCGGGATGATCGTGACCTTGGTCACCGGATCGGAGTCGGGCAGCAGCCACGACACGAGCGCGTGCCCCGCTTCGTGGTACGCCGTGGTCTTGCGCTCCCGCTCGGTCATGACGAGGCTGCGGCGCTCGGTGCCGAGCATCACCTTGTCCTTCGCGTCCTCGAGGTCGCGATCGCTCACCTTGCGGTGGTTGCGCCGCGCGGCGAGCAGCGCCGCCTCGTTGACGATGTTCGCGAGCTCGGCGCCGGCCATGCCGGGGGTCGAACGGGCGATCGCCTTCAGATCGACGTCCTCGCCGAGCGGGATCTTGCGCGTGTGGACGCGCAGGATGCCCTCGCGGCCGCGCACGTCCGGCCAGTCGACGACGATCTGGCGGTCGAAGCGCCCGGGCCGCAGCAGCGCCGGATCGAGCACGTCCGGCCGGTTCGTGGCCGCGATCATGATGACGCCCTCGTTGGACTCGAAACCATCCATCTCGACGAGGAGCTGGTTCAGCGTCTGCTCGCGCTCGTCGTGTCCGCCCCCCAGGCCCGCGCCGCGATGCCGCCCGACCGCGTCGATCTCGTCGACGAACACGATGCACGGCGCGTTGCGCTTGGCCTGATTGAAGAGATCGCGGACGCGGCTCGCGCCCACGCCGACGAACATCTCGACGAAGTCCGAGCCGCTCATGCTGAAGAACGGCACGCCCGCTTCGCCCGCCACCGCGCGCGCGAGCAGCGTCTTGCCCGAGCCCGGAGGCCCGAGCAGCAGCGCGCCCTTGGGGATCCGACCGCCCAGGCGCTGGAATTTCTGAGGTTCCTTGAGGAACTCGATGATTTCCTGGAGTTCCTGCTTGGCTTCGTCGCAGCCGGCGACGTCCTTGAACGTCACCTTGGTCTGCGATTCCATGAGCACGCGCGCCTTGCTCTTGCCGAAGCGCAACGCCGCACTGCCGCCGCTCTGCATCTGGCGCAGCACGAACATCCACGCCACGAGGAAGAGGACGAGCGGCAGCCAGCTGAACAGCATGCTCGTCCAGTCGACGCCCGGCGGGTTCACGATCACGCGCGCGCCGCTCACCTGCACGCGATCCGCGAGCGCGGCGCCGTCGCCGAGGAAGTTCGTCTTGAACGACTTGACCGCGACGCTGTGGCCCGAGATCAGCTGGCGCACCTCGCCGCGGAAGTCACCCGTGATCGTGCGCGTGTTCTCCGCGAACGTCGCGTCGTCGATGTTGCCGCGCTGGAGCTCCTGGAGGAAGACGGTGTAGGGCACGTCGATGCGCTGGGCGACGAGAAGGTTGCCGGAGTACATCCGGTACGCCACGAGCGCGAGCAGCGCCACGAGCACCCAGAATGCGGCCGTGCGGAACGGCCGGCCCGAAGGTGCGGGCAGCTGGGGACCACGGCCGCCGGAGGGCCCGCGGCCGGAGCGGCGGTCGTCGTCGCGGCGATCGTCGTCGCGGTCCCGGTGGAAGATCGTCACAGCCTCAGGCCTCCTCGAGAACGCCCACGAAGGGCAGGTTGCGATAGCGCTCCCCGACGTCCATCCCGTATCCAATCACGAACTCCGAGCCGATCGTCCAGCCTTTGTAATCGACCGGTACCGTGATCTTCCTGCAGGGCTCTTTGTCGAGCAGCGTCGCCACTTTGATGCTCGCCGCCCCCCGGGATTTCAGCAGATCCAGGATGAACGAGACGCTGGTCCCGGAATCCACGACGCCTTCACAGAGCACCACGTGGCGGCCGCGGATGTCCGAGCGCAGGTCCATGATGAGCTGCACCCGCCCGGTCGAGGTCGTGCCGGCCCCGTACGAGGACACGGCGAGGAAGTCGAGCTCGAGATCGATCGGCGTGGCGCGCGCGAGGTCGCACTGGAACATGCAGGCCCCCTTGAGGACCGCGACGAACAGCGGCCGCTTGCCCTCGTAGTCGCGGCCGAGCTCGACGCCCATCTCGCGCACGCGCTGGGCGATCTGCTCGGGGGTGAAGAGCACCCTCACCGAAGGATCGGCCTGCACGGTCGGACGCTGCTCAGTCATGGGACTCCATCGTGGCGGCGCGGCTGGCCCGGCGCCGGCGGAGGTGCGCGGCGGCACCGGCGGCGGGTCGCCCCCGCCCGGCGCGCGGCGAATCGAGCGAGCCGGGCGCGAGTCTACCATCCCGCGGCGCGCGGCGAGGGCTCCCGCCCGCGCGCTGGAAGCGCAGCCGGCCCCGCTCGCGAACGGCTTGGAAGCCGGCGGGAAGGGGCACGCTCGCGCCGTCGCGCGCGCTCAACAGGCGCGAGAGCAGCACGAGGTGACGGCGCGTGAGCCCCGACCCGCCCGTATGCGCGCGGCGCCACAGCAGCCGCAGCGCGGCATCGCGCACGACGGGCGGCGCGCCCGCGAGCCGGGCGACGTCGGCGCCCGTCGCGTCGGCGCCACCGGCGCGCGAGCCGATCCCGGCGCCGACCGGGGCCGCGTGGCCTCCCGCAGGCGCGAGGCGGCGCCGGGCCGACCGCGCGACGAGCGCGGCGCCCGCCCGCACATCGGCCGCGGCGAGCGCGGCGCGGCGCGAGAGCCCGGCCCGCGCCTCGGGCGGCGCCCCGGGCGCGAGCGCGTGCGCGAGCGCGGGCACGACGTCGTGGCGGATACGATTGCGGAACCGGTCGGGCGCGGCGTTGCTCGCGTCCTCCCGCCACGCGAGGCCCGCCGCACCGAGGTCGCGCTCGATCTCGAGGCGCGTCGCGCCGAGCAGGGGCTTGAGCCACCGGCCGTGGCGCGGCCGCATGCCGCCCAGCCCGGCGAGCCCCGTGCCGCGCGCGAGCCGCATGAGCACGGTCTCGAGCTGATCGTCGGCCGTGTGCGCGGTCGCGATCGCGTCCGCGCCCGTCCGCCGAGCGGCGGAGAGCAGGAAGCGCCGTCGCAGCGTGCGCAGCCCCGCCTCGCCCGAGAGGCCCGCGGCGCGCATACGGGCGCGCGCGTCGCAGCGCGCGTCGACCAGAGGCACCCCCAGCTTCGCGCACAGCGCGCGCACGTGGTCGCGGTCGCCATCGGCGTCCGCGCCGCGCAGGCCGTGGTGCAGGTGCGCGGCCGCCAGCTCCAGGCCGAGCTCGGGCGCCACGCTCGCGAGCGCGACGAGCAGCGCACTCGAGTCGGCGCCGCCGCTCACCGCAACCAGCAGCCGGCTGCCGGCGGGCAGGGCGCACGGGCCACGAAGGGCCTGGCGGAGGACCGGCTCGAGCCGGCGAAGGCGCATGGGCGCGACGGAAAGTGGTGGCGGCGGAGGGATTCGAACCCCCGACACAGGGATTATGATTCCCCTGCTCTACCAACTGAGCTACACCGCCCCGGCATCTGTTGGAGAATGCCCCGCGACCCGGCGAGTCGGAGAACGGCCGCGGGGCCGGCGGGCGAGCGAAAGTACGGTCGGTGCCTGCGGGCGTCAAGGCCCCGGGCCTCGCGCCGCCGCATCATTCCGGACCCGAGGAGAACGCATGATTTCCGCCGATCAGGCGCTGCGCCGTCTCGAAGAGGGCAACCGCCGCTTCGCCGCCGACCGACCGAGCGCCGAGACCGTCGAACGCCGCGTGCACCGTGTCGGGCTCGCCGAGTCGCAGGAGCCTTTCGCCGTGATCCTCGGCTGCTCCGACTCGCGCGTTCCGGTCGAGATCGTGTTCGACCAGGGCCTGGGCGATCTGTTCGTGATCCGGGTCGCGGGCAACATCGTCGCGCCGTCGCAGATCGGCAGCGTCGAGTTCGCGGCCGAGGCGTTCGGCACGCGCCTCGTCGTCGTGCTCGGGCACTCGCGCTGCGGCGCGATCCGCGCGACGCTCGATGCGCTCCTGCAGCCCGCGACGACGCACTCGCTCAACCTGCGCGCGATCGTCGACCGCATCCGGCCGTCGGTCGAGGGCCTGCTCGCGACCGAGCTGCGGCACGATCGCGCGGCACTCGAACGCGAGGCCGGCCGGGCCAATGTGCGCGCGACGGTCGATCACCTGCGGCACGGCTCGGCGATGATCGAGCATCTGATCGAGCGCGGCGGCATGAAGGTCGTGGGCGCGGAGTACTCGCTCGAGACCGGCGTCGTCGAGTTCCTGGAGCCTGCCGCGCGCGGGGGCTGAGTGCGCCGCACGCTGCGCCGCGGCACGATCGCCCGTTACGCCGGGCCGCTGGCGCGCATCCAGCGCCAGATCGCGCGCATCGCGAGCAGGTCGTCCTCGTTGTACTCGGCGATCTCGCGCAGCAGCCGCTCGCGCTCGGCGGCGTCGCCCGTGGCGCAGGCGCGGTGGAAGCGGGCCGCCGACCACTCCGAGCCGGACTCCGGATTCCGCCACGCGAATCCCAGCCAGCGCGCCACGAACTTGATCGAGTAGGAGCGCAGCGGCAGCCGCACGCTCTGGTCGAGTGCGCGCTTGAGGTCGAACGTCGCGCGCTCGAAACGCTCGAGGAAGCCGGGCGGGGCGCCGTGGCGTGCGGCGTAGCGCCGCACCCAGAGCGGCTCGTACTGATCCCAGTGGACGAAGCGCAGGCCGGGCTCGGCCGCGAGCAGCTGGTCCGCGCGCGCGACGAAACGCTGCCATGCGCGCGCATCCCCCCCGTCGTCGAGCCCGGCCACGATCGCCTCGCCGCGCGGTGCCGCGTCGCCGCCCGGCTCGCGCGCGAGCCCCCAGAGGTAGATCGGGATCCCGGCGTCCTCGCCGCGCGCATCGCCCTCGAAGTCGAGCCACACGCACGGGCCCTCGGGCAGCCGCGGCGCGCGCAGCCACACCGCGCGGTCGTCGCGCCACGCGGCGGCCGCGATCGCGGCGCGTCGCACCACGGCCTCGGGCAGGCCCGCGGGCGTGCGTCCGGTGGCGAGCGCCGCGAGCCTGACGAGCGTGCGCACACCGGCCGCGTGGTAGGCGGCGACGTGCGCGCCCTGCACCTCCGGCAGGATCTCGATGCGCCGCTCGGCCTCGGCGCGATCCCAGCAGTGGTCGTAGAACGCGCACGCGCGGCACGCGGAGTGGGACAGCAGCAGGTCGGGCTCGTCCTCGCGTGCGAGCACCGCTTCCGCGGCCGCGAGCGCCCGGGCGTACGCGCTCTCGCTCGCGGGTTTCACGGCGATGGTCTCGCCGTGCCCGTTCACGATCTCGAAGCGGCCGGGCTCGATCCCGGCGATCTCGCGCAGCAGCGCGCGATCGTGCGCGAGCTGCAGGGCGAAGTCGCTTCGCGCCTGCGGCCGGTGCGCGAGCCGCACGTCGAGCACCGCGAGCGTCCCGCCGTCCCACCACAGCAGCAGGGGCACGCTCGAGCGCCGCCCGTCCGGCGAGAGCAGCGCCGGCCGGACGAGCGGAACGCGTTCCTCGCGCAGCCGGCGCAGCGACTCCGCTGCCGCGGCGGCGAACGAGCCCTCGCGGTTCCAGATCGGCCCGACGCGATCCGGGAAACGCGCGAGCGTCTCGCGCTCGAGCACCGCGGTGCGCTCGCGCAGGACGCGCTGGTGATCCGTCGGCGGCGTGCCCTCGCGCGCGTCGTGCTGGCGCAGCCACAGCCGCCGCGGGCACTCGGCGGCCGTCGTCAGCGCCTGCCCGGTCAGGCGTGCCGTCCGCGCGGGCCGCGCGTCGTCGGGTGCGTGCGTCATCGTGCGGCGGCCGTGCCCGGGTTCGTGGCTTCGCGCGGCGCTCTCACGCCCGACCCGGGTTTCGACCCGGCACGCCGCACGACGCCGTTGCCGGCATTCTCAGACAGAACCTAGCCCGCGGCCTTTTCGGCGCCGCTCTCCGCTGCGCTTGCGGGCGGGCCGGGAAGCGGCTCGTCCTGCGGGCGGATGCGGAAGATGCGCGAGAGCTCGGAGCGGAGCTGGCCTTCGTCGAGGCGGGAGTAGAGCACGCCGCGGTACGCGACCGAGATCGCGCCCGTCTGCTCGCTCACGACGATGATCGCGGCGTCGCTCTCCTCGGAGAGACCGAGCGCGGCGCGATGGCGCGTGCCGAGCGAGATGGCCGAGAGCGGATTCGAGGAGAGCGGCAGGATGCACGAGGCGGCGATGAGCGTGTCCTCGCGCACGATCGCGGCGCCGTCGTGCAGCGGCGAGCCCGGGCTGAAGACCGTGACCAGCAGTTCGGCCGACACCTTGGCGTCGACGCGCGTTCCGGTCTCGACGAAGTTGCGCAGGCCCACGTTGCGCTCCATCACGATGAGCGCGCCGTGGCGCCGCTGCGCGAGGCTCTCGACCGCGCGCACGACTTCGCCCAGGACGCCGAAGTTCTCGCCGCGCAGGAAGCTGCGGAAGTACCGGGTGCGGCCGAACTGCGCGAGCGCGTGACGCAGCTCGGGCTGGAACAGGATCACGAACACGACGAGCCACACCGTCTTCAGGCTGTCCATGATCCAGCGCACGGCGATGAGCTGGAAGTAGCGCGCCGCGAAGCCGATCAGCACGATGACGAACAGGCCGACGAACATCTGCGCCGAGCGCGTTCCGCGCCCGAGCGTCAGCATGCGGTAGAAGAGCGCCGCGACGAGCAGGATGTCGATCGCCGCGCGCAGCCAGTTCAAGTGGTCCGGCACCATCAGTCCTCGCCCCTGGGTCGCGGCCTGGAACGCCGCGCGAAGTTCCCGTCAAAGGCTAACAGAGCGGCCCGCCGTGGCGCACGCACCGCGCCTCGGCGCGCCTGCCGCGAAGCGCGTCAGCGGGCGCGGGCGCTCCGCGCGGCGCGCACGGCGTCGGCGATCCGCACCACGGGTACGGTCGCTCCGACGTCGTGAACGCGCAGGATTCGCGCGCCCTCCAGCGCCGCGATCGCGGCGGCGGCGAGGCTCGCCTCGTGGCGGCGGGCGGGATCGCTCTCGCCGGTGAGCGCCCCGAGGAAGCTCTTGCGCGAGGCGCCGACCAGCACGGGCTGGCCGAGCGCGGCGAGCACGGAGGTCGCGGCGAGCAGCTGGACGCTGTGCTCGACCTTCTTTCCGAAGCCGATGCCGGGATCGAGCGCGATGCACTCGCGGGCGACGCCGCCAGCGTGCGCGGCGGCGAGCCGCTGGCGCAGGAAGTCGGCGACTTCGGCGACGACGTCGCCGTAGGCCGGATCGGCCTGCATCGTCCGCGGCGTGCCGCGCATGTGCATGAGCACGAGCCCCGCGCCGGCGCGCGCCACGACGCCCGCCATCGCCGGATCGGCGAGCGCGGTCACGTCGTTGACCGCGCAGGCGCCGAGCGCGAGCGCCGCCTCCGCGACCTCGGCGTTCGAGGTGTCGACCGAGACCGGCACGTCCGCGAGCGCGACCAGCACGGGCTCGAGCCGCCGCCGCTGCTCCGCCGCCGGCACCGGAAGCGAGCCGGGGCGCGTGCTCTCGGCGCCGACGTCGATCAGGTCCGCGCCGGCGGCGACGAGCTCGCGGCAGCGGGCGATCGCCGCGCCGGGCTCGAGGTAGCGGCCGCCGTCCGAGAACGAATCGGGCGTGACGTTGACGATGCCCATCACCAGCGTCCGCTCGGCGAGGTCGAACACCCTCGCGCCGCAGCGCCAGATCATGTCCGCCCGCCGCTCGGCGCGCTCAAACGGAGCCCAGCGCCTCGCGGAGCCGGCGGATCTGCTCGGCGTGGCCGTGGGCGTGGCGCGCGTAGATCTCGAGCCA
>DATJXF010000098.1:0-4398 GCA_035500415.1 Candidatus Acidiferrales bacterium | reverse complement strand
CAGGCCGGCGCGCGGTTCGCCGCGAGCGCGCCGAGCACGATCGCCAGCGCCGCGGCCGCCGCAAGACCATTTCTCAGCCACGGGGTCGTCCGCCCGGCGTCGACGAGGCGCGGCGGGGGAGGCGCGATGCGACCCGCGACGAAGTCCTCGCGCAGCCGCGCGCGGAATGCGGGATCCGGCCGCGCCGCGCCGAGGTCGCGCACGGCATCCTGCGCCCGGCGCTGCGACGGCGAGGGCGCGCGATCGGGCTCTTCGCTCATCGCAGACGTCCCTCCAGCCGCCGGGCGAGCGCCGAAAGGGCTCGCGAATAGCGCTTCCGCGCCGCGGCGTGTTCGAGCCCCAGCGCGTCGGCGACTTCCTGGTGACTCAGGCCCTGCCAGTCGTGCAGGACGATCGCCGTCCGCAGCGGCGGCGGCAGTTGCATCAGCGCCTCCTGGACGAGCCGCTCGCGCTCCGCGGAGATCACCTCGTGCTCCGGCCCATCGCCCGCCCGCGTGAGTTGCCCCGCAACCGACGGGTCGTCCAACGCAGCGGCCTGGCGGCGGGACATGCGGTACGCGCCCGAGCGCCACAGGTCGCGACACACGTTGGTCGCGATCGTCATGAGCCAGGGCGCGGGGTCACGTCCGGGATCCAGCTGATGTGCCGCTCTGTGCACCTTGAGGAACACCTCGGACGCCGCGTCCTCGGCCGCGGCGTGATCGCCGAGGAGTCGATGAACCAGCGCATAAACCGCATCGAAATAGCGCTCGAACAGAAGTCCGAGCGCCTCGCCATCCCGCGCTCGCACGCGCTCCAGCGTCGCCCGATCCAGCGGTTCGATGGTCCGGTGCGACCTCCGGGACTCGCCAGCGTCGCGACCCCTGACTCCGGATACGTTGGAGACGGCCTTCTGTGCCCGGGAAACTTCCGGAGAACCCACGCGGAGCCGCCCTCGAGGAACCATCGGGGAATCGTGGCTCCCGGCGCGGAACGCACCGCGACAGGCTCCAACGCCAGAGAAGTCACGGCATTATCGCACAGCCCCGTCGAGGGTCGGGGGGCCGGAAGCGCCCCGCGGGGACGGGTGCGGGCGGCGGGTCGGGCGCGCCGCGGGGGCGCGCCCGCAGCGCTCAGGCCGCGCGCTGCTCGGGCTCGGCCGCGGCCGGCACCGGCCGGATGGGCAACCGCACCCAGAACGTGCTGCCCTCGTTCGGGCGGCTCGTCACGCCGACGTGACCGCCATGCAGCTCGCTCAGGCGCTTGACCAGGTGGAGGCCGATGCCGAGCCCCCCGCGGGCACCGTTTTCCTCGCCCGCGCCCTGGCCGAAGAGCTCGAAGATGTGCGTCGCCGCTTCGGCCGCGACGCCCGGGCCTTCGTCGTGCACCTCGAGACGCGAGAACGTGCCGTCGGGGCGCGTGCGCAGCACGACCCGCGACCCGCGCGGGCTGAACTTCACCGCGTTGACGAGCAGGTTGACGATCACCTGCCTCACCTTTACCTCGTCCAGGTCCTGCTCCGGCAGGGTGCGATCGAGCTCGCTCGCGAGCGAGACGCCGTAGCGCTCGGACATGGGACGCACCGTCTCGAGCGCGCCGTCCGCGACCTCGGCGAGCGTGATGCGCCGCGGCTTGAGCGTGAGCTTGCCGCTCTCGAGCCGGGAGAGGTCGAGGATGTCGTCGATCAGCCCCAGCAGCCGCATCGCCTCGCCGCGCAACCGGCCGACGAACTCGCGCGCCTGATCGCGCGTGAGCCTGCCCTCGTTGTCGTCGAGCAGTTCGGCGTACGCGATCACCGAGCTGAGCGGGGTCTTGAGCTCGTGGCTCGCCGTCGAGAGGAACACGTCCTTCATGCGATTCATCTCGGCGAGCTTCTCGTTGTCCGCTTCGAGCTGGCGCGCGCGCGTGCCGAGGCGCTCGAGCGTCTCGGCGCGATCGATCACCGCCGCGATGTGCTGGCCGAAGACCTGCAGCAGCTGGAGGTGGTGCTGGTCGAACGGCTGCGGGTGGTTGATGCGGTTGACGTTGAGCACGCCGATCACGCGCTCGCCGATCGCGAGCGGCAGCGACAGGGCCGACGTGATGTCGCGGTCGAGCTTGTAGTGCCTGCCGAGCTCGCCGTCCGGCGGACGGCGGCCGAGCAGCAGGCCTTCGCGCCGCTCGGCGACGCGGCCGGCGATGCCCTCGCCGAGGCGCGCGCGTGCGCCGCGCGAGAGCTCGGCCTCGAGCCCGTACGTCGCGCGCGTCACGAGCTCCTGCGTCTCGGGATCCACGATCATGATCGACGCCTGTTGCGCGCGCAGCGTCGCGACGAGCCGGCGCACGATGATCTCGAGCACCATCTCGAGCCGGATCTGGAGCTGCAGCGCGGTCGAGAGCTGGAACAGCGCCGAGAGCTCGGAGAGGCGCGTGCTCACGTCCTCGTGCTCGCGCTCCTCGCGATCGAGCGCGCGGCGCATGAGGTTGATCTCGCGCTGCTTCGTCACCGTGTAGAGGCAGAAGAGCACGACGAGTCCGAGCAGCGAAATCGTCGTGACCCACGGATCGGGCGCGGGCAGCGGACTGCCCTCGCGGCCCAGCAACTCGCAGAGCGGCACGTAGAGCGCCGGAAGCGACAGCGTGAGCGCGATGAGCAGCAGGAACGTGACGCCCCAGAGCAGCCAGCCGGCGCGCTCGAGGCGCTGCCAGCGTTGGGCGTTTGCGACTTCGGGCGTCATGCAGAAACCTCCGCGCGGGGCGTCACGAGGATTTCGGTCCGGCTCCATGGTTATCGGCGCGCCCGGCGGGCGGATTGAGCGCGGTGGTGGCGGGCCCGGGAGGCGCCGGTTAGATTGCGCCCCGTGCGGGTTTCCGTCGCCCAGGCGCGTCGACTGGCCCTGCTGCTCGCGGCGGCGGGGCTCTTCGCGCTGTACTTCGGGGCGCTGCGCACCGGCCTGCTGAACGACGACCAGCTGTTCCTCGAGGACGCGCACCGGCTCGGCGTGAGCGCCGGCTGGAGCGCCCACGGCACCCTCGCCAACTACTTCCGGCCGGTCTCGCGCGGACTCTTCTTCGGCGTCCTTGCGCCGCTCACGGGCGGGCAGCCCTTCGCGCTCCACCTCGCGCTCTTCGCGCTGCTGCTCGTCTCGCTCGCGCTGCTCTGGGACCTGCTGCGCGCCTTCGCGACGCTGCCCGGCGCCGCCGCGGGCACGCTGTACTTCGCGCTGCTGCCGCTCGTGCGCGTCGACCTCACGTGGATCTCGTGCGCACAGGACCTGCTCGCGCTCGCAGCGGCGCTCGGCGCGCTCGCGGCGTTCCGGCGCGGGCGGGACCGCATCGCGCTGCTGCTCTACCTCGGCGCCATCTTCAGCAAGGAATCGGCGCTCCCGCTGCCCGCGCTGCTCGCGTTCTGGGCGTGGCGGATGGACGGAGCTTCGCCGCGCGCGGCGCTCGGGCGGACGGTGCCGTTCGCGGGCGGGGCGCTGGCCTGGGCGCTCGCCGAGTTCGCGTTCCGGCGCGCCTCCGCCGGTGCGCAGCCGCTCCACCTCGGGGCCGCCGCAGCGCCCGCCGCGCTCGCGCACCTCGTGCAGGCCGTGCTCGGGCTCGAGCTCTCGCGCGGTGCGGTGTCCGCGGCGCTCGCCTCGGTGCCCTCGCTCGTGGCGCTCGCGCTCCTCGGCGCGATCGCGGCGCTGCTGCCCGCGGGTGCGGACGCCCCGGGCGCTCCTGCACCGCACGCACGCGGTGCGGTCGCATTCGCGCTGCTCTGGCTCCTCGCGTTCACCGTCCCGGTCGTGCCGGTCGTGTGGTACTGGAGCGCCTATTTCTACACGCTCGCGGCGGTGGGCGGCGCGGTGCTCGTCGCGCTCGTCGCGGCGAGGCTCACGCGCTGGGGCTTCCTCGCGTGCGTGCTGTGCGGACTGTGGTGGCACGCGGCATCGTGCGCGCTGCCCGAGTTCTCGGTCGGGGCCGGACCGTGGAGCCCGGTCTCGCACTGGACGCCCTACTACTTCGAGCGTGCGGCCAGGCTCGCGCGCGAGCTGGAGGCGGCCATGAAGCGCGCCACGCCCACGCCCGCGCGCGGCACGCACTTCTTCCTGACGACGCTCCCGCCCTGGGCGGGCTTCCAGTCCGGCAACGGCGCGGCCCTCCGCGCGCTCTATCGCGATCCGTCGCTCGCCTCCTACTTCTACACGCAGTTCTCGGACTCGACCGCGGGCGCGGGCCCGGACGAGTTCCTGTTCTGGGACGGGGTGGAGTTCGAGCGGCTCTACGCACACGCCAGCGATCGCTGGTTCCAGGTCGGGACGGATCTCCTGATCCTCGATCATCCCGCGGGCGCCGTCGCGGCGTTCCGGCGCGCGCTCGATGCGCGCGAGCCGCGCCTCGACGTCGCGTACTGGCTCGGCTGGGCGCTGCTCTGGACCGGCGAGCGCGCAGGCG
>DATJXF010000097.1:0-28406 GCA_035500415.1 Candidatus Acidiferrales bacterium | reverse complement strand
GCGGCGTTTCCTCGTCGCCGTCCTCCCAGCGCTCCCAGTCCTTCATCGCGAACGGCGTGATCGGCACCCAGGAGAGCCCGGCGACGCGCACGTCGTCGACGCTCACGACGCGATCGTGGAGCAGCCGCCACAACGCGCCGTCGTGCTGCTCGAGCAGCACGTGATTCGCGCTCCAGTCGTCGTTGCCCATGAGCAGCAGCAGCTCGGCGCCAGGCACGGCCTCACGCAGCCGGCGCGCGAACTCGACGAGGATGCCCTCGAGGAAGAGCCGTTGCCGGCGCGGCCCGCCGTCGCCGGAGGCGTGCGGGCACAGATCGCCCCCGAGCACCACCGCTCGCGGCCGGCCCGCAGCCGCCTGCGCCAGGATCTGCTCGTAGAAGTCGGTCTGCCCGTGCAAATCCGATGTGAAGAACCAGTCCGCCAAGCGTCAACTCCCTCGCGACGGCGTTGCGCGCGCCCCGGCGAAGCTAACGTCGGCGCGAGCGGACGCACAACCGCCCGGCCGCGAGCGAGAATCCGCTTGCCCGCGCGCGGGACGGTTTCGGATACTCGATGCCCGTGTCCGCGCGCTGGCTTCGAGGCGGACGAGCAGCTTCCCACGCCCACGAGCTCGAAATGTCCGTTTCACGCCTGGCGCGCGCCCTCGTGGCGCTCGCGTTGGTCCTCGCGCCGGCCGCGCCGCACGCCGCCGCCGCACCGCATGCCGGCTCCCGCGCCACCGCCGCGCCGCGCAACCTGCTCCAGAACCCGGGCTTCGAGCGCACGATGCCGGGCCAGGACTGGATGCCGTCCAATTGGGACACCTCGGACGCGGGCATGACCACCGTGTTCTTCGGGCGCGATTCGCTCGCGCCGCACGCCGGTCACTACAGCGTGAGCATCGCGAACACGAGCACGCTCTACCACATGGGCCACAATTGGAGTCAGACGCTGCTCGTCGGCAAGGAAACGTGGGGCAAGGAGGCGGTCCTGTCGGTGTGGACGCGCAGCGCCGGCGTGCAGGGCCGGGCGTACGTGCTGCTGCAGGCGTACCGCGACACGTGCACGAAGATGTCGCGCATCTGGGGCGTCACGCGCGAGGAGGCCATGGACCGGCTCGGCATCGTCGCGATCGCCGATCCCGCGATCGAGCTGGGCTGGAAGCGCACCCAGTTCCGCGACGCGCAGACCGACTGGGTGAGGCGTGAGGCGCGCATCTACGTCGCGCCCGGGACCAACGTGCTGTTCGTGCGCTGCGGCCTCTTCGGCGTGGGCCAGGTGTCGTACGACGACGCTTCGCTCACGCTCGAAGCGCCTCCGCCCGCGCCGGTCTATCCGGCTGGGAAGAACCTGCTCGTCGATCCGGACTTCGAAGGCAGCGGCGACGACTGGGAATGGGTGATCCCGCCGTACGAGGGCGCGCGGCTCGAACCCGACAGCGAGTACGCCCACTCGGGCCACCTGAGCATCCGCGGCTCGCACATGCACGACGGCCTCGTCAACACGCGCATGGGCATGGCGCAGGTGTTCCCGGGGCGCGGGCTCGGGGGCAAGCGGCTGCGGATCTCGGGCTGGTTCCGCACCGACAGCCTGACGGGCGGCGCCTACGTCCGCGTCTACTGCCAGACGCCGACCGCGCAGGCGGCCTCGCCCGGGGTCGGACTGCTGACCGACACGTACGACTGGCGGCAGGTGCAGTCCGAGGTCGACGTGCCGCGCGACGCTGTCGAGATCTGGGCGTGGCTCGCGTTCAACGCACCCGCGACCGGAACGATCTGGCTCGACGACGCGAGGCTCGAGATCGTGGGGCCCGCGAGCGGCGACACCACGGGCGCGAAGCCGGCGAAGGCTCGCACCGCGAAACGCGCAGCGACGCACCATTGAAGCGGTTGCGCGCGGGGTCTTGACGCGCGCGATGCCCGGTCGCACAATTCGGCTCGCAGTTGGGCAGAGAGACCTCCTTGGCAGGGAGCTTTCATCCGGTTCGAGGCGCCGTTCGCTGCACGGCCCTGCCCCGAAGCCCGCAACGCGGTTTCACGAGCGAGGTGAGCCGCGGGATGGACGAGGGGACGCGCGAATCGGGGCTGCACGGCGTTCGTGTCATCCGCCCGGGATGACGGTCGCTGACGAGCGCTAGAAGGGGCCCCCCCTCTTCTGAACGGGCCGCCCGGCGCGCTCGTGCCTCACGAAGCCTCTCCCTCACCCCGCTTCGTGCACCCCGCGACGATGGTCCTCGGCGCGAATCCGCCTCATCGCCTCGCGTTGCGCAATGCGAGGGCACACGTCGTCGCGTGGATGCGCACCGTGTCCTCGACCGCGCGCGCGTAGCCGCCGCCCAGCGTCACCACGAGCGGGATCCCGCGCGCACGGCAACCGTCGATGACCCGCGCGTCGCGCGCCTCGAGTCCGGCGAGCGAGAGCCCGAGGCCGCCGAGCACGTCCTCCGCGTAGGGATCGGCGCCCGCCTGGTAGAGCAGCAGATCGGGCGCGTGGCGCCACACGGGCTCGAGCGCGCGATCGAGCGCCCGCAGGTAGTCCTCGTCGCCCGTTCCGTCGGCCAGGCCGACGTCGAGGTCGCCTCGCTCCTTGGGGACCGGATAGTTGTTCTCCTGGTGGATCGACAGCGTGAAGACGCGCGGATCGTCGGCGAAGATCGCGGCCGTGCCGTTGCCCTGGTGGACGTCGAGATCGACGACGGCTGCGCGCGCGATCCGGCCCTCGTGCTGGAGCGCGCGCACGGCGACCGCGAGATCGTTCAGGTAGCAGAAGCCCTCGCCGTGATCGGGGTAGGCGTGGTGGAAGCCCCCGCCTGCGTGCGCCGCCGCGCCGCGCTCGAGCGCCTCGCGTGCGGCGAGTGTCGTGCCCTCGGCCGCGAGCGCATAAGCCGTCACGATCCCGCTCGTCAGGGGCAGCTCGGAGCGCATCGTGCGTTCGCTCCAGCGCAGCTCGTCCAGGTCGCGCAGGTAGGCCTCGGTGTGAACGAGCGCGAGCCGCGAGCGCTCGGGCGTGCCGGGTGTGAGCGCCCCGCCCGGCGACACGAGCCCGTCGGCGACCAGTCGATCGTGGACGAGCCTGAACTTCTGCGTGGGAAAGACGTGCGGACCGATGTCGCACTCGTAGTCCGCCGACCAGACGACCGCGCCTGCCGCCATGACGGAAGCTTGGCACCGAATCACGCGTGCGGCCAGCGCGGGCGCCGTCGGACGCCGCGCCGGGCGCGCGCGGCGGCGCGGACGTCGGGCAGGTGCGGCGCCCCGCGTCCGAATCTAGGATCGTGTCCTCCCATGCCCACGCCCGCCACCCCTCGCCAAATCGCCGCGGCGTTTAGCGCGCTCGAGCGCCGGCTGCTCGAGCGCCGGCTCGCCGCGCTCGACCTGCGCACGCGCGTGGTCGCGCTGCTGCTCGCGCTCTGCGTCGCGGGGCTCGCGTACTGGAAGGTGCGCGTCCCGCTCGACTTCGCGGTGCGCGCGCGCGGGCCCGCGGGTGGCGCGGAGTGGCTCGGCGGCGCGCTCGCGCTCTTTGCGCTGACGGGCGGCGCGCTCGCGGCCTGGCGGCGCTCGACCCGGCGCGTGCGCCCGCCCGGGCCCGAATGGCTCGCGCTTCCCGTGCCGCCCGCGCTCGTCGCGCGCCACCTCGCCTCGGAGGCGCGCTGGCCGGCCGCGACCGTCTTCGCTCCCGCGCTCGCGGCGTTGCTCGCCGGGATCGGCCTCCTTCCCGCGCTCTGGCTCGTGCTGCTCGCGGCGGGCTTCGCCGTGCTCTGGCTCGAGGCGACGCGCGCCGGGATCGCGTGGGCTTGGCGCGCGCAGCTCGCTCCCGCGCGCCCCCAGGCCGCGCTTCCCGCGCTCACGCGCGCGCTGCTCCCGCCCGCGCCCGGCACGCGCACCCGCCCGCTGCCCGCGCCGCGCTGGCGGCGCGCGTCACGCTGGCGCGCGGTCCTCGCGCTCGACGTCGCCTCGTCGCTGCGCGGCTCGGCCGCCCGCGCGCGGCTGCTCGCCGCGGCGGCGCTCTTCGTCGTCTCGGCCCTCGCGTGGTTCGCGCCGGCGCCGGCGGTCGTCCGGCGCGCGCTCGCGTTCGCGGCGTTCGCGCCCGCGTGCGCGGCGCTCGGCGCGTGGGCCATCGCGCGCACCTGCACCGACCCGCCGGGCGCGATCCGCTCGCTGCCGATCGGCGTGCGCGACCTCTGGCGGGCGCGCGCGACCGCGCTCCTCCTCGCGCTCGCCGTCGTCACGCTCGTCGAGGTCGGGCTCGCGGCCGGACTGCCCGCTGCGGCGCGCCTCGCGCTCCTCTCGTGGATCCCCGTGGGCTTCGCGGTCGCCGTGCTCGGGCTCCAGCAGGGGCTCGCGATCGCGCCACGCGGTGCGATCGCCGAGAACCTCTACGTCGCCTGGCTCGGCACCGCGATGTTGAGCAGCTGGCTCGTGCCGTTCGTCGGCTGGGCCGTGCTGCTCGCCGCGATCGCGCACTCGGCGCTGCGGCTGCCCGCGTGGTGGCGGCCCGAGGCGGACGCGTGAGCCTGCGGATCGAGGACGTGGCCCGCGACTATGGCGAGCGGCGCGCGCTCGCAGGCGTCACGCTCGCGGTGGAGCCCGGCGAGATCGTCGGGTTGCTGGGCGCGAACGGCGCCGGAAAGAGCACGCTGCTGCGCACCGCGGCGGGACTCCAGCCACCCGATCGCGGCCGCGTCGAGGTCGCGGGGCACGACGTCTGGGCCGATCCGCTGCCCGCGCGCGCGGCGCTCGGCTACGCCGCCGAGGAACCGGCGTTCCACGAGGCGCTCTCGCCCGCTGAGACGCTGGCGTTCGTCGCGGCGGTGCGCGGGCTCGACCCGCAGGCGGCACGTGAGCGGGCGCACGCGCTCGCCGAACGGCTCGACCTCGCGGCGCGGCTCGACGATCCCGTGCGCGGTTTCTCGCACGGCATGCGCAAGAAGCTCTCGTTCCTCGCGGCGGTGCTGCACCGGCCGGCCGCGCTGCTGTGCGACGAGGCCCTCGAGGGCTTCGATGCCCCTTCGGCGCTCGCCGCCAAGGAGGAGCTGCGGTCGCTGGCGCGAAGCGGCACCGCCGTGCTTTTCTCCAGCCATGTCACCGAAACCGTGGAGCGCCTGTGCGATCACGTCGTGATCCTTCATCGGGGCCGCGTGGCCCGTACGCTGGCGCGGGCCGACTGGGGCGCGCCCTCCGAGCTGCACTCCCCTCTCGAGCGCGAGTTCCTCGCGGTGCTGCGCCAGCCCGCGTGAGCGCGCGGCGCGGCCTGGCCGCAACTCTGGTCGCGATCGCGCTCGCGACCGCCGCACGCGCGCTCGTGCCGCTCTCGCCCGCGCAGCGCATCCTGATCGAATCGCGCAGCGGCGCCGAGCTGCGCTCCCGACTGCGCGCCCACGCGGACTCCGTCGCCGCCAGAGCGACGCTGGACGCCGGTGAGTGCTGGAGATGGCTCGGGGTGAGCGAGCGCCGCGCGGGGCGTCCCGACAGCGCAGCCGCAGCGTTCGGACGTGCGTGGGCGCTGCTCCACGATCCCACCGACGCGCTGGCGCGGGCCGAGGCGCTCCTTGCCTCTCGCGCAACCGGTGGCGTCGACTCCGCGCTCGACTTCGTCGCGTCTCTGCCCGCCGGGGCGCTGGACGGCGGCGAAGGACAGGGCCCCGAGGCCGTGCTGTGGTCCGCATGGATCCGTGCGCGCGACGGCCGGCCGGGCGCGGCCCACGCCGTCGTCGGCGCCGTGCAGGCCGCGCTGCGCTCGCCGGGCCTGCCCTACGAGCGCCGGATCGTGTGGTCGCGGCGCTTCGGGCCGCTGTTCGACCGCGCGAAGGAGTACGACGCGGCGTGGGACGTGCTCGAGCCGCTCGCGATCGCCACGCAGATGCAGGACTCGACGGTGCTGCGGCTCGCGCGCGACGACTCCGGCGCGCACGTTCCCGCGGGCCGCTTCGACGTCAACACGCTGAGCAGCGTCGTCCGGCGCGACATGCAGTCGAGCGGCGGGCTGCGCGTACTGGGCGCGAAGGCGCTCGACCTGAAGGCCGCCGACGGCGCTCCGCTGCGCGTCTGGCTCCTCGCGGCCGAAGGGCGCCACACGCCGCTCGTCGTGCTCGTCGATTCACCCGATCCCGCGATCGCGGGCGACGCCGACAGCCTGTTCGCTCAGCTCCACCGCGCGGGCATCTCGGTCGCACTGCTCGATCCGCGCGGCTCGGGCGGCTCCGCCGGGCCCGCCTGCTCCGCACCTGACGCGTGGATCGGCCACGAGGACGCGATGACGAAGCTCGTCGCGGGCGACATCGCTCACGTCGTCGACGAGTGCCTGCGCGCGGCGCCGGTCGATCCCGCGCGCGTCGCCGTGGGCGGCGTCGGGCCCAGCGCCCTCGCGGGTGCGCTGGCGGCGGCGCAGGACGCGCGCGTGCGCGCGCTCGTCCTCGTGGGGCCCCAGCCCTCGCCGGTCGACCGCGGCACGTTCATCGCGACGATTGCGAGCGCCGGCGTGCCGACCTTCTTTCAGACCGGGCCCGAGAACGTCGCGGACATCCTCGTCGTGAACCAGATCGTCGAGCGGCTGCCCGCGCGCCAGACGCGCGTCGCGGACTCGCGCGGGCGGGGCGACGGCACGGCGCTCTTCCGCGCCAATGCCGCCGTCGGCAAGCGCCTCACGGACTGGCTGGACGAGGCGTGGAAGCAGCCGCGGCCCACTCCACCCGAACCACGCCGATGAGGATGAGCGCGGCGCCGAGCCACCAGCGCGCGACGTAGCGCTCGCCGCCGAGCGTGATCGCGAAGAGCAGCGCGAACACGGGCTCGAGCGCGAAGAGCAGGCCGATGCGGCCCGGCGCGAGCCGGCGTTGCGCGAGTATCTGGAGCAGCGGCGCCAGCACGCTGCCCGCGACGGCGAGGTAGCCGACGCGCGCGAGCCCGGCGGAATCGAGTGCGCGCAGCGCGGCCGCCGCCGCGCCGGCCTGCGGCGCGAGCGCGAGCGCGCCGGTCGCCGCCTGCGCCGCCGCGATCACGAGCGGATCGCCCCCGGGGGCGAAGCGCCCGAGCGAGACGACCTGGAGCGCGAAGAGCGCCGCGCCGAGCAGCGTGAGCAGCTCGCCCGGGCCCGCGTGCAGCCCACCGCGCAGCGACAGCAGCGCCGAGCCCGCGAGCGCGAGCAGCAGGCCGGTCGCGAGCGCGCGGGAGGGCCGCTGGCGCAGCAGCACCCACGCGAACGGCGCCGCGAGCAGCGTGCCCGCGCAGGTGAGGAACGCGGAGCTTCCGGCCGACGTCGAGCGCAGCCCCGCGGCCTGGCCGTAGAGCCCGCCGGCCATCAGCGCCCCGCTCAACGCCCCGGCCGCCAGGTCGCGCGCGCGCGGCGCGCGGCGGCGCACGAGGATCAGGAGCGCGAACAGCGGGACCGCGAGCGCGAAGCGCGCGAAGAGCAGCGCGCCGGGACGCAATACCGTCACGCTGTCGCGGATCACGACGAACGTGGCGCCCCAGAGCAGCGTGGCCGCCACCATCGCGGCGAGCGCCGCGCGTTCGCCGCGCGCGGTCACGGCGCGGAGCGTGGGCGCCGGGCGCTCCGCGGCTGCGAGAGCGCGAACGACAGGCTCTCGAACTCCATCGTCATGTCGACCGCACGCAGCGCGACGGCGGGCGGCACGCGCAGCTTGCGCGGCGCGAAGTTGAGGATGCCGCGCACGCCCGCAGCGACGAACGCGTCCGCCACGTCCTGCGCGGCGCGCGCCGGCGTCGCGACGACGCCGACGTCGATCGCGTCGCGCGCCGAGAGCGAATCCATCGCGCGCACGGCGAGGTCACCCAGCGGGCGGCCGACGCGCTGCGGGCTCGTGTCGAACACGGCCACGACGTCGAAGCCCTGCTCGCCGAAGCCGCGGTAGGCGATGAGTGCGGAGCCGATGTGGCCGGCGCCCGCGATCGCGACGCGCCACCGTCGCGACAGGCCGAGGATGCCGCGAATCTGCTCGCGCAGATGATCGACGTCGTAGCCCAGCCCGCGGCGGCCGAACGAGCCGAAGCAGGACAGATCCTTGCGCACCTGCGCCGAGGTGATGCCCTCGCGCTCGGCGAGCCGGTGCGAGGAGATCAAGCGCTGGCCCTCGGCCGCGACCTCCTCCAGCACGCGGTAGTAGTGCGACAGGCGTCGCACCGTGGAGTCGGAGATGCGCGACATGCGAGGCCAGGCCCTGCCCGGGGAAGCCGCGCCGATCACTCGGCGGGGCCGGGCTCGCCGCTCTCGCCGCCCTCTTCGTCCTCGGAGACGACGCGCGTCACGCCGGCGACCGCGTCCGGCAGCAGGCCGCCGTCGTCACCGCCCGCGCTCAGGTTCACGAGCCGCACGCCCTGCGTGTTGCGGCCCATGACGCCGATGCCCTTCACGGGCATGCGGATCAGCTGGCCCGAGCGTGTGATGATCATGAGCTCGTCGCCGTCGACGACTTCCTTCACCGCGACGATGTCGCCGTTGCGCTCCGTCGTCTTGATCGTGATGATGCCCTTGCCGCCGCGGTGCGAGACGCGGTACTCGGCGATCTCGCTGCGCTTGCCGTAGCCGTTCTCGGTGACCGCGAGCAGCGTGGCCTGGCGCTTGACGCCGACCATGCTCACGACCTCGTCGCCCTCGTCGTCGAGCGTGACGGCCTTCACGCCGTAGGCCGTGCGGCCCATCGCGCGGACCTCGTTTTCGTGGAAGCGGATCGCGAGTCCCTTCTTCTTCGCGAGGATGAGATCCTGCGTGCCGTCGGTGACGATCGCCTCGATGAGCGCGTCGCCCTCCTCGAGCAGCACGGCGTTGATCCCGGCCTTGCGCACGTTGCCGTAGGCCGAGAGCACCGTCTTCTTGATCAGGCCCTTCCGGGTCGCGCAGACGAGGAAGCTCTGCTCGTCGAACGTCTTGACCGGCACGACGGCCTGCACGCGCTCGTCGCGGCTCATGCCTTCGAGGTGGTTGACGAGCGGGCGGCCCTTCGCGGTGCGGCCCGCCTGCTCGACCTCGTGAACCTTGAGCCAGTAGCAGCGCCCGCGATCCGTGAGGATCAGCAGGTAGGCGTGCGTGTTCGCGATGAAGAGGTGCTCGATGTAGTCGTCTTCCTTGGTCCGCGCGCCGATCACGCCCTTGCCGCCGCGGCGCTGGGCGCGGTACGCCGAGATCTCCTGCCGCTTGATGTAGCCGGCGTGCGAGATCGTGATGACCATGTCCTTCTGCTCGATCGTGTCCTCGTAGTTGATGTCGCCCTCGTCGGCCACGATCTGGGTGCGGCGCTCGTCGCCGTAGCGCTCGCGGAGGCGCCGCACCTCGTCCTGGATGATGCCGAGCATCTTCTTCTCGCTCGCGAGGATCGAGCGGAGCTGCTCGATGAGCTGGATCACCTCGAGGTACTCGCTCTCGATCTTGTCGCGCTCGAGGCCGGTCAGGCGCTGCAGCCGCATCTCGAGGATGGCGCTCGCCTGGATCTCGCTCAGCTTGAACTCGGTCATGAGGCCGCCGCGCGCGGTCTCGGGATCGCGCGAGCGCCGGATGAGCGCGATGACCGCATCGAGGTGGTCGAGCGCGATCTTGAGGCCCTCGAGCACGTGGGCCCGGCGCTCGGCCTCGGCGAGGTCGAACTCGGTACGACGCCGCACGACCTCGCGCCGATGGCGCACGTACTGGTCGAGCAGCGCACGCAGCGTCAGGACCTGGGGCCGGTTGTCGACGAGCGCGAGCAGGATGGCACCGATGCTGGTCTGCAGCGGCGTGTGGACGAAGAGCTGGTTGAGGACGACCTTGGGGTTCGCGTCCTTCTTGAGCTCGATGACGATGCGCATGCCGTCGCGGTCGGACTCGTCGCGCAGGTCGCTGATGCCCGCGATCTTCCCCTCGCGGACCATCTCCGCGATCTTCTCGAGCAGCGACGCCTTGTTGACCTGGAACGGGATCTGGGTCGCGACGAGGCTCATGCGGCCGGCCTTGCCCTCCTCGACCTGCACGCGCGCGCGCACCTTCATGATTCCGCGGCCGGTCAGGTAGCAGTCGCGGATGCCCTGCGTGCCGTAGATGATGCCGCCCGTCGGAAAGTCGGGGCCGCTCACGATGCGGAGCAGCTCGTCGGTCGGGAGCTCGGGGCGCTCGATGATCGCGACGATCGCGTCGCAGATCTCGCGCAGGTTGTGCGGCGGCACCTCGGTCGCCATGCCGACCGCGATGCCCGAGCAGCCGTTGACGAGTAGGTTCGGCACGACCGCGGTGAGCACGGAGGGCTCTTCGCGCGTCTCGTCGTAGTTGGGACGGAAATCGACGGTGTTCTTCTCGAGGTCCGCCAGCATCTCCATCGCGAGCGCGGTGAGGCGCGCTTCGGTGTAGCGCATCGCCGCGGGGGCGTCGCCGTCGATCGAGCCGAAGTTGCCCTGGCCGTCGACGAGCGGATACCGCATCACCCAGTCCTGCGCGAGGCGGACGAGCGTCGGGTAGACGACGCCCTCACCGTGCGGGTGGTAGTTGCCCGACGTGTCGCCGGCGATCTTCGCGCACTTGCGGTAGCCGCGGCCGGGCGCGAGGTTCAGGTCGTTCATCGCGACGAGGATGCGGCGCTGCGAGGGCTTGAGGCCGTCGCGGACGTCGGGCAGCGCGCGCGAGACGATGACCGACATCGAGTAGTTGATGTAGCTGGTCTTCATCTCGTCTTCGATGTTCATGTCGACGATCTTCGTGCGATCGTTCAAAGCCATGTCGTCCACCTTCCGTGTCGGTGATGGAGGATTCGGCCGGCCGCGTCCTGCGGCCGGGGCGCCGTGACGTCAGGGCGCCGTCGAGTGGGCACGGCCCGACCAGCACCACTCGACCGCGGCCGTGGCGTAATGCCACGGATGGCGGCCGTTGGACTCGCGGGCGTCGAAGAGCTGGCGGTAATTCACGTTGAAGCCGATGTCGTGGCCTTCGGCGAACCGCCGGCGCGCCTCGAGGCCCGCGCCGACGCCGATCGCGCTCGTGGCGCCCAGGATCGTGCCGCGCGTGTCGTCCTCGATCCGCCACCAGCCCCACTCGCCGCGCAGGCTCGAGCTCCAGTGGGGGCGCCGTAGCGCGACGACGTCGCCGCGCCAGGCCGCGCCCCAGGTCCAGCGGTGGAGCGAAGCCGACAGGCCGAGGTACTGTCCCGAGTTCAGATCGGTGAGCGGGACGATCGTGCTGCCGATGTCGTCCGCGAACAGGCTGACGCCGAAGCGCGTGCGATCGCCGGCCGGCCACATCGGCGCGAACGCGATCGAGGTGCCGCCGCCCGAGGGCTGCCCGTCGGGTCCGAACGACTGGCCGAACGAGAGGTCGAGCTCGGGGCGCGACCACGCGCCGGCGGTCGAGGCCGCGAGCAGGGCGAGCGCGGCGAGGGCGGGTGCGAGCAGCGGCCGGAAAGGTCGCATCACACGTCCAGGTTCTTGACCGCCAGGGCGTTCTCTTCGATGAACTGCCGGCGCGGCTCGACCTGCTCTCCCATGAGGATCGTGAAGATGCGATCGGCCTCGACCGCGTCCTCGGTGTTGACGCGCACGAGCGTGCGCGTCTCGGGGTTCATCGTCGTGCGCCAGAGCTGCTCGGGGTTCATCTCGCCGAGGCCCTTGTAGCGCTGCACCTGCACGTTCTTCTTGCCGATGCGCGCGATCGCGTCCTCGCGTTCGCGCTCGTCGAAGCAGTAGACCTCGTCCTTGCCCGACTTGACGAGGTAAAGCGGCGGCTGCGCGATGTAGACGTGGCCCGCGTCCACGAGCGGCTTGAGCTCGCGGAACAGGAACGTGAGCAGCAGCGTGCGGATGTGCGCGCCGTCGACGTCGGCGTCGGCCATCAAGATGATGCGGTGGTAACGCAGCTTCGTGAGGTCGAACTCCTCCTTCACGCCCGCGCCGAGCGCGGTGATGATGCTGCGGATCTCCTCGTTCGCGAGGATCTTGTCGATGCGCGCCTTCTCGACGTTCAGGATCTTGCCGCGGATCGGCAGGATCGCCTGGAAGCGGCGGTCGCGGCCCTGCTTCGCGCTGCCGCCCGCCGAGTCGCCCTCGACGATGTAGAGCTCGCACTGCTCCGGGTCGTCCCACGCGCAGTCGGCGAGCTTGCCAGGCAGCGCGCCGCCGTCGAGGATCGTCTTGCGCCGCGCGAGATCGCGCGCCTTGCGCGCCGCTTCGCGCGCACGGGCGGCGGAGATCATCTTCTCGACGATCTTGCGCGCGACCGGCGGGTTCTCGTCGAAGAACTCGCGCAGTCCCTCGCCGACCACGGTCTCGACCGCGCCCTTGATCTCGTTGTTGCCGAGCTTGGTCTTGGTCTGGCCCTCGAACTGCGGGTTCTGCATCTTGACCGAGATGACCGCGGTGAGGCCCTCGCGCACGTCCTCGCCCGAGATCTCCGATTTGACGTTCTTGGTCAGGCCCTCGCGGCTCGCGTAGTTGATCAGCGTGCGCGTGAGCGCCGAGCGGAAGCCGCCGACGTGGGTGCCACCCTCGATCGTGTTGATGTTGTTGACGAACGACAGCAGCTGCTCGGCGTAGCCGTCGTTGTACTGGAACGCGACCTCGACCGAGACGTTGTCGCGCTCGCGCGAGAAGACGACGGGCTTGCCGTGCAGCGTCTCCTTGGCGTGGTTCAGGTACTTCACGAACTCGACGATGCCGCCCTTGTAGACGTAGTCGGCGGACTTGCCGCTGCCCTCGTCCTTCAGGTGGATCAGCAGCCCGCTGTTCAGGAACGCGAGCTCGCGCAGGCGCGCGGCGACGGTGTCCCAGTGGAACGTCGTCTGATCGAAGATCGACGCGTCCGGCTTGAAGTGCACCGTCGTGCCGGCGCCCTTGTCGCGCTTGTCGGCGGGCTGCGTCTCCATCGGCCCGGTCGGAATGCCGGCCTGGTACGACTGGCGGTAGACCTTGCCGTCGCGCAGCACCTCGACCCAGCACGACGACGAGAGCGCGTTGACGACCGAGACGCCGACGCCGTGCAGCCCGCCCGAGACCTTGTAGCTCTCGCTGTCGAACTTGCCGCCCGCGTGCAGCGTCGTCATCACCACTTCGAGCGCCGGCTTCTTGGTGGTCGCGTGGATGTCGACCGGGATGCCGCGTCCGTTGTCGCGCACCGTGATGCTGTCGTCGGCCTCGATCGTGACGCTGATCTCGGTGCAGAAGCCCGCCAGCGCCTCGTCGACCGAGTTGTCGACCACCTCCCAGATCAGGTGGTGCAGCCCGCGCACGTTCGTGTCGCCGATGTACATCGCGGGCCGCTTGCGCACCGCCTCGAGGCCCTCGAGCACGGTAATGCTGGTGGCGTCGTAGTGGTGGCCCTTCTGGTCTTCCGACAAGGTGGCTTCTCCTTCCGTCGTGCTCATCGCTGGATCCCTCCGCGTGCCAGAACGAACCGCACTCCGCGCACGGTGCCGGCGCCGAGAAGCTGGTTCGCTCGCCGCACGAGCTCGGGCTCGAGGAAACTGAGCTCGTGCATCCAGGCCGATCCGTCGACCTCCACCGTCACGACCCCGTCGCGGAAGCCCGTCGCGCGCGTCCGCCGCGCGATGCGCTCTCCCGCCAGCGCCGGCCACTCGGTCACGGCGCGCCAACCTCTCGTCCCTGCCTCCAGGCCGAGCTTCTGCATGAGGCCCGGAAGGATGGACGCGAGCGCATCCATGCTCATCCCGCGGCGTCCGGCAGCCGCAGCGGCATGATGAGGCAGAGCAGATCCTCTTCGGGCTGCGGCAGCGCGCCCAGCGGCTCGATGACGCCGGCGGACAGCGCGGTCTTGAGCCGGAACACCACCCGTTCCGTCGGGATGTTGCGCAGGATCTGGAGCAGGTACTTCGCGTTGTACCCGATCTCCATGTCCTCGCCCTTGTACTCGGCTTCGACCGACTGCTCGCCGGCGCCGAAGTCGGCGGTCGCCGACGACACCGCGAACTTTCCGCCACGCAGCGAGAAGCGGATCTGCTGCGTGTTCGCGTCGGCGTGCGAGGCGACGATGTCGACCGCCTCGATGAGATCGGTGCGCGACACGTGGAGCTCGCGCGGATTGTCCTTGGGCACCACCTGCTCGTAGTTGGGATACGGCCCGTCGATCAGCCGCGCGAACACCTGCACCTGGTACTCACCGACCTGGGTCGCGAAGCCGACGTGGTTGCGGCCGTCGGCGATGCGGATCTCGACGGGGCTCGTCGCCTCGGTCGCGAACTTGGCGACGGAGGCAAGCACGCGGCCGGGCACGATCACGCCCTCGCGATCGAGGTCGCCGAACGCGCCCTTGCGCGTCGAGCGCGCCAGCCGGTGGCCGTCGGTCGCGGCGAACGTCACGTGCTTCTCGCTGCCGTGGACGAGGATGCCGTTGAGCTGCGGACGCGCCGGCTCGTCGGAGGTCGCGTAGCCCGTGCGCTCGATCATGCGCGCGAGCACGTCGCCTTCGAGCTGGATGCGCAGGTTGCCCTTGAGCTCGGGAAGCCGCGGAAACTCCTCCGGCCTCTGGAGCGGAAAGCGCGACCAGCCCTTGCCGTCGCCGTAGCGCAGCTCGCACTGATTGCCCGCCTGCGACAGCGTCACGGGCCCGCGCGGCATCTTGCGCACGACGTCGTGGAAGTGGCGCGCGTTGACGGCCACCCGGGCGGGCGCGCGCAGGTTGCACGGCACCGCAACCGAGGTCGTCACCTCGAGGTCGGTTCCGGTCACGCGCAGGCTGTTCTTGTCCGCCTCGAGCAGCAGGCAGGTGAGCAGCGGCTGGGTGCTCTTCTGCGGCACCGAGCCGAGCGCGCGCCCGGCCGCGAAGAGCAGGTCGCTTTGCTGGATGGTCAGGAGCTCACCCTGCTGGATGGCGAGGTCCATTCGGTCACTCCCTGACGGGTAGGAAGTTCAAGTCGGACTGCGGCTTCCGCCGCCGTGGACGGGTGCGGCTGGGGGCGGAGGGCAGGCCGCTGCATCATAGGCGGGGGCGTGATTGGCCGCAAGCGATTTCCCGCCCGGCAGACGGCTTCTAACCTCTTGTCTTTCAATAAATAAAAAGGCTAGTAGTAGTAGGAACGGTGGATTCTGTGGAGATCGTCGTCGAGCGCTGCCCAAGCTCGCTGCACGGGCGGGTTTGGCGGTGCGGCCGAGGGTGGGGAAAACGGGCGAACTGTCCACAGCGACCGGCACGGCAGGACTTGTCCACCACGCTCTCCCCATCCATCCACAGGTGCTGCACGGCTCATCCCGAAGCGAGTGTGGAGATGAGCAGGTTCACCTTGTCGCGGAACGACTCCTCCGCGTTGATCCGGCCGCCGATCTTGTCGCACGCGTAGAGCACTGTCGTGTGATCGCGGCCGCCGCAGAAGCGGCCGATCTCGGCGAGCGAAAGGTCGGTGAGCTGCCGCATCAGGTACATCGCCACCTGGCGCGGCAGCGCCACCACCGCCGTGCGCCGCTGCCCCAGGAGCGCGTCGGTCTTGACGCCGAAACGCTCCGAGACCGCGCCGAGGATCCGTTCGGGAGTGAGGTGGTCCGGCTCGGTGCCCACGTACTGCGTGAGCACCTCCTCGGCCAGATCGAGCGTGATGTCCTGGTGCGTGAGCGAGGCCACCGCGAGGAGTCGAACGAGGCAGCCTTCCAGGTCCCGAACGTTTCCGCGGATTCGATCCGCGAGCAGCAGCAGCACGTCGTCCTGCAACCGCGTCCCGGCGCCTTCGAGTGCACAGCGATTGCGCAGGATCGCGATGCGCGTCTCGAGGTCCGGCTGCTTGATGTCGGCGATGAGCCCCTGGTTGAAGCGCGAGATGAGCCGCTCCTCGAGCCCTTCGATGTCCTTCGGCGCCTTGTCGGCCGTCACCACGATCTGGCGGTGGCAGTCGCGCAGCGCGTTGAACGTGTAGAAGAACTCCTCCTGGGTGCTCTCCTTGCCGGCGAGGAACTGCACGTCGTCGATGAGCAGCACGTCCACGTTGCGGTACTTGTTGCGGAACGCGAGCGTCTGGCCGTGCTGGATCGCGAAGATCATCTCGTTCGTGAAGCGCTCGGCCGGCACGTAGTGCACCCGTGATTCCGGTCGCGCCTTCTTCACCGCGTGCCCCACGGCGTGCAGCAGGTGCGTCTTGCCGAGCCCCGAACCACCGAAGATGAACAGCGGGTTGTAGACCGAGCCCGGCTGCTCGGAGACGGCGAGGCACGCGGCCTGCGTGAAGCGGTTGCTGCCGCCGACCACGAACGAATCGAACGTGAGTCGCGGGTTGAGCTGGCTTTCGAGCCACAGGCGGCCGCCGGGGGAAGGCGCTGCCGGCGAAACGCTCGCACGCGCTTCCGGCAGCGGCGCCGGAGCGGGTGCGGGCGCCGGCGGCAGCGCCGCGGGCTCGCGAGGGCTGAAACGAATGTCAGGGTGGGCGCGCATCACCTCGTGGAGCGCTCCGCGCAACGCGGCCAGGTGATGCTCGTGAATCCAGTCGACGAAAAACGCGTTGGGAACCTCGAGATCCACTGCGTGGGGGCTGAGCTCGAGCGCCACGATGGGGCGAAACCAGGTGTCGAACGCCTGGTGACTTCCGAGTCGGCTCTTCACGGACAGCAGGACCTGCTCCCAGAGACGCGTCTGCTCCTCCGGTAGCTCTGGCTGGACGGCCATTTCTACGGTCCTTGCAGAGATGGGTCGCACATTTGTCCACAGGGCGCCTTGCCGCGGGAACTCGTTCCTGATGCGGGCGCGGCCCCGTGGAAGGGGAGGTTGTGGAAAGCTTGATGAGGACTTGTCCACACGCGCTGCAACTGCTGTAAACGAAAGCCGTCACAGGTGATAGCGATCGTTCCGGGGTGATTCCTCCACAGGTTGCTCACAGCGGGCGCGCGAGACCAGAAAGATGTCCGGCTGGCGCCGCCGGCCCGCATCGGGCGGAGCCAATAAGCTCATGTTGTCGTTGAGTTTGTGGTGCCTGCCCAGGCTCATCGCCGCGGCCGCGTCGAACGCTGTTCGGCGAGAGCGGGACAGGCTAGCAGCGGCCCGGAGGGTGGACAAGTGTCCATTGCGGCGAGCGCCAACTCGCAGTGGAGCAATGGCTTGTCGATCGGTGTGGGCGCGGACGACAACCCGGTGTCAGATGCGGTTTCGGGCTAGAACGGGAAGTTCGCGCCCAGAACGAACTTGGGGTTGTCGCTGATCTGGTTGTTGATCGCCGCCTGCAGCTCGGCGCAGAGCCGGAAGTCGGCGGCCGGCGCGTACTGAACGCCGAAGCGCAGCGGCAGCGAGACGTTGGTCGAGTTCTGCGCCGAAAGATCCGCGCGCGTGAACATCAGCACGGCGCCGGCGTACGGCGTGATGTTGGCGTTGGTCCCCATTGCGTACGTCCGGCTCGCGACCACGAGCGGCCCCAGGGAGAGCAGGTCGTAGCCGTCGGCGCTCGTGATGCCGATCGCGGCGCCGAGCGCGAGATCGGCCGGGAAGTTCTCGGTGCGCGCGTGAACGAGCGTCTTGAAGTCGGTGCCCATCTCGACCGCGGTGCGGCTGCTGGGCCCGAGATCGACGCGCGTGAGCCCGCCGTGAAAGCCGAAGTCGAGGTTGGGGTAGAAGCACAGCCGCAACTGGCCGAGCACCTCGAGCTGCGAGCTCGTGAAGCCGACGCTCGCGCCGAACTGTCGCTGATCGACGGCGAGCGGCACGGCGCCGGTCATCTGGCCGTAGAGCTGCGCCGAGGCGGGGGCGGCGCCGAAAAGCAGCAGCGCCGCGCAGAGAGCGGGCAAGTGTCTCACGGTGATCTCCCGAAATGCGCGTCGGTGTTCGTCCATGAATCCCGGAGGGGAGCGAACCGCAACGTGCCAATCGCCGCGCGCGCGGTCAAGCGAAACCGCTTCCGCGCACGCGCTCCTGACGCAGGCTTGTCCCAGGCGGCGCGCGCATGCTAGGAGCGAGGCATGAAGCTCCTCAGCGACTTCGACGGCGTGTGGACCGATCCGGTGGCGGAGGCCCGCGTGCAGGGCGTGCGGCTGGACGAGGCGCTCGTCGCGTGCGTGCCCGAGGGCGGGGCCGACGCGGCGCGCGCGTGGATCGCGCGGGCGCGCTCGGTGGCGGCCGCCGAACCCGGGCGCTGGGGCTGGGCGAACGCAGGGCGGATCTCCGCGTTCGGCGATGAGGACGCGTTCGCCGCGCACAGCGCGCTGCTCCACTGGATCGCCGCGCACGTGGGAGAGGATCCGCTGGCCGCGGCGCTCGTCGCGGGCGCGATCGCGCGCGAGGGCTCGCTCGAAACGCTCGGCGTGCGGGCGCACCTGGCCGCGGTCGCCAGCGTCGAGGCGACCCGCGGGCCCGGCGTGCTGGCCGGCGCGGTCGCCGCGGGGCGCACGCTGCTCGCGGCCGGCGCCGAGATCGTCGTGGTGTCGAACTCGACGGGCGAAAAGCTCGCGCGCTGGTTCGCCCACGCGGGACTGCCGCACACGACGCATCCGCGCCGCGAGCCCGGCGCGCTCCGGCTGCGCGGCGACGCGCGCAAGCACGTGCTCGATCCCGGCGGGGCCCGGCCGTTCGAACTGGGTGGCCTCGCGATCGACGTCGCGCGCCCGCACTACGAGGCGATCCTGCGCGAGGAGGCGCCCGACGCGATCGTCGGCGATGTCGTTTCGCTCGATCTCGCGCTGCCGCTCTGGCTCAGGCGGCACGAGCCGTCGTGGCGCGACGTGCGGCTCTTCTGGCTCGTGAACGCGGAGACTCCGGCGCGACTGCGGCGCGCGTTCGCGCACGGCGCGCCCGGGATCGAACCGCTCGAGGACGGGCTCGCGGGCGTGGCGCGGGCGCTCACCCGTTAGGTTCCAACGGGTGAATGCCGCGGGCGCGCGTTGCGGCCGGGCCCGGGCCGCCGCGGCGCCTTTTCAACGCAGCGGCGGCTCGAAGAACGCCGAGGCCCATTCCGCGTGCTCGACGAAGCCCAGCCGCCGGTAGAGCGCGAGCGCCGGCGCGTTGACGTCGTTCACGAACAGGCAGACCGCCTGCGAGCGCTCGAAGAGCCGCGCGCACAGCTCCGAGAGCCCGCGGCGCGCGATCCCCTGGTTGCGCAGCGCCGGCGGCGTGTAGACGCCCGCGACCTGCGCCGCGAACGGCGTCCGCGCGCTCACGCTGGCGCGGAACACCAGCCCGCGCACGTCGCGCCACACGTAGGTGTGGCCGTCGCGACAGTCCTCCTCGACGCGCCGCGCGTAGGCCACCGGGTCGATCTCGCGCGGATCCTCGAGCAGCTCCTCGGCGCGCAGCGCCGCGCCGCTCTCGTAGACGAGCGCGTGGTCCTCGGGGCGCGCGGCGCGCAGCTCCGGCAGCCGTTCGAAGCGCGCGAGCGCATCCGATGAAACCACGAGGTAGCGCTGATCGCGCTCGAGCCTCGGCGTGAACTCCGGGCCCGGAAAGTGCACGCGCAGCGCGGCCACGGCGGCGCGCGTGCCGATCACCTGGAAGCGCGGCGGCAGCGCCGCACGCCGCGGCGCCGTCGCCGCGCCCAGCTCGTGCAGCGCCTCGCGATCGGTGCCCGCGGGCAGCACCGCGCCCGAGTGCGCGCCGAGGAAGACGAGCGCGGTCAGGCGGCCGTCGCGCCGCGCGCCCCACCATTCGTCGCGCGGCCGTCCGAGCGCGTCGCGCAGCACGAGCGCGTGCAGGTACACGTTGAGCACCGGATCGGCGTCGAGGAACGCCGCGGCCTCGGGGGCGTCGGACGGTCCCAGGCGGCTCACGGCGACGGGGGCTTCGGCATGCGGCGGCATGATGGTCGTGGCCTCGCGGAAACGGCGCGCACCTTACCTCACGCCCGCCGCGTTGCCACATCGCCGCGCGTCCGATTGACCCTGCGCGCGCGTGCCCCGTAGCATCGCCGCGGAGGGTCCCATGAGCGACCTCGTGATGGTGATCGAGGATGAGAAGGAGATTCGCGACCTCCTGCGCTACAACCTCGAGCGCGCCGGCTACCGCGTCGCAGCGTTCGCCGACGGCGAAGAGGGCCTCGAGGGACTGTTCGCGTCGCGGCCCGACGCGGTCGTGCTCGACCTCATGCTGCCCGGCCGCAACGGGCTCGAGGTCCTGCGCGAGGTGCGCGGCGAGCCCGCGACCGCGGATCTGCCCGTCGTCGTGCTCACCGCGCGCGGCGCCGAGATGGACAAGCTGCTCGGCTTCGAGCACGGCGCGGACGACTACCTCACCAAGCCGTTCAGCCCGCGCGAGCTCATCGCGCGCATCGGCGCGCTGCTGCGCCGGGCGCGACCCGCGCGCGCCGGGCACGCGCTCGAGCGCGGACCGCTGCGCATCGACTTCGACGCGCGCGAGGCGCACGTCGCCGGGCGGCGGCTCGCGCTCACGCCGCGCGAGTTCGACCTGCTCGCCTTCCTCGCGCGCCATCCCGGCCGCGTCGTCTCCCGCGACGAGCTGCTGCGCAAGGTCTGGGGCTACGACTACCTCGGCGAGACGCGCACCGTCGACGTCCACGTGCGCCGGCTGCGGATGAAGCTGGGCGAAGAGCGCCCGCTGATCGAGACGGTCACCGGCGCGGGCTACAAGTTCGCCCACGGGGGCTGAGTTGCCCGCCGCCGTGACGCGCGCACTGGTCGCGGCCGCCGTCGCGCTGCTGCTCGTCACGGTCCTGCTGCTGCGCCGCCGCGCCCGGGCGTCGGCCCGCGTGAGGGCGCTTCAGCGCGTCGCCGCGAGCCTCGGCACGGGCGACGCGGACGTCCGCGCGCTCGAGCGGCCCGACGACGAGATCGGCCGGCTCGGCGCCGCGCTCAACCGCATGGCCGCCGAGCAGCGTTCGCGGCTCGAAGCGCTCGCGCGCGAGCGTGACGAGCGCGAGCACATCCTCGCGCACATGACGGATGGCGTCGCGCTGCTCGATGCGGAGAACCGCATCGCGCAGTGCAATCACCGGCTCGCGGACATCCTCGGCGCGCCGCGTCCGGCGGCGCCGGGCACGCCGCTCGCCGAGTTCGTGCGCGCGCCCGAAATCGACGACCTGCTGCGCCGCGCGCGCACGGAGCGTCGCGGCCTCGACGCCGACCTGCGGCTGTGGTCGCCGCGCCCGCGCTTCGTGCGCGCGAGCGCGACGCCGCTCGCCGACGACGGCGGCGCCGCGCTGCTCGTGCTGCACGATCTCACCGACGCCGAGACCGTGAACCGCATGCGGCAGGACTTCGTCGCGAACGTCTCGCACGAGCTGCGCACGCCGCTCACGTCGCTGCGCGGCTACGCCGAGACACTGCTCGACGGCGGCCTCGACGACGTCGAGCACCGCGAGCGCTTCGTGCGCGTGATCCGCGATCAGGCCGAGCGGCTTCAGGCGCTCGTCGACGACCTGCTCTCGCTCGCGCAGCTCGAGCGGCCCGAGGCCGACCTGCGCCGCACGCGCTTCGAGCTGCGCGAGGTGCTCGCGCAGCAGCTCGGTGCGTGCCGCGAGCGCGCCGAGGCCGCGGGGCTCGCGCTCGTGCTCGAGCCCGGCGGGCCGATCGAGCTCCACGCCGACCGCGTACGGATCGAACAGGTGGTCGCGAACCTGATCGACAACGCGGTCAAGTACACCGAGCGCGGCAGCGTGACCGTGCGCGCCGGCGCCGACGCGGCGCTCGCGTGGTGCGAGGTCGAGGACACCGGCCCGGGCATCCCGATCGAGGAGCAGCCGCGCGTCTTCGAGCGCTTCTACCGGCTCGACAAGGCGCGCTCGCGCGAAAAGGGCGGAACGGGCCTCGGGCTCTCGATCGTGAAGCACGTCATGGCGCTCCACGGCGGCGAGGTGTCGGTGCGCAGCATGCCCGGCGAGGGCAGCACGTTCCGATTCGAGCTGCCGCGGGGCTGAGCCCGACGGGGGGCGCCGCCCGGCGCCCCGCGATTCGCCGCCCGGAAGCGGGCTTCGCTCGTAAGCGCGGTTTCACGCCGCGTTCATGTTGCCGTAACACCCGGCCCGCAGACTGCGCGCGGATTCGCAGGCGCCCCGAAGGCTCCGATTCCCTCTCACGCGCCGAGGTCTGCCATGTCCCCGAGCTCCACGTCGTCCAGCGAGACGATCGCATTCGCCGCGGCGCGCGGCCGTGGTCCGTACGATCCCCCCGTGCGGACACCGGCGCGCCGCCGCGGCCGTCCCCCGCTCGCCACGCCGGAAGAGGTCATGAACCAGATCCGCGCGGCCGCCCGCGCCGGCGGCCTGTTCCGCGTGCACGTCGTCAGCCCCGCGCTCTACGCGCGCGCCCGGCGCCTCTGGGGCAGCTGGGCGGGCGCGCTGCTCGCCGCGGGCATCGACCACGGCGCGACGGTGAGCGCAGCTCGCCGTCGCGCGCTGGAGACCAGGAGATCGCGCCGCAACCCGACCCCCAACGCCACGCCGGAGGGAAACACCGCCCCATGAACGCACGCGCCGCAACGCTGCTCGGCTGCTTCGCGCTCGCGCTGCTCGCCGCCCCGTTCGCGGCCCGCGCGCAGACCACGTCCACGCCGCCGGACTTCCCGCGCGGCCGCATCAGCGGCTACATGTTCGGAGACTGGTACGACAACCTCGCCGGCAATCCGCACCATGCCTACGATGCCGCCGGGAACGATTCCGCGCAGACCAACATCGACGGCAAGAACGTCATCGGACGCGACCTGAACGGCTTCCAGATCCGCCGCGTCTACTTTCAGGTCGACAACGATCTCTCCATCAAGTACTCGAGCCGCTTCCGCCTCGAGGCCGACGGCAAGTCGCTGACGTCGGACGGCAAGATCGGCGTCGCGGTGAAGGCGGCGTACCTGCAGGCGCGCTCGCTCCTGCCGCGCGCGGACGGCTTCTTCGGATTGATGTCCACGCCGACGTGGGAGAACGCCGAGGAGTTCTGGAGCTACCGCTCGATCGAAAAGACGATCGGTGACTTTCGCGGGATCGCGCCGTCCGCCGACCTCGGCGCCGAGCTGAAGGGCTTCTTCGACGCGCAGCACGTCGTCGGCTACACCGTGATGATCGGCGACGGCAGCGGCCAGAAGCCCGAGACCAACCGCGACAAGCGCACCTACGTCGCGCTGCCGGTGCGCTGGCGCGACCTGCACCTCGAGCCGTACGTCGACTACGAGAACATCTTCAACGGCAAGGACCACGCGACCTACAAGCTGTTCGCCGGCTGGGATCTGCCGCACGGCGCGGTCGGGTACGAAGGCTTCGACCAGATCGCGCACAAGCCCGTCGGGACGTATCAGGACGCGATCGGGAACTCGGTGTTCGCGCGCTGGGCCTCGACCGACCAGCTCGCCGCGTTCGCGCGCGTCGACTTCTGGCAGCCGGATCGCAACCTCGTGAACCGCGTCGATCAGCAGCTCTGGATCGCGGGGCTCGACTGGCAGGCCGCGAAGGACATCCACATCATGCCCAACTTCGAGGCGATGCAGTACGTCGCCCGCGGGAACGCGGTCGTACCGCCCCACCACGACCTGCAGGCCCGCATCACGCTCTTCTGGAAGTTCTCGAAGCCGCAGTCCTGACGCCCCCACCGCCCGAATCGAGAGGAATCGAACGATGCCCTCCACGAAATCCTTCGCGCGCCTCGCTGCAACGCTCGCCGCGCTGCTCGTCGTCGCGGGCGCCGCGGGCGCCCAGACGCTGACGGGCGCCGGCGCCACGTTCCCCTATCCGCTCTACTCGAAGTGGTTCGACGCCTACCACGAGAAGAAGGGCGTCGAGATCAACTACCAGGCGATCGGCAGCGGTGCCGGCATCCAGCAGGTCAAGGCCGGCACCGTCGACTTCGGCGCGAGCGATGCGGCGCTCTCGGACGCGCAGCTCAAGGACATGCCGCGACGCGTGCTCCACATTCCGACCGTCGCGGGCGCCGTCGTGCTCGCCTACGACCTGCCCGGATTCAACGGCACGTTGCACCTCACGCCGGAGCTCGTGGCCGGTATCTACCTGGGCAAGATCACCTCGTGGAACGACCGCCGCATCGTGGCGGCCAATCCGGGCGTGTCGCTGCCGGCGGCTCCCATCCTCGCCGTGCACCGCTCCGACGGCAGCGGCACGACCAACATCTTCACGAGCTACCTCGCGGCGGTCAGCACCGCATGGAAGGAGCTCGTGGGCGCGGGCACGTCCGTGAGCTGGCCCTCCGGCGTCGGCGGCAAGGGCAACGACGGCGTCTCCGGCGTCGTGAAGCAGACGCCCGGTGCGATCGGCTACGTCGAGCTCGCGTACGCCAGGCAGAACCAGCTTCCGATCGCGCTGGTGCGCAACCGCGCCGGCCAATACGTCGAGCCCTCGCTCGCGTCGACGGTGGCCGCGGTGAACGGCGCCGCCGCGCAGCTCGCGAAGGACGTGCGTGCGCCAATCGTCAACTCCGCCTCGCCCGATGCGTGGCCGATCGCGGGCCTGACGTTCCTGCTGGTCTACCAGGACACCAAGGACGCGACGCGCGCACGCCAGCTCGCCGACTTCCTCGACTGGGCGATCCACGACGGACAGGAGTACGCCGAGGCGCTCGAGTACGCGCGGCTGCCTGACGCGGTCGTGCGCGTGAACGAGGCCACGCTCAAGCTGCTCTCAAGCGGCGGCCGCAGGCTCGTCGCGGTGAAGGGTTGAGCGGGCGGGCCGGAGGTCGCCTGACGTGAGCTCCGGCCACCTCACGACGCCGTGGTCCGCGAGCGCTCGCCCCGTCGCGCGCCGCGGGCCCGTCCACCCGGACGACGTCTACCGCGTCGTGCTGCAGGCGCTCGGCTTCGCCGTGCTCGCCGTCGCCGCGCTCATCGTGGTCGAGTGCGCGCGCGGCGCGGCGCCGTCGATCCGGGCGTTCGGCTGGCATTTCCTCGTCGGCACGCAGTGGGATCCGATCGCCGACCACTACGGCGCGCTGCCCTACGTCTGGGGCACGCTGGTCACCTCGGGGATCGCGATGCTGCTCGCGGTGCCGATCGGCGTCGGCGCCTCCGCGTTCCTCGCCGAGCTCGCGCCGCCCGCGATCGGCGAGGGCGTCGCGTTCGTGATCGAGCTGCTCGCGTCCATTCCCAGCATCGTCTTCGGCGTGTGGGGCATGTTCGTCCTCGCGCCGTGGTTACGTTCCGCATTGGAGCCCTGGCTGATCGCGCATCTCGGCTTCCTGCCCCTGTTCCAGGGCTTCCCCTTCGGCCTCGGCGTGCTCAACGCCGGCATCGTGCTCGCGATCATGGTCGTGCCGACCGTGACCGCGATCTCGCGCCAGATCCTGCGCTCGATGCCGCGTACGATGAACGAGGCCGCCCTCGCGCTCGGCGCGACGCGTGCCGAGGCGCTCGCGGTGACGCTCGACGCGGCGCGCCCGGGCATCCTCGGCGCGGTCGTCCTCGCGCTCGGGCGAGCGCTCGGCGAGACCATGGCCGTCACGATGGTGATCGGCAACAGCAGCCGCATCTCGCTCTCGCTGCTCGCGCCCGGCGCGACGATGGCGAGCGTCATCGCGAACGAGTTCACCGAGGCGACCGGCAAGCTCTACCTCGCCTCGCTCGTCGAGATCGCGCTCGTGCTGTTCGTGCTCACGCTGATCGTCAACGCCCTGGCACGGCTGCTCGTGCTCTGGGCCGTGGGAGGCAGGCGCGATGTCGCCGGCGCGGCGTGACGGCCTCGCGCCGCCGCGCGCGGTCCGCTCGCGCACGGAGCGCCGCGTGCGCAACGCGGTGGCGCTCGGCGCCTGCGCGGCCGCGGCGGGCGTGCTGCTCGTGCCGATCGCGCTGCTCGTCGCGCAGCTCGTCGGTCGCGGGCTGCCCGCGCTCAGGCCCGGATTCTTCGTGCACATGCCGAAGCCGGTCGGCGAGCCGGGCGGCGGCATGGCGAATGCGATCGTCGGCACCCTCATCCTGATCGCGCTCGCGGCCGCATTCGCGCTTCCGGTGGGCGTCGGCGCGGGCGTCTACCTCGCGGAGTTCGGCGAGAGCCGTCTCGCCAGCGCGCTGCGCTACGTCGCGGACGTGCTGGGCGGCGTGCCGTCGATCGTCGTCGGCGTCGCGGTCTACGGCCTCATCGTCGTGCCGATGGGACACTTCTCGGCGCTCGCGGGCGGGCTCGCGCTCGGCATCCTCATGCTGCCGACGATCGTGCGCTCGACCGAGGAGGTCGTGCGGCTCGTGCCGCAGTCCTACCGCCACGCCGCGCTCGCGCTCGGCGCGCCGCGCTGGCGCGTCGTGCAGCAGATCGTGCTGCCGGCCGCACGCGGCGGCATCGCGACCGCGGCGCTGCTCGCGGTGGCGCGCGCCTCGGGCGAGACCGCGCCGCTGCTCTTCACCGCGCTCGGCAACCGCTTCTGGTCGACGCGGCTCGACCAGCCGATTGCCTCGCTGCCGATGATGATCTACGACTACGCGCGCGCGCCCTACCCCGACTGGAACGCGCAGGCGTGGACAGGTGCGCTCGTGCTGTTCCTCATGATCGCGGTGCTGGCGGCGGCGACGCGCTGGACGACGAGGCGCATCCGATGACCGTCGAGACCCGGAACCCGGAGAGACCCGCCTTGGCGCAGCCGCCGCGCCCCTCGCTCGCCTCCGCGCCGCTTCCGGCGCCGCCCGACCCCGCTTCACCGGGGGCCCCGACCGGCGGCGAGCCGGACGCCCCGGCCGCGCGCGTCAAGCTGTCGGCAGCGCACTTCCACCTGCACTACGGCGCGCACCACGCGATCCAGGACGTCTCGCTCGAGATCCCCGAGCACAGCGTCACCGCGATCATCGGTCCTTCGGGTTGCGGCAAGAGCACACTGCTGCGCTCGTTCAACCGCATGAACGATCTCATCGCCAGCGTGCGCACCGAGGGCGAGCTCCGGCTGGGCGACGAGCCGATCCTGTCCCCTGCGATCGACGTCGTGGACCTGCGTCGCCGCGTCGGGATGGTGTTCCAGCGCCCGAACCCGTTCCCGCGTTCGATCTTCGAGAACGTGGCGTTCGGGCTGCGGTTGCTGGGCATCCGCGACCGCGGCGAGCTGGAGATCCGCATCGAGGACAGCCTGCGGCGCGCGGCGCTCTGGGACGAGGTGCGCGACCGCCTCGACCGCTCCGCGATCGCCCTCTCCGGCGGCCAGCAGCAGCGGCTCTGCATCGCGCGTTCGCTGGCCGTCGAGCCCGAGGTGCTGCTCATGGACGAGCCGGCGTCCGCGCTCGATCCGACCGCGACCGCGCGCATCGAGGAGCTGGTGCTCGGGCTCAAATCGCGATACACCATCCTCGTCGTCACGCACAACATGCAGCAGGCGGCGCGCATCTCGGACCGCACCGCGTTCATGCTGCAGGGCGAGCTCATCGAGTACGGCGACACGCGCCAGATGTTCACGAGCCCGCGCCGCCAGCTCACCGAGGACTACATCACGGGCCGATTCGGCTGATCCCGCGCACGACATGGAACGCCACTTCGAACAGCAGATCGACGAACTGAAGCAGCAGCTCCTTCACATGAGCGGCCTGGCGGAGCGCATCATCCGCAAGGCCGTGGAGGCGCTCCAGCGCCGCGACGCGCCGCTCGCCGAGGAGGTCTTCCGCGACGACAAGGCGATCGACCGGCTCGAGATCGAGATCGAGGAGCGCTGCATCGAGCTGCTGGCGCTCCAGCAGCCGCTCGCGGGCGACCTGCGCCTCGTCACCTCGGCGCTCAAGATCTCGAACGACCTCGAGCGCGTCGGCGACCACGCCGTCAACATCGCCGGCTGCGCGAAGACCCTGATCGCGCTGCCCGCGGTGCGTCCGCTCTCCGACCTCGGCTCGCTCGTCGACGGCGCGACCGGGATGCTGCGCGAGGCGCTCGATGCGTTCGTGCGCCGCGACGCGGACTCGGCGCGGCGGCTCGTGCGCCGCGACGACGAGGTCGACGCGCTCAACCGCCACCTCTTCGGGGAGCTGCTCGCGCGCATGGTGAGGAACCCCGCCGAGATCGAGGCGTCCATGGCCTACGTGCTCGTCGGGCGCAACCTGGAGCGCATCGCCGATCTCGCGACCAACGTCGCGGAGGAGGTCGTGTTCATCGCCGAGGCGCGCGTCATCAAGCACCACGCCGAGGAGGCCGCGGGGCGCGACGAGTTCGGCCGGAGCTGAGGCGGGCAGCGCGGTGGGCGCCCGCCACGCCCGGCCCTCGCGCGGGCTGGCGCGGCCCTCGAGCGGGCAGGCCCGGCTTTCAGGGTCGCAGGTCGGGCAGCAGCAGGTCGATGCGGCCGAGAACGGCCCCGAGGCGCGCGGGCGCGAGCGCGTCGCCACGCGCGACGTCGAGCGCGTCGCCCTCGCGCAGCACGTAGACCGCCGCCGGATCGAGCGCGCCGGGCGCCTCGCGCGTGACGATGGCGAGCATGCGGCCGGGCAGCCCGGCACGGACCGCGAGCTCGCCCGCGAGCGGGAATGCGAACGGCCGGCGCAGGCGCGAGAGCCGCGCGCGCGCGTGCGCGGCGTCGGCGCCGTAGGTGTTCGGATCGAGGCTCAGCGTGTTCGCAATGCGTTCCGCCGGCGGACGCACGCCGTCGCCGGGATCGATCGGGCCCGCGAGCACGGGAACGCGCAGCCGGCCCGCATCGCGCGCG
>DATJXF010000096.1:0-3982 GCA_035500415.1 Candidatus Acidiferrales bacterium | reverse complement strand
GCGGCGCCGCATCGCCCGCGTCCTCGCGAGCCGGCACGGCGGGCAGCAGCGCGAGCACGTCGCCCGCGTCGGCGCAGACGCGGGCGCCCGAGCGCAGCAGCTCGAGCACGCCGCGGACGGTCGGCCGGTCGACGTCGCCCGGCACCGCGGCGAGATTCCGGCCGAGCTCGCGTGCGACCGCGGCGGTGACGAGCGCGCCGCTTCGTTCCGAGGCCTCGACCACGACCGTCACCGCGGCGAGCGCGGCGATCAGGCGATTGCGCCGGACGAACGCGCCGCGCCCGAACGGCGGGCCCGATGCGATCTCCGAGAGCAGCGTGCCGGCACGCACGACCTCGTCCGCCAGCGGATCGTGCGAGGGCGGCGTCACGCGATCGAGCCCCGAGGGCACGACCGCGATGGTGCGGCCACCCGCGGCGAGCGCGCCCCGGTGCGCGGCCGCGTCGATGCCGCGCGCGAGCCCGCTCACGATGGTGAGCCCGAGCCCCGCGAGATCGCGCGCGAGCCGCGTCGCCATGGCGCTGCCGTACGGGCTCGCCGCGCGCGAGCCGACGATCGCGACGCAGCGTCCGGGCGCCGGAACCGCCGCGCCGCGAACGTAGACGTTCGCGGGCGGATCGCGCAGGTCGAGGAGCGCCGCAGGGTACTCGGGCGTCCCGCGTCGCGCACCCTGGATCGCGATGGCCCGCGCCGTCGCAGGCCGCTCGGCGACGATCGCCGCGGCCGCGCTCAGCGGCCGCCTGCTCCGCCCGACACCGAGCCCACGACCGGACGCGCCACCGGGGGCCCGGTGAGCACCTCCCATTCGACTCCCTCTTCGCTCGCACGCACGAGCATGCTGTCGTCGCGCAGGTCGCCGGGGTCTTCGCGGGTCATCAGTTCGTCATTGCGCAGCATGCGCTCGAGCCGCTCGAGCAGCGGACGGTCGAGCGCACCCAGCCGCTCGAGCAGCGAACGCCGGCGCTCGGTCCCGGCGCGGTGGAGCTCCCACGCGATCCGCACCGAGCCGCCGCGATGGGCCAGGTCGAAGAGCGCGGTGTCCGCGGCCTGCGCGACGGTTGCGTTCATGTCGGCGCACAGGCGAAGCAACGGCGCCGCGGCCGGGCGGTAGCCGAGCCGGCCGAGCACGCGCGCCGCGCTCGAGCGCGTGAACCACAGCCCCTGCTCGAGGACCGGCAGCAGCGCCTCGCCGGCCCGGTCGCCCGCGCGCAACAGCGCGTTCTCGGCGAGGTCGCGCAGGTACCATGACTCGTCGCTCAGGCACTCGACGAGCAGACCGAGCGCCTCGTCGTCGCGCCGCTGTTCGAGCGAGCGCACGTAGTCGCGCTTGCCGGCGAGACCTCGCGCGTTCATGGCATCGAAGGTGCGGCCCGTCTGTGGCCTGTCATCCGCCATCGTCCGGCTCCTCCTCGGCGGTGAGAATCAGCCTCCAGAGCGCTTCGAGCAAGTCGCGCATTCCCTCGCCGCTGTGCGCGCTCACCAGCCGGGCCTGCGGCAGCCCGACGCTCGCGGGCCGAAGCTCACGCTCCCCGGGCGGCAGAAGGTCCGCCTTGCTGAGCACGACGACGCGCGGCTTTTGCGCGAGCGCGATGCCGTAGGCCTCGACCTCGCGTTCGAGCACGGCCAGCGCGCCCGCCGGATCGTCGCTCGACGCGTCGATCACGAACGCGAGCACGCGCGTGCGCTCGACGTGGCGCAGGAACTGGTGGCCGAGCCCGCGGCCGCCGCTCGCGCCCTCGATCAGGCCGGGCAGGTCGGCGAGCACGAACGAGCGGGCCTCGTCGAGCGCCGCGATCCCGAGGTGGGGCTCGAGCGTCGTGAACGGGTAGTCGGCGATCTTCGGGCGGGCGCGCGTCACGCGCGAGAGCAGTGTCGACTTGCCCGCGTTCGGCAGCCCGACGAGCCCGACGTCGGCGATGAGCTTGAGCTCGAGCGTCAGCTCGCGCTCCTCGCCCTCCCCGCCGGGGTCCGCGCGCCGCGGGGCCTGGTGCGTCGCCGTGGCGAAGCGGGCGTTGCCCCGACCGCCCCGGCCTCCGCGCGCGACGCAGAAGCGCTCGCCCGCGTGCGTGAGATCGACGACCGCCGCCCCGCTCTCCGCGTCCTTCACCGTCGTGCCGCGTGGAACGCGGATCACGAGATCGTCACCGTCGCGTCCGGTCCGGTTGCTGCCCTGGCCCGCGCCGCCCGCGGTGGCGCGATAGCGCGGCTGCTCGCGGCAGTCGAGCAGCGTGCGCACGTGCGGGTCAACCTCGAGCCAGACGTCGCCGCCACGTCCGCCATCGCCGCCGTCGGGCCCGCCCTTCGGCACGTACTTCTCGCGCCGGAAGCTGACGCAGCCCTTGCCGCCGCGGCCGGCGATCACGTGCACCCGCGCGAGGTCGACGAGCACGTCACACCCCTGCCGCTTCGTTCGCGTGCGCCGAAAGGACTCCGCCTGCGCGCGCAAGCTCGAGCCAGGCTGCGGACACGACGACGTCGACGTCGAAGGCCTGCCCGCGCGTGAGCGAGCGCACGGTGAGCCGGCGCGTCCCCGGCGGCGCCTCGCCGAGCCCGGGCAGCTCGAGCTCGTCGAACGACTCGACGCGCGAGGCGTCGACGTCCCGCCGCCACGCGAGCGGCAGGATGCCGTGCACGGCGAGCACGCGCGCGTGGCCCGGCGCGAACGTGCGCGCCAGCACGACCCGGACGCCGAGCGCGACCAGCGCGCGCGCGACCGCCTCGTCACGCGCGCCCTCGCCCCACCGTCCGTTCGCGATCGCGAACGCGCAGCGCAGGCGGCCGAAGCTTTCGGCGAGCGGCACCACGTTCCCGTCGAACGCGAGCGCCGCGAGCGCCACGGGATCACCGCGGCGTGCCTGCGCGCGCGGCCCCCACGCGAGGACGCGCTCACCCGGCAGATCGCCGGCGGCGTGCACGAGCACGAGGCCGCGAGGCGAGCCCTCAAGCGGCGCGGGGCGCTCCGGAGGCGCCGGCGCGGTACCGCGATCGAAGGCCCCGGTCGCATCGCCCGGGCCGAGCACCTCCGCGGGGTCGAGCTCCGCGCCCTCGCGCCGTCGCGACTCCCGCTCGGGCACCGGCACGGCGAAGCCGAGCGAGGCGACGAGCCCCGGCGCCGAGATCGGCTTCGCGCGTCCGGCGCTCACCTCGGCTTCGTCGGCGCAAGCGAGCGAGCCGGGATCAAGCGGCGTTTGCGCGCGCGCCTCGCCGTCGTCCCGGACGTCGGCGCCCGCGGACTCGAGCGCCGCGAGCACACCGCCCTCCTCCAGCGCCCGTCTCGTCGCGCGGCCGCCCACCACGACCTCGACACCGGTGAGGCGTGCACCGCGAGCCGCCGCCGCCGCGAGCAGCCGCAGGTCGTCGTCCTCCGCCTCCGCCCCCACGCGCACGCACGCTTCGCGTGGCTCCGCCGGCGCGATGCGGCCGAGGTCGAGCTCGAGGGTGCGCTCGGCGGCCCCGTCCCCGGCGTCGAAGCGCCGCCAGTCCGCGTCGCGCCCGCGTTCGGCGAGGTAGGCGCGCGTCACGTCGTCGGACGGCAGCACGCAGGCGCGCACCCCGAGACGTCCCTGTGCGAGCGAGGCGAGGGCGATGCGCTCCGCCATCGGCAGCGCTGCGAGCGGCTCCCCGCGGCACTCGAGGAACGCGCCGTGCGCGCTGCGGTCGAGCATGCGTGTCAGGTGGAGCACGATCTCGGCCCCGCCCACGCCGGGACGCGGCCCGCCCCGGAACTGGATCGCGACCACCGGTGGTCGCTCGATCCGCAGGGCCTCGCCCGCGAGGACCGCGGCGGCCTCGGCGGGCGTCGCAACGAACGGAAGCATCGCGAACGCGCCGGCGCCGGCCGCTCCCGGCGCCGACGCGAGCAGCGTACGCCCCGGTCCGGCGAATCCGCGCCGGTACACCGAGGCGGGCGGGCCCGCGCCGGGCCGGACGAACGAGGCGCCGGCCGCGGCCGCAGCGCCCTGCACGTAGTGGAGCTCGTCGC
>DATJXF010000095.1:0-9060 GCA_035500415.1 Candidatus Acidiferrales bacterium | reverse complement strand
TCGCGAGCGTCCGCGCCGACGGGCCGCCGCGCGCGCCTTCCCACTCCGGCACGACGCGCAACCGCTCGAGCGGTCGCGCCGCGCTCGGCGCCAGCACGAGCCGGACGACCAGCCGACTCACGCGCTCGAGCCTGCCGCTCGTCGGCTGCCAGCGCGCCGGCGTCACCATGAGCCACGCAACGTTGCGATCCCGCTGGAAGCCCTCGTAACCGAAACGGACGGGCGACTCGGGCAGGAAGTTCGCGCTCGCGTAGATCGCGGGATCCGGCAGCGAGCGGCGCTCGGGCCCGCCGTTCAGCGGAATCTGCAGCGAGGTCTCGACGCTCACGTGCTCGGCGATCGTCTGCGTCTCGAGCTGTGCCACCTCGACGCGCACGACGCGATATCCCACGGGCACGTCGATCGCCTCGGGCACGGCGGGCAGGTCGGGTCGTCCCGCGAGGCGCTCCGCCGTTCCGCCCCGGACGCGGACCCGCGTTCCGCCCTGCACGGGGGAAAGCGTCACCTGGTCGGCCGGAAAGACGAACTCATGCGTGACGGCGTTCTGGGCGCCCGCCGGGCGCACGATCGCCGCGCCTGCGAGCAGCGCGAGAACCAGAGCCGGGAGCGTGCGGGTCATCCGGAGTTCCTCGCGCCACACGGGGCGCAGCTTGGGGTCGGAGCTGGTGCGCGAGCGGGCGAGGCGGGAATGGACGGCACCGCGGCCCGGCGGCGGATCGCGCCGCGGCCCCGAGAGTGCCGCACCTCCAAGGCTAGGCTCCCCGCCCCGCGCGGGTCAACGATCGCCTGCGCTGCAATCGCGGTTTTGCAGGAGCAAACGCCGCAGGCTCGCGGCCCTCCCGTCACCATCCACGGACGCCCGCTTCGCGGCGAAAGCGTGCTCGCGTAGGATGCGGCACAGGCTCATTTGTCCGTCCGCCTGGAGGGATCGCGCCGATGCTCGCACGCTTCGCCGTCGTCGTGGGCCTGCTCGCCGCCGCGAGGGTCGGAGCGGCCGCCGTGGACGCGGCGCCCGTGCCGCCCGCGATGTTCGCGGGGCTCCACTGGCGCCAGCTCGGACCGTACCGGGCCGGCTGGGCGACGTCGGTCGCCGGCGTTCCAGGCGATCCCGCGGCCTTCTACTTCGGCGCAGCGGGCGGCGGGGTGTGGAAGACGACCGACGCGGGCGAGACGTGGCGGCCGCTGCTCCAGCACGAGCGCGCCTCGGCGATCGGGGCGCTCGCGATCGCGCCCTCCAATCAGCGCATCCTCTACGCCGGGACCGGCCAGGAGGACTCGCGCTACGACATCGCGGCGGGCGAGGGCATGCTCCGCTCGGACGACGGGGGCGAGTCGTGGCGTGCCGCGGGCCTCGATTCGACGCGCCACATCGCCGCCATCCTGGTCGACCCGCGCGATCCCGACCGCGTCCTCGCCGCCGCGCTCGGTCATGTCTTCGGCCGCAACGCACAGCGCGGCGTCTTCCTCACGACCGACGGCGGCCGCCACTGGCGCGCCGTGCTCGCGCCCGGGGATTCGATCGGCGCGATCGACCTCGCGTGGGATCCCGCCGAGCCGCGCGTCGTGTTCGCGGCGACGTGGCAGATGCGCCTGCACCCTTGGATGGATTACTTCCAGCCCCAGAGCGGGCCGGGCTCCGGGATCTGGCGCAGCGACGATGGCGGCGAACGCTGGACGCGCCTCGCGGACGGGCTTCCCCCGGGCGACCTAAGCCGCATCGGGCTCGCGGTCGCGGCCGGCAGCCGCGGGCGCATCGTGTTCGCCAGCGTCGCGGCCGGCGCTCCGCGCGGGCGCGGCGCCGCGGGGACCAGCGGCAGCGGGCTCTATCGCTCGGGCGATTCCGGCGCGCACTGGCAGCTCGTCAACCCCGACGCCGCGCTGACCGGCAGCTATTTCGGCCGTCTCGTCGTCGCGCCCGACGACAGCAACACGGTCTGGGTGATGGGCCGCTCGATCAGCGTCTCGCACGACGGCGGCCGGCGCTTCGAGTTCCCGAAGGGCTCGCCTGGCGGCGACGACTACCACGCGCTCTGGATCGATCCGCGCGACCCGCGCCGCATGATCAGCGGCTCGGATCAGGGAGCGGCCGTGACGCTGAACGGCGGCGCGAGCTGGTCGAGCTGGTACAACCAGCCGACCGGCCAGTTCTATCACCTCGGCGCCGACGAGCAATTTCCCTACCACGTCTACAGCGGTCAGCAGGACAACGGCAGCGTCGAGATCGCGAGCCGCGGCGCCTACGGCGCGATCGAGCTGCGTGACTGGCACCCCGTGGGCGGCGACGAGCGCGACGACATGCTTCCCAAACCCGGCGATCCGGACGTGGTCTTCGGCAGCGGACTCGGCGGGGGCGTGTCGCGTTTCGACGAAGCGACGCACCAGAGCGCCGCGATCTCGCCCTGGCCGATCGGCAGCTACGGCGCGCGTCCCTCGACGGTGCGATACCGCTACGGCTGGATCACGCCGCTCGCGGTCTCGCCGGTGGCGCCGCATTGGCTCTACCTGGGGGCCCAGCAGGTCTTCCGCTCGCGCGACGACGGCCAGCACTGGGACGCCGCGAGCGGCGATCTGACCGGCGCGCGCGCGGGCGCGACGCCGTGCGACGATCCCTCGCCCGACGCGGCGCGCGGCTGCGGGTTCGGCGTCATCTCGGCGATCGCGCCGTCGCCGCTGGCGGCCGCCCGACTCTGGGTCGGGACCGACGACGGCCTGATTCAGACGACCGCCGACGGCGGCGCGCACTGGCGCGACGTGACCCCTCCGCAGATTCCCGCCTGGGGGATCGTGTTCGCGATCGACGCCTCGCCGTTCGACACGGCCTCGGCCTACGCGGCGGTCGATCTCCATCGACTGGACCGCTTCGAGCCGCTGCTGCTTCGCACCCACGACGGCGGACGGTCGTGGACCGTCATCACCCGCGGCCTCCCGGCCGACGAGTTCACGAGCGTCGTGCGCGCGGACCTGAAACGAAAGGGCCTGCTCTACGCGGGTACGAACCGCGCCGTCTACGTCTCGTTCGACGACGGTGACGACTGGGAGTCGCTCGACGGAGACCTCCCGACGACGTGGATGCGCGACCTGCTGCCGCACGATGGCGATCTGCTGCTCGCGACGCAGGGCCGCGGGATCTGGTCGCTCGACGACGTCGAGCCGCTGCGCGAGCTGAGCGCGGCGAGCGCGACCGAGGACCTGCACCTGTGCCGGCCGCTCCCGGCCGTGCGGCTGCGCGCGAGTGAGAGCCACGACACGCCGTGGCCTCCCGAGACGCCGCTCGGCGAGAACCCGCCCTCGGGCGCGGTGATCGACTACTGGCTCTCGTCACGGCTCGAGAGTCCGGTGACGCTCACCGTGGCCGATGCGCACGGACGCATCGTGCGCCGGTTCTCGAGCGCCGATCCGCCCGACACGACGACGGCGCGGCCGTACTTCGAGAGCGCGTGGGTGGCACCGCCGGCCGCGTTCCCGGGCACGCCCGGCGTCCACCGCTTCGTCTGGGATCTGCGCCGCGCGCGCCCCGACGCCCCGGGCTATCACTTCTCGATCGCGGCCGTGCGCAGCGCGGGGACTCCCGTCGAGCCCGCGGGCCCGTTCGTCCTGCCCGGCCACTACACCCTTACGCTCTCCGCCGGGGCGCGGCACGCGAGCGCACCGCTTGAGGTGCGCGGCGATCCGCGCCTTCACCTCGCGCCGGGCGCGCTGGAGGCTCAGGAGCGGCTCGCGCTCGCGATCGACTCGACGATGGCGGAGGCCATGGCCGCACGGCGCGCCGTTGCGGCGGCGCGCGCCCGCGCGGGGAGCGCGCTCTCCGCCGCGCTCGCCGACTCGCTCGCCGCGGTCGCGGATCGCGGCGATGCGTGCTTCACCGGGGTCGCCAACGTGCTCGCCGGGATCTCCGAGCAGGTCGAGGCCGCCGACACCGCCCCGGGCTCGGGCGCGCGCGCGGTCTACGCCGCCTGCGCGCGGCGCGTGGCGGATCTCGAGGCGCGCTGGCACAGGCTCGAGTCCTCGCTCCCCGCGGGCACCGTGCCCTGAGTCCCCGACGCGGACCCGGCACCTGGAAGCGGACCGCGTCCGTCGCTTCCATCACGGGCGCCGCGGCCCACCGTTCAGCCGGCAGCGAGGCCCGCCCGCGCTCCGGCGCGCAGCAGGTGGGCGAAGATCGCGAGGTAGTCGCGCGCCTCGCGCGGGTGGAGGAAATTGTCGCGCACGTGCTCGCGGCCCGCGCGACCGAGCCGGCGGCGCAGCGTGGGATCGCGCAGGAGCCGCACCACCTGCATGGCGCAACCCTCGATCGAGCGTACGAGCAGTCCGGTGCGCTCGTTCACCACCTGGAGCGGAATCCCGCCGACGGCGCTCGCGACGACCGCGCGACGCTTCCACAGCGCCTCGCTCACCGTGAGCGCGAAGCCCTCGCGCAGCGACTTCTGCAGCACGACCGCGGAGCGCCGCTGGAGCGCGTTGACGACGAGGTGCGAGTCGGGCGGGAGCGCGAGCACCGTGATGTCGCGCCGGCCGGCCGCGCGCTCGTGCGTCTCCGCGAGCACGTCGGCGCCCTCGGGATCGTCGTCCGCCGTGCCGCCGGCGAGCACGAGGTGCGCGCGCTCGCGACCGCGCACGAGCCGGAACGCGTCGACCACGCCGACGGGATCCTTGAGCCGGTCGAAGCGCGAGACCTGGGTGACGAGCGGCGTCCCGGCCGGCAGCCCGAACGGCGCGAGGCAGGCGTCGGTCTCCGCCTCGCTCAGCTCGCGGTTCTTGTCGGAGAGCGGATCGATCGAGGGCGGGACGAGGAAGCCGGGCGTCGCCAGCGGGGGCACGAAGGTCGAGTGCGAGAACACCGCGGCGTCGTAGTGCGCGAGGCGCGCGACGACGAATCCGAGGACGTCGGGCGCGGCCCGCGAGAGATCGATGTGGCAGCGCCAGAGCCAGGTCTGGCCGCGCGCGCGTCGCAGCTCGGCGAGTGCGGCCGGCTGCGGATCGTGGATCAGGACGAGGTCGCCCTCGAGCTCGAGCCGGCCCGCCGCACGCCGGTTGGCCTCGAGGAAGTAGTCGCGGTCGTCCGCCGTGAGCGTGCCGGGCCAGCCGTGGAGCGCGTTGTGGATCGTCTTCGTGATGCCGTAGAAGCGCACGTCTCCCGGCATCACCTCCCAGCTCGTCGGCATGCCGAGTTCGTTCAGGAGCGGCACGAGGCGGTGGAGGATCTCCGCGACCCCGCCGCCCGTCGCCGTCGAGTTCACCATGACGAGGCGGTGGCCGCGCAGCGAACGGGCCAGGGCTTCGAGCGAGCGCATCGGCCCGTCGCCGACGACGGCGCGATAGCCGTCGACGAGCGAGCCCGGCCCCGTGCGCAGCGGGACGACGCTCATGCGTCCGGCTCGGGCGCGGTGGCCCGCCGGAGGAGCCGCGCCACCGCCCGGCGGCCCGCTTCCCGTCGCTCGACGTCGGCCTCGCCGCTCGCCGCGGCGAGCCGGCGCGGGAGCGAGCGTCGCCGCCAGCGCTGCGCGAGCTGACGCCGAGCGACATCGATCGGCTGGCCCGTGCGGGCGAGCTCGTCGAGCCACGCGGCGAGCACGTCCTGCGCGAAGGTTTCGAGCCAGACGAGCAGCGTCGCGCGGCGCCCGGTGAACCACGGCTCCGCGGTCAGGTGGTGGAACCACACGCCCGCGTCGTCCTCGACCAGCGAGGCGACCACCGAGGCTGCATCCGGCGCCAGCGTGCGTTCGGCAAACTCCACCGGCGTCGAGGAGAGCAGCACGAGCTCGCCGCCCTCCGGCGCGCGACGCCCCGCGCGCGACGCGTCGGGAAGCGCGCCCAGCACGTCGAGCAATGCGGCCCGCAGCGCGTCCGCGGAGCCGTTGTGGCTCTGCACCGCGTACGACAGCCGCTCGGCCGTCGCGGGATCCTGAACGATGTTCTGCACCCACGCGGTGAAGTCGTCGGGCGGCAGCTCATCGGCGGCGGGGTGCCGGAGCGGAAACTGCACGGCGTGATGGAAGAGCACCCCCGCCGGAGCCGTCGCGATCGCGGCGCGCAACGCCTCGAGGTCCGCGACCGGCCGGCTCCACGGCTGCGTGAGGTAGGCGACCGCCACGAGCTCGTAGGATTCGGCCGTGCTCACTGCGGCCTCTTCGGGCCCTCGTCGTCGAGCGAGCGCAGGTACTCGACGACGAAGTCGCGCGCGAGCTCGCGGCACCCGAGTCCGAACGCGAGCGCGACGCCGAGGGCTGCCGCCGCCACGACGGCGATCCCGACCGCCATCACGAACTGCGCGGCGAATCCCAGCTGCTCGAGCGCGAGCAGCGCCGCGAAGCCGGTCAGCACCCAGGCCACGACCTGGCCCTGAAGCCGCGCCGCGCGCACGTCGGCGGATTCGAGGAAGCGCCGCGTGACGCCGCCGACGAGCATCGCGATCACCGCGCCCACGGCGAAGAGCACCGCGGACGTCACGATGCGCGGCACGACCTCGTTCAGCCGATCGGAGACGGACGCCGCGAGATCGAAACCAAGAACTTGCAGCGCGAGGAGTGCCGTCCCGGCGATCACGAGCCAGTAGAGCGCCCACGCCGCGACGCCCGCGGGCTCGTGGCGCAACGACGCGTGCGGGCCGAGGACGCCGGCGACCGCGCGATCGAACCGCAGCACGCGCAGCAGCGCGCGCAGCACGCGTGAGAGAACGGCGGCGAGACCCCAGCCCACCAGCATGATGCCCACCGCGATTGCGAGCGCGAGCACGCCGTCGAGCGCGCCGCGGCTCATGTCGGTGAGCCTCGGCAGGAGGTCGGCCCAGGGCTTCGCCATCAGGATCACCGTGGTCGTCATGCGCGCCTCCTCGTTCGGGTGCGTCTCATTCCGCCGGTCGGTCCCTTGCGAGCCCGGCCGGCTCGGGCGTCGGCGTCCGCAGGTGCAGACCGACGATCGTGTCGAGGACGTCGAGCGCCCAGTCGAAGACGTTCCGGCGCAGCACGATCTCGCGCAGCGCCGCCATGCGTTCGCGACGAGCCGCGGGCTCGCAGGCGAGCGCGTCGTGGCACGCCTCGGCGAGGCCATCGCGGTCGAAAGGCGATACGATCCACGCGCGTTCGAGTTCGCGCGCAGCGCCGGTGAACGGCGAGAGCACGAGCGCGCCCTCGAGATCGGAGGAGGCCGCGACGTATTCCTTCGCGACGAGGTTCATGCCATCGTGGAGCGAGGTGACCATGCAGAGATCGGCCGTGCGGTAGTAGGGCAGGAGCTCGCGGAAATCGAGGTTCGCTTCCACCAGATGCACCGTCGGGCCGTCGACGCGCGGGAAGCGTCGATTGAGGCGCTCCGCCCACCGGCGCGTCGCGACCTGGACCGCACGGTACTCGCGGAGCTCGACGCGCGAGGGCACGCCGATCTGCACGAATGCGAATCGGCCGTGCCATTCCGGATGACGCTCGAAGAGCCGCTCGATCGCCTCGAAGCGTTCCGCGATCCCCTTGGTGTAGTCGAGTCGGTCGACGCCAAGTCCGACCTTGCAGTCGCCGAGCCGCAGCTTCTCGCGCAGTTCGTGCTCGGCGCGCCGGGTCTCCGCGGTCTCGGCGAGCGCGGTGATCTCCTCGGCGTCCACTCCCATCGCGAAGGGCCGCACCCACGTCCGCCGGCCGCCCCTGTCGACCGCCATGCGCTCGAAGTCGACGCGGGCTTCGAGCGTTTCCGCAACGGTTTCGAGGAAGTTGCTGGCGTGCCGGTGGATGTGGAATCCGACGACGTCGTTCGCGAGCAGACCTTCGAGGATCTCCCTGGCCCACGGCAGCACGCGGAAGACCTCGGGGTTGGGCCACGGGATGTGCCAGAAGAGCGCCACCTGGACGTCGGGCCTGCGCTCCTTGATGAAGCGCGCCGCGAGCGCGAGGTGGTAGTCCTGAAGGAAGACCAGCGCAGGGCCATCGCCCGCCTCCTCGAGCGCGGCCTCGGCGAAACGCCGGTTGACCTCGACGTACCTCTCCCAATCCGCGCGGTCGAATCGCGGCCGCACGTAGACGATGTGGCAGAGCGGCCAGAGCGCGCTGTTGGCGAAGCCCGAGTAGTAGCGCGCGTGGTCCTCGCGGCTCAGCCACACGCGCCGCAGCCGGTAGCGCGGCCGCTCGGGCGGGCACGCGACGCGATCCTGCGCATCGACGGCCTCGCGATCCGCATCGCCGCTGCCGTGCGCGACCCATACGCCGCCCAGCGCCTGCGCGACCGCGTCGAGCGCCACCGTGAGCCCGCCCGCGTTGCGCACGACGCGCACCTCGCCAGCCGCGTGGCGGTGCGAGTAGGGCTCGCGGTTCGACACCACCACGAGGCGGCGGTCGGGCAGGTGCGCGGCCGCCCACGCCGCGACGTCGGCGCGCGTGGTGCGCGGCGGCCCCACGCAGCGCTGCTGCGTTCGAATCGCCGCCCGGCTCAACGCCGAGCGTGCACGCTCGTGAAGATCCATGCGTCCCTCCGATGGCCGAGGGCGCCGCAGGCGCTGCGGGCCGTACGCGTGCGGCAGAACGTGGATGGTATCGCGATGCGACGACGGTGAACCGGACGATGACTCGAGTTTGCGTTCGCCTGACCCGCTGCGGACGCTCGCTCACCCTCGTAAGGTGGAGACTCATACGGAATGGATACGGAATTCGGTGTCCCGAAAGCGTCATGGCTGCGGGTGAGGGCAGCGCCCCACCGGCTGCTCATGCTCGACTACGACGGCACGCTCGCCCCGCTGACGGCGGACCGGCTCACGGCGGCGCCGCTGCCCGCGGCGCTGCCGCCGCTGCGCGCGCTCGCGACGTGTACGCACACAACGCTGGCCGTGGTCTCGGGGCGCGCGCTCGACGAGATCGTCGCGCTCCTGGGCTCGATCGGCGCGACGCTGGTCGGCGAGCACGGCTGGGACGTGCGCGGGAGGGACGGGCAGGTCCGGCGCGAGCCGATGCCGGCCGAGGTCGCGGATGCGCTCGCGAGGGGGGAGCACCTCGCGCGCGAGGCCGGCGCGGGAAGCGCGCTCGAGCGCAAGCGCACGGCGCTCGTGCTTCACACGCGCGCCATGCCCCCGCACGTGGCGCGCGC
>DATJXF010000094.1:0-20064 GCA_035500415.1 Candidatus Acidiferrales bacterium | reverse complement strand
GACGCTCGCCGCGCGTGAAGGGGCCCACGGGCAGGTCGAGCCCGGTGCCGATCACCTCGAGCCGGGGCTCGATCTCCGCGCGCACGCGCGGCGCGTGGCGCGTGAGCTCCTCGAGCAGGTCGCGGCGGTTCTGCTCGCTCTGCACCACGACGGCGCGCGAGCGCCGCCAGATCCCTGGCGCGAGCCAGCGGTGCGGGCCCTGTGGCCCGAGCCGGTATTCGGCCTCGCCGCGGATCCACACGACCGCCGGAACGCCCAGCGACTCGCCGGCGCGCACCGATGCGAGCCCGGTCGCGAACGTCTGGAACGCGAGGATGAGGTCGGGCCTGGGCGCGAGCGAGCGCAGCGTGCGCTCGACGTCCGCGAGACTCGCGAGCGTGCGCCAGAGCGGCAGGCGCGAGACGCGATGGCGCCGGACCTCGAAACCGTCGCGGACTTCGTGCTCACGCTGGGGCAGGCCTGCGAAACGGGTCACGACCGTCACGCCGTGGCGCGGCGAGAGGCGCTTCGCCCAGCTCTCCGCCTGAAGCTCCGCCCCACCGAACGCCCCGGGCGGGAAGTTCCCGATCACGATTGCAAGGTTCAACGCGTCAGACCTGGGCGGGCGCCGACACCGCGGGGTGGAGCTGGAGCGATCCGCCCACGGGGTCCTCGAGGGCCTCGCGAGGACGGTCGAGCCAGCACTGCGCCCAGAGCTCGAGGCAGAGCAGCGTGAACACGCCGCGCGAGCGATGGACGCCGCGCAGGCCGCGGCCCGAGATCAGGTGCTCGACGCCGCCGGGATCGAGCCAGCCGCGCCGCCGGCAGCGATCGTCGAGCAGCACCTCGCGGGCGAGCGAGCCCAGCTGGCCGCCGAACCAGTGCTGGAGCGGAACGTCGAAACCCTGCTTGGCGCGGCCCACGATGTCGTGCGGCAGGAGCGTGCGCGCGGTCTCCTTGAGCGCCCACTTCGTCACGCCGTTGCGCAACTTGTACTCGAACGGCAACTGCGCGAGGAACTCGAGCAGCACGTGATCGAGGAGCGGCGAGCGCACCTCGAGCGAGTTGATCATGGACGTGCGGTCCACCTTGGTGAGCACGTCGTCGGGCAGGTAGGTCTCGGCGTCGAGGTGGAGCAGCGCGGGAACCGCACCGAGCCGCGTGCTCGCGCGCGCGTGGATCGCGAGGGCCTGCTCCCAGGGATCGTGCGCGGACGTCGCCTCCCCGAACGCGCGCGTGACCACGCGCTCGCGGCGACGCGGACCGAAGTGCGCGTTCGCCTGGAGGTGGCGCTCGCCGACCCCGAGCCCGATGCGCCGGAGCTTGCGCCCGAACGGGTCGTCGGGCTCCCAGAACCGGGACGGCCACGCCAGCATCTGGCGGACCGGGCGCGGCAGCAGGTCGACGCGCGCATAGCTCTGCGCCCACGGATAGGTCGAGTAGCCGGCGTACGCCTCGTCCCCGCCGTCCCCGGAGAGCGCCACGGTCACGTGGTGTCGCGCCATCTCCGCGACGTGGTAGGCCGGGAGCATCGAGGCGTCGCTGAACGGCTCGGAGAACGCCCAGAGCAGGCGCGGCAGCAGCTCGAGCGCCTTCGGCTGGACGACGAGCTCGTGGTGGTCCGTGCCGAGGTAGCGCGCGACGCGGCGCGCCGGCTCGAGCTCACTGTACTCGGCGTTCTCGAAGCCGATGCTGAACGTCTTGACCGGCGTGCTGCTCGCCTGCGCCATCATCGCGACGACGATGCTCGAATCGATGCCGCCCGAGAGGAACGCGCCCAGCGGCACGTCGGACATGAGGCGGATGCGCACGGCCTCCGCGAGCAGCTCGCGCATGCGCGCCACGGCCTCGCCGGGCGTGAGCGAGCGGTCGCAGCCGAGCGGCAGACGCCAGTAGCGCTCGACCCGCGGTCCGTTGGCATCGCAGATCAGCCGGTGGCCCGGCGAGAGCTTCTGGATCCCGCGGAAGATGGTCTGCGGCGCGGGCACGCACTGGTAGTTGAGGAAGTCCGCGACGGCATCGAGCGACACGTCCCGCGGCACCGAGGGATCGCGCATCAGCGCCTTGAGTTCGGAGGCGAAGACGATGCGCTCGCCGTCGTCGTGCCAGTAGAGCGGCTTCACGCCCAGCCGGTCGCGCGCGAGCAGCAGCTTGCGCTGGCGCGTATCGAAGAGCCCGAAGGCGAACATGCCGCGCAGGTCGTCGACGAGATCCGGCCCCTTGTCCTCCCACAGGTGCAGCAGCATCTCGGTGTCGCTGTTGCCCCGGAAGACGTGGCCGCGCGCCGCGAGGCGCGGCTTCATCACCGGCCAGTTGTAGAGCTCGCCGTTGTACGTGACCCAGACCGTGCGGTCCTCGTTCGGCATCGGCTGGTGACCGCCCGCCGAGAGGTCGACGATCGCGAGCCGGCGATGCCCGAGCGCCACCGGGCCTTCGCACCAGACGTCACAGTCGTCGGGCCCGCGGTGGCGCTGGATGTGCGTCTGCGCGCGCACGACCGCGAGATCGGGCAGGCCCGATCGGTAGTGGAATACCCCGTTGATACCGCACATGGTCGGCCTTCAGCGCGGATCGCGCCCGATGTGCAACGTCCCCACCGGAACACCGCTGTAGTAGTCGTGATCGAAGAAGTAGTCACTCAGGCGCAGGTTCGGATAGTGGGGTTGTCGCAGCATCGCAACCTGGACCACGTAGTCGCCCGATGCCACGTCCGGGGGGACCTCGACGCCGGTGGTATCGTGCACGACCTCGTCGCTCCGCCACAAGTCCACACCGTAGTCCCCGTCGACGGGCAGGTGGTCGGCGCGGAAGCGGTAGCGCTCGTGCCGCAGCTTCTCGACGATCTTGCGGGCGGGCTTCGCACACCATGCGGGGACCCCCGGCGTGACCGAGCCGGTTCGATCGAAGCGCACGGTGACGAGGTACGAGCCCGCGGGCAGCGGCGCGGGCGCGCGCCAGTCGATCGCCACGCCCACGGTATCGCCCGGGCGCGCCGAGTTCTCGCTCAGGCGGACGGCGATGACGCTCGGCATGCCGGGGTTGCCGGCACGCCCGGGGCCGTCGCGGCCCGGATCGTAGGGCCGCACGTCGGGACGCGGCCGGCCGCCGCCTTCGAGCGTGTCGAGCGCCGCGAGATTGATCCGCCACACGGCGAAATCGCCGGTGTCGTAGACGCGCTTGAACGCGGCCGGCGCAGCGTCGAGGCGCGCGCGCGCGGCGACGAACCATGTTGGATTCGGCGCCCAGTAGTCGAGGTGCGGGATCTCGACGAACCGGTCGTTGAGCGCGATCGCCGTGACGCCCCAGCGCCGCACGACCTGCCCCAGCCGCGCGTAGGGCGCACACGGATCGAGCGCGTCGCGCGCATCGAGGATGCGGTCGAGCGCGAGCGAGTCGTCGGGCGAGCTGTGCTGGTCGACGAGCGTCTCGACCCAGTCGCGCGTCCCCATCGGGATCGAGTACGAGGTCGCGGGATCCGAGAGCACGACGCTGCCCTGCGGGAGGTGCGCGTCCATCCATGCGAGCGCGTCCGCCCAGCGCATCACGCTGACGCGGGCGTCGCGCTGGTCGGCGAACCCGGGGTGCCGCAGCGCGATCACGGCGTCGCCGAGCTCGGGCGAGAGCACCAGCGCAAGCGCCGCGAGACCCGCCGCAGCGCCGAACCGCCCCGGCCCGCGCCGCTCGCGCAGCGCGCGCACGAGCGCGGGGATCGCGAACGCGAGCACCGCCGAGAGCGGCACGAGCCAGATCATCCGCATGAGCAGATAGCCGAGCCTGGGCTCGAGCAGCGCGACGACCGGCGGACAGAACTGGATCGTCGCGACCGCGAGCGTGGTCGTGAGCAGGTAGAGCACGGCGGGACGTGCGGCGTTCCGCGCCCACGCCCACCACGACAGCGGAACGAGCACCCACGCGCGCCCGAGCCAGTCCCACAGCACGCCGATCGAGACGATCCGGAGGCGGCCGCCGAGCACGAGCAGCCCCTGCGGCTCGAGGTGGATCGGGTTGCGCGGCGCGTAGGCGCCGTGGGCACGCCACGCGAGGTAGGGCGAGCAGGTGATGCCGATCGCGAGCGCGGTGCCGAGGGCGCGGCGCACGACCGGGCTCGCGCCGCGGTCGCGGACGAGCAGCCCGACGAGCAGCGCGCCGAAGACGATCGCGAACTGCAGCGCGGCGAAGACGTGGACGAACACCGCGGCCAGCCCGAGTGCGAGTGCCGCGCCGCGCGTCGAGACGGCGGGCGTCTCGAGATCGAGCAGCAGCGCCGCCGCGCACGCGAGCGCGAGCTGGTCGGCGAGCTTGGTCGCGAACACGGCTTCGCCCAGGTACTGCGCGGTCATCGAGCCGCCGTAGGTGAGCAGCAGCCCCCACGCCGCGACGACCGCGCCGGCGGTGCCGCTCACGAGCGCGCCGAGCGCGGCGGCGTTGAGCACGAAGAGTCCGGCCAGCAACGCCGCGAGCGTGCCCCACGCGACCAGCGGCTGGGCGTGCGCCAGCAGCGCGATGAGCGCCACGATCGGGTGCCAGAGCCCCTTGCGCGGATCGGCGCCCGCCGCGCCCGCGTCGCGGAAGAACGCGTCGTTCGGGAAGGCGTCGCCCTCGGCCATCATGCGCCGCACGGTGCCGAGGTGATCGGGCGCGTCGGTGTAGTAGCTGACCGGCGCGGGCGTGCGCGCGACGTGGCCGACCGCGACCGTGGCTGCGAGCAGCACGGCGGCGAGCGCGGGCGCGCGGAGGCGGAGCCCGGGCGGGCGGGAAGCGGACCCCGGCCGCGCCACGAGCAGCGCCCACGGCGCGAGGTCGATGACCGCGGAGGCGCGGACCAGAACGGTGAACGGCAGGTGGAGTGCCCGCGTCGCGAGCACGAGCAGGCCCATCCACGCGACGCCGAGCCCGAGCGCCCAGCCGATCGAGAGCCCGCGCCCGCCCGGCGGGGTCGCGCGAATCACCGCGAGCCAGGCGAGGCCCGGCGCGAGCACCAGCACGGCGAAGGCCAGCACGACGCGCGCAGCCGGCGGCAGTCCAGCGAACGCGTTCGAGGCGAGCAGCAGCTGAAGCGCGAACGCGAGGCTCGCGAGTGCGACGGCCCGGGCGCGGCTCACGAGGGGTGCACCCGCCAGAACGCGAACGAGGCGTTCCGCCAGAGCAGGGTGAAGCGCGCGGGCTGCGCCGCGAGCGCGCCGCCGTCCGAGAGCGAGTCGGGCGCCGCCGCTCGTGCGAGCACGATCACGTCGCGGTGGAGCGAGCGCAGCAGCGCCGCGCCCGCGGCGTCCGGTTCGCGGCCGTGGACGAGCGCGCCCACGAGCTCGCGCCGCGCCTGCAGCGCCGCGGGCGCGTAGCCCCAGTCGCGCTCGCCTTCGCGCCCGGCCCAGAGCACGCTGCGGCCCGCCAGCGCCAGCAGTTCGCGGCCGCCGCCCAGGTCGCAGAACGCGGCGTCGGCCGGGGTGTGCTCGCGCGCCCAGCGCATCGCCGCGGCGGCGTCGGGCGAGGGCGAGCCGATCGCGCCACCGGCCGGCTCGCGCTCGCTTCCCGCGCCCCAGGCGAGCAGCGCGGAGGTGGGCAGCACCGCAACGGCCAGCGCCGCGACGGCCCAGGCGTGCGCGAGACGCGGGAGTCGACGCCACGCCTCCTGCAGACCGGACGCCGCCGGCGCGGCCAGCGCGAGGAACGCGAGGTTCAGGAACTTGCTCTGGTTGTTCTGCGGCAGGCGCAGGACCAGCGCGAGCACGAGCGCGACCAGCACCGCGGCGGCGGTGAAGCGCGCGCGCGGCTCGGCGCGCAGGCGAGCTCCGAGCCATGGCACGCCGGGAAGCACGTAGCACGCGCCGGAGAGGAACAACGTGGCCAGCGCCGGCATCGAGAATCCGGGGTGGAGCGCGTCGCGCTTGCCGCGCGCGGTCTCGAGCAGGTAGGGCGAGAGCACGATCAGCGCGCCGAGCGTGGCCGCGCCCGCCGCGAGCGCGAACGTCCACGCCGACCGCGGGCGCCCGGCGAAGGTCCACACCACCGAGACCGCGGCGACGAGCACGATCGCGTAGCCCACCACCGTGTGGACGAAGAGCGCGGCCGCGACGAGCAGCGCGGCGCGCAGGCCGGCGCGCACCGCGACACGTTCCGCCAGGTCTTCGAGCGCCAGCACGGCGAGCAGGAAGAGCGCGAGCCCGAGGCCGAACTGGGTGAGCACGAGAAACTTGTCGCCGAAGAACACCATCGAGACGTGCGTGAGTCCGCGTCCCAGCACCACCAGCAGCGGATCGAGCCCCGACGCGACGGTGCGGCGCAGCTCCGCCCAGCCCGTCACCGCGCCGAACGCCACCCTGGCTGCGACCCGCAGCCAGCAGCAGGGCGCGTACGCCAGCGTCGCGAGCGCCGCGGCGAGCGCGACCCCGCGTGCGGCGGCGCCCATGCGCCGGGCGTGCGCGCCGACCGTGAGCACGACCGCGAGCGCCGCGGCGACGTTGAACGCGACGAACGGCGTCCAGACCGCGAGCCGCGGGGCGAGCACGAGCCACGCGGCCGCCCCGAGGTCGGCGCCCCAGAAGTAGAGCAACCGCAGTCCGGCGAAGTAGGGATCTTCCGGCGGCGCGGGACGTGCGGCGAGCTGGCGTGCGACGGCGGCGTGGAACCAGCCGTCGGAGCGCGGCGCGAGCGCAGGGTTCGCCGCGAACGCGGCGGCGACGAGCAGCGCCCAGCCGAGCGCAGCGGCGAACGCCGCGCGGGCGGCGCCGTCCCACGCTGGCGCGGGCCTTCGCGGTGCGGGCACGACGAGCGCGAGCAGCGCGATCGCCAGCGCGAACCCGCGCGCCGCCGATCGGAGCGGCACGCCGAGGGCGTCCAGGGCCGCAAGCGGCGCGCCGGCGAGGAACGGCGAGAGCGCGAGCGCGAGGGCGAGCGCGTGCTCGGGCGCGAGCGTCTCGCCGAGCGCCGCGACGGCCACGAACCCGGGCGCGAGCAGGAAGGTCGGCGCGAGCACGCACGCCGCGATCGCCGGCGGCAGCGCACCCGCGAACGCCGACGCGAGCGCCGCCAGGGCGAGCGCGACGCGCATCGGTCGCGAAGGGTTCACGCGTCCCCGCGCGGGCGGCCGCGCCCGATGCGCCGGACGAGCGCGCCGACAATGGGCACGTCGAACTCGCTCAGCGCGCGTCGGATGCCGAGCCCCCGGGTCAGGGGCCTGACGCCGAGCGAGTAGACGAGCGAGTAGATCGCCAGGCTCACACCCAGTCGTACGAGCGAGCCGACCGCGCCCGGGTGCGCCGGACGCGGCAGGAAGCGCGTCAGCCCGACCGCGAGGCCCAGCGAGAGCGCGAACGGCGTGTAGACGCGGAGCAGCGTCGCGAGGCTCTGGCGCGCCCCGATCTCGAGCCCGGCCTGAGCCATGAGCAGCATCATGACGCTGTTGAGGAGGTACGCCGTCAGCGTCCCCCACGCGACGCCGGTGATGCCGTGCCCGGTGCGCACGGCCACGAGGTCGAGGCCGGCGTAGAGCGCGACGCTGAAGAGGGCGGCGGGCATGAGCATGAGCTGGCGGCCGAGCGTCATGAGCACGACCGACGAGAGCCCGGTGAACGCCAGCGCGACCGCGCCGAAGCACAGCACGCGCAGGGCATCGACGCCGGGCAGGAACTTCGGCAGCAGGATCTGGACGACCGGCTTCGAGATGAGGTAGGCGGCGCCGCAGAGCGCGGGGACCATCACCGACGAGAGCCGCAGCACGCGCTCGACGCGCGGCCGGATCGATGCGGCGTTCCGCCCGCTCATGCCGAAGTCGCGCAGGAGCTGCGGGTAGAGCACGTAGGTCACCGAGTCCGGCAGGTAAAGCAGGAAGGTGAGCGCCATCACCGACAGGCTGTAGTAGCCGAGCGAATCGGTGCCGAGGAAGTGCAGGATGATCAGGCGGTCGAGGTTGCGCATCACCTGGGTGGAGGCGTTGTAGAGGTACATCGGAAAGCCGACCTGGATGAGATCGAAGCTCTCGTTCGCCGGCTTCGGCAGCCGCGGCGCGAACTCGCGCGAGCGGACGCTCGAGAACACGTAGGCCGCGACGCAGCCGACGAGCCAGCCGAGCAGCAGCCCCCAGGCGCCCATCGGGCGCACCAGCGCGAGGCCGAGAATGCCGCCCACGCCCCCCTGCACCGCCATCCAGCCGCTCGCGGTCGAGATGTCGCCGTGCGAGCGCATGATCGAGGTCTGGTAGTAGGCGAGGTTGGTCGTGAGCGCGCACAGCACCGCCGCACCGATGCCGAGCGGCCCCCACATGTGGAGCATGCGGCTCGAGCCGAACTGCCCGGCGGCGAGGCACGCCAGCATGAAGATGCCGGTGAGCAGCGAGATGTTGAACAGCGCGGCACGCTTCACGCGCCGCAGCGCCACGGGATCGTCCGCCACGATGCGGGGCGGGACCAGCTGGTCGAGCCCCTGCTGCGAACCCATCGTCGCGAGGTTGCCGTAGTCCATCAGGATCTGGATCGCGTTCCACGTGCCGTAGGTGGTCGGACCCAGCAGCCGCGCCGCGATGAGCCCTCGCAGCATGAGCGTCGCTCGCACGACGTACTGCGAGAACGCGTAGCCGACGGAGTCGCGGATGAATTTGCGGGGGTGCACGGGGGACGCGACCTCGCTCAGCGGGGGTTGACGGCGCGCGGCGCGCGTCCGGGTGGCGCGCCGCCGAAGCGGCATCGTAGACTCCGGGCATGGACGACCGACCGGCGCAGGCCGCGGATCCCACGACGCTCGCCTCGCGCGGCGGTCAGCCCGTGCGCGGGACGTTCCTGCCGATCGCGGTGCCGTGGATCGGAGAGCGCGAGAAACAGCTGGTGCTCGAATCGCTCGAGTCGGGCTGGATCACGACGGGCCCCAAGTCGCTCGAGCTCGCGCGGCGCGTCGCCGCGATTGGCGGCGCGAAGCACGGCGTCGCGGTCAACAGCGCGACCGGCGCGCTCCATCTCGCGCTCGAAGCGCTCGGCATCGGGCCCGGCGACGAGGTGATCACCTCGACCTGGACGTTCGCGGCGACCGTCAACGTCATCGAGCACGTGCGCGCGACGCCGGTGCTCGTCGACGTCGAGCCGGACACGCTCAACCTCGATCCGCGGCTCGTCGAGCGCGCGATCACCCCACGCACGCGCGTCATCCTCACGGTCGACTACGGCGGCCAGCCCTGCGACTACGACGCGCTGCAGGCGCTCGCCGCCGGGCGCGGTATCGCGATCGTCGACGATGCCGCGCACGCGCTCGGGGCGGCCTACCGGGGGCGCCCCGTCGGCTCGCTCGCTCGCGTCACCGCGTTCTCGTTCTACGCCACCAAGAACCTCAGCACCGGAGAGGGCGGCGCGGCCGTGACGGATGACGCCGAGCTGGCGGAGCGCATCCAGCTGCTCAGCCTGCACGGGATGAGCCGCGACGCGTGGAAGCGCTACGGCGACACCGGCTCGTGGTTCTACGAGGTCGTCGCGCCGGGCTGGAAGTACAACCTCTCCGACGTGCTCGCGGCGATCGGCGTCGGCCAGCTCGATCGCTTCGCCGAGTTCCAGGCGCGCCGTCGCGCGCTCGTCGAGCGCATGAGGACGGGCCTCGCCCCGGTCGCCGAGGTGCGCACGCCGACCGAGCGCCCCGACGTCACGCACGCCTGGCACCTCTTCCCGATCGCCCTCGAGCTCGAGCGCCTGACGATCGATCGCGCCGCGTTCATCCGCGAGCTGCGGGCGGAGAACATCGGGACGTCGGTGCACTTCATCCCGATCCATCGCCACCCGCACTTCCGCGACAGCCTGAAGCTCGCTCCCGCGGGTTTCCCGGTCGCCGAGGACGCGTACGCGCGCGCCATCACGCTGCCGCTCTTCCCGCGCATGAGCGACCGCGACGCCGACGACGTCGTCGCGGCTGTCGCGAAGGTCGCGCGCGCCCATCGCCGCTGACACGACGAGTCGTCCGGTTCGCGGTGCGCTCACGCGGCCTCGCCGTGCGCTTCGCCCAGCGACTTGAGCGACAGGCCCTCGCGATGGAGGTAGTAGAGCCCGACCGCGGTGATGGGCAGCCACTGGCTCAGGAAGTAGAACCAGCTGTAGGCGCTCGCCCGGGCCTGGTCGATGCCGAAGAGCGCGAGCCCGACGACGCACGCGATGTTGAGCGTGCCGACGTACCCCGGCGCCGCCGGCACCATGATGCCGATGGCCGTCACGACGAGCATCACGAGCCCCGAGTACCACGGCAACGCGATGTGCATCGAAGCGCCCGTGATGCCGAGCGCCGCCGCATAGCACAGGAACATCCCGAGCGAGAGCGCGAACACCTGCACGAGACGGCCCAGGTCGCGGAACAGCGCGAAGCCGTCGAGGAAGCGGTCGAGCAGGTGCGCGGCGCGGGCGCGGAGCTTCGCCGGGACGACGGCCAGCACGAGCTGGGCGACCTTGCGGTTCCGCTCCGCCGCGATCACGAACAGCGTGAGGCCGAGGCTCAGAGCGATCATCAGCCGGGCACCCTGCTGCACCATGTGCCCGGCTTCGGTGTTCTCCGCGATCGGGTGGAGCAGGAGCGCGACGCCGAAGATCGTGAGCAGCGTCAGCATGTCGATCGCGCGCTCGACGACGATCGTCGCGAGCAGCATGCTCTTCGAGAGCTGCTCGCGGCGTCCGAGCGCCCAGGGCCGCACGAACTCGCCGAGCCGGAACGGCAGGACGTTGTTCGCCATGAAGCCGATCATCGTCGCGCTGAAGAGGCTCGAGAGCGGAACGGGCCGGCCCGCCTGGACGAAGTAGCGCCAGCGTACGGCGCGCACCCAGAAGCCGAAGATCGTGAGCACGCAGACCGCGGCGAACCCGTCCCAGCGCGCGTGCGAGAGCGCCACCACGATCGCCTGGATGGTCTGCGGAATGCGGTGGAGCGCCTGCGCCAGCACGCCGGGATGCAGGAAGTCCCTGGGCGCGACGTCGACCAGCGACAGCAGCACGCACACGACCGAGATCACGATCCCGGCCCCCAGCTGGAGCGCGCGATTCACCGGCACTCCTTTCCGGCCACCGTGGCCTGAAGGGACTCGAGGTCGTAGCGGAGCAGCGCCAGCTCGCGGACGAGCGCGTCCTTCTCGGTGCCGAGCCGCGAGAGCCTCACGGACAGGTAGAGCAGCGCCGCGACCGCGAACGCGAGCCCGATCGCGAACACGGTCGAGACCTCGAGCACAACGCCGAGGAGCCGCGACAGCCCCACGAGCAGCGGCGTCGCGAAGCCGAGCGCCGCAATTGCCACGGTCGCGACGACCCAGAGCAGCGAGTACTCCTCGGCGAGCTGGCGGCGGCGGACGAGGTCGAGCACGACCAGCACCAGCAGCACGGCGCCGATCGCCATGATGACTTGCGTTCGCGACAGGAAGTACACGGGGACCTCCGGACTCAGGCGGGGCGCCGGATGAGCGCCATCAACGAGGCGAGCAGGTTCTTGTACGGGTAGTAGAGCCGCTTTCCCAGCGTGTAGAACGAGTGCCCGGCGCGACGCTCGCGCATCGCGACCGGTACTTCGAGCAGCCGAAATCCGCGCCGGGCGAGCGCGATGAGCAGCGGCGCATCGGGGAAGTCGCGCGGGAAGTCGTGCTCGCAGGCGCGCATCACGCGCTGATGGTACGCGCGGAAGCCGGACGTCGTGTCCGAGATGCGCTGCCCGATCGCGCATCGCACGACGCCCGAGAAGAACAGCATGCCGAGGCGACGGCCGGCGGGTGCGTGGTAGCCGGTCGGCGTCACGTAGCGCGAACCGATCGCGACGTCGCAGCGATCCGCGAGCACCGGCGCGAGCAACGCCTCGAGGTGCGCAGGGTCATGCTGGCCGTCGGCGTCGAGCTGTACGCCCACGTCGTAACCGCGCCGCACGGCCCACGCGAAGCCCGTCTGCAGTGCGGCGCCCACGCCCAGGTTGACGACGTGCCGCACGACCGCGATGCCGCGCTCACGCGCGACGCGTGACGTGCCGTCGCGTGAGCCGTCGTCGACGACGAGCACGTCCACACCGGGCGCGCACGTGGCGAGTTCGGCGAGCGTCGCGCGCAGGCTCTCCTCCTCGTTCAGGGCGGGCACGATCACGACGACCCGGGGCGCGCTCATGCGGCGCTCCGTTCGCCGAGCACGCGGATGAGCTGGGCGGCGGCGCGCACGAGGGCGTCGCGCGCCCGGCCCAGCGCCGCGGTCGGCAGCGGCAGGTCCGAGAGCTTCTCGAGGTCGTAGGAGGTGACGAGGCCGAGCGCGAAGACGCCGAGCACGGCGAGGCCGGCGAGCAGGATGCGGACGACGAGCGAGGCGTCGCGGCCGAGCCAGTGGTTCGCGATCGTCGCCACGCCCAGCGCCGGCAGCATGAGCAGCGCGCCGCGGAGCACGACGTTCACGCGTTCGCGGCTGCCCTCGGGCAGCACCGATGTCGCGAGCACGAGTGCGCCGGCGAACGACGCGACCGCGCCGCCGACGTTGGCCCAGCACGCGCCGGTCGCGCCCAGCGACAGCAGAAGCACGAAGTACCCCGCGATCTCGGCGAGCAGCTTGATGAGCGCGAGCGAGAGCACGTAGCCGGGCCGGCGGGCCGCCTGGAACAGCATCGTCAGCGGTTGCTGAGCCGTGCGCGCGAGCGGCACGAGCGCGAGCACGCGCAGCAGCGGCACCGCGGGCTCGAAGAGCGGGCTGCCGATGAGCAACGTGATCTCCCGGGCGTAGACGAACAGCCCGAAGCTGAGCGCGCACGACAGCACGAGGACGAGGCGGTAGGCCTGACCGAACACGTAGTGGAGGCGCTTGGGATCGCCGAGCGCCACGAGCTGAGTGAGCGAGGGCAGCAGCGCGCGCGGCACCGTGTGGGCGATCTCGATGAACTTCTCGAGCGTGCCGAACGCGAACGAGAAGTAGCCGAGCGAGGTCGGGTCGATCACGAGCCCGAGCACGAGCTTGCCGAGGTTCTGCCCCGAGAGGAACGAGAGGTTCGCACCGTACAGGGGCATGCAGTAGCCCACCATCTGGCGCAGCAGCCCGCCCTCGAGCGGCGGCTCCTCGCCCCGTTCGACCTCGCGGCGCGACCGCGCGTGCGCGAGCAGCGCGAGAGCCGCGATGCAGGTGACGATCGCCTGGATGACGGTGAGCGCCGAGAGTCCGATCGCGAGCGCCGGGAGCCCCTGGCGCGCGCGCCAGAGCACGGCCACGAGCACGGTGCGCCCGAGGTTCATGATCAGCGAGAGGCCGCTCACCCACTCGAAGTGCTGCAGCCCGAACAGCAGCGAGCGTCCCGTCGTCGCGAGCCCGTCCGTCGCGATGAACGCGGTGAGCAGGGGCAGCAGCACCGCGAGCTCGGGGATGCGGTAGGTCGAGGCGAATCGCGGCGCGAGCGCGAGCAGCACCGCGCAGGCGCCCAGGCCGAGCGCGAGCTTGAGCCCGAGCGCGAGCCCGTACGCGCGGCGCAGCGTGCGGAGCCGGTCGCGCACCTGGTACTCGGCGGCGTAGCGCTCGAGGTAGACCTCGAAGTTGCCGGTGAACGCGGTCGCAAGCGTCACGATCGAGAACGCGAGCGTGAACATGCCGTACTTGGTGGGACCCAGCCAGCGCGCGATGAGCGCGGAGTAGGCCAGCGTCGAGATCAGCCCGATGCCCTTTTCGAGCCCGAGGAAGAACGCGCCGCGCGAGAAGTTCCGCGCCACCTCGCCGGGTTTCACGCCACGTCCTCGCGCTGCGCATCGAGCTCCCGCTCGAGGAAGCCGCGCAGGTCCTTGAGGTGGGCGACGTCGGGGGGCAGCGCGCGGTTCGAGGCGAGCAGGGCGGTCATGTCCGCGTGCGCCGCGTCGTAGCCGTGCATCGCGGCGACGGGCCGCGAACCCATGTACGAGGGCAGCAGCAGCGCGCCCGGCCGCAGCAGGAACACGTCGTCCCCGTAATCCGCGCCCGCGAAGTCGACACCCTCCCGTTCGCGTTCGGCGGCCGAGAGCCAGCGCCCGCGCGGCTCGGCGTCGAGGGCCGCGCGCACCGCCATCCGCGCGGCGTCGCCGCGCCACCAGAAGCGCGCCATGGTGGAGTCGTAGAACGCGAGGTAGTCGCGCCCCGCGCGCAGCGGCAGGCGCCGCACGCGCGCCATCACGTCGACGGTCTCGGCAACGTCCACCATGCCGTGATCCGAGCACAGGTAGACCCAGAGCGGTCGGCCGTGGCGTCGCGGCGCCGACATGATCTCGCGCAGCCACGTGTCATAGCGGTCGAGACGCGCTCGCACGCCCGTTCCGTGCGAGCCCTCGCGGTGGAGGAGCGCGTCGAGGTCGGCGGTGTAGAGGAACAGGAAGTCGTGCTCGCCGCGCTCGATGCTGGTCCGCAGCTCGTCGAGCGCGGTGCCCTCGGGCGTGCGCCAGTTCCAGCCCCGCCAGCGGATCCCACGGCGTGCGAGCGAGTCCCAGAGCGAGTCGACGGGCAGCCCGCCCGGGGCGAAGAGGTCCGCCTTCTCGGCGAGATCGAAGCGCGGCAGCTCCTCGACGGGCACCTCGTAGAGGTTGAAGTAGCCGCGCACGCCGCGGCGTTCGACCACGCCGGTGAGCCAGCGTGCGAGCCGCCAGCTGCGCCGCAACCGCGGCGGCAGCCAGCGCAGGCGCTCGAAGCCCGCGAACGGGCCGGCGCCGTTGTCCGCCCGGCGGTACATGAGCCAGCGGCCGTGCTCGCGCGGCAGCCGTCCGCTGAACGCGGTCGGAAGGGCGCCCGAGCTGAAGCCGAGGATGGTCGCGATCTCGCGGCGGTGCTCGAGCACGCCCGCGAAGTCCGCGCGCTCGCGGGCAAGGCGCCAGCCGAGCGCGTCGACGAAGAGCACGACCATGAGCGGCCTCAAACGTCCTCCGTGGTGCGCTGACCATCGAGGATCCACAGGTCCCATGCGCGCGTCACGTCCCGCATCGCCTCGGGCCACCCGCCCGCGGGCGTCACGTCGAGCGCCCGCAGCGCGCGCAGCGCGCCCACGGGCAATCCCGGGCGCGCCGGGGGGGGCGGCGACATCGCGGCGGCGAGCAGCAGCACGGCGGCGCTGCCGTTCACGCGGTGCTGCGGCGTCCCCGCCAGCGCGGCGCGCAGGCGTGAGCCGAGCGGCGCGGTCGCGCCGCCGCGTGAGGCCGCGAGCAGCGCCTGCCGGGCGCGACGGCGCATCGGCGCGCGGGCCGCGACGCGCAGCGCGCGCGCCCACGGCTCGCGCGGGCCCTCGCCGTGGAGCGCCCACCACACCGCGCACCACGCGCGCACCGCCGCGTGCCACTCGGCCGCGAGCGTCGCCGGGGCGGGCGGCTCGGCTCCACCGTGGCTCCACGCGAGCGCCGCGCTCCAGAGTGCCTCGAACGCGCCGGGCGCCGCCTGCTGCTCGAGCGGAAGCGAACCGAGCCGCGCCATCGCGTGCCGGGATGCCCACGCGATGCGCGAAGCCGTGTCCGCGGGAAGCTCGCCCTCGGCCAGGGCGAGCACGGTGGCGAGGTCGGCGCTCGCCTTGCGCAGCCCGTGACACGCCTGGTAGCGCGCGAGCGGACGCGCGCTCGTCAGGCCCTCCCACGCGAGCAGCAGCTCGAAGCCGCGGTTCTCGAGCAGCAGCAGCGTCTCCTCGCGCGGAACGTCGTGCGCGGTCCAGCGTGGCACCGCGGCGAGCACGTCGCGGTCGCCGAACACGACGCGCCCGCGGCGGGCGAGCTCGAGCACGCCCGGCCGCGCGGGCATGTGCGCGAACCCCGTCCGCGTGAGGAAGCCGACCTCGAGGGGCGCCGCGACGCCGGCGTCGAGCAGTCGCGCCGCGAGCCCCGAATGCCCCGCGCGCGCGCGCGCGCGCGCCTCGCGGCATGCGGTCTCATCGGGCATCGCCACGTAGACGTCGAGATCCGAGAGCGTCAGCTCGCGGCCGTCGAGCGTGCACCAGACGCCATGTCCCGCCGCGTGGCTGCCCGAGAGCACCATCGCCTGCGCGCGCTCCCCGGCCCACTCCCGCGCGATGCGCAGCGCCGCCGCGAGCGCGGCCTCCCGCGCCGTCGCCCTCCCGGCATCGGGCGGGACGGCGAGGGCTCCGGGAGCCGGCGAGCTGGGGGTCATTCGTGTACGCGGCTCCATCGGGGGCCTCCAGCCGGGCACGGTGGACGACGTGGGAGCGGCCGGAGTGCGGCGCGGAGGCGTCGCGAGGGTCAGATGCGGCGGTAGATGAACTCCGGGATCTCGAGCACGCGGCGGTTGAGCACGCTCCCCGTCACGCGCGCGCCGGCCTTGGACAGCAGCTCGGCCGCGCGTGTGAGGACCGGGCGCTTGGTGCGGCCCGACTGCACGACCATCACCACGCCGTCGGCGACCGCCCCCAGCGCGGCGGCGTCGGGCGCCTCGAGCACCGGCGCGCCGTCGAGGATCACCCAGTCGAAGCCGGGTGCGTTGACGTCGAGGAGCTGGCGCAGCGCCGCGGGTGGGATCAGCCCGGCGCGACGCAGTTCGTCGGCGACCGGGACGACGAACAGATTCGGGGTGACGACGGCGCCCTGCTCCACCGAGCGGGAGATGAGCCGGCGTTCGAGCACGGCGCAACGGTGGCCGGGCTCGGGCGTGAACGCAGGACGACGCGCGTGGCCATCCACGAGCAGCGGCCTCAACTGGGGATCGCGCGCCAGCGACTGCGCGAACTGCAGCGCCACCGTGCTCGTGCCCTCGCCGCCCTGCGCGCCGTGGAACGCGACGATTCGGGGCGAGCGGTCGCGAAGGGCCGCCTCGAGACCGACCCGCAGCGCGGACATCTCGCGCAGCCCGCCCTCGTCGAGCTCCACCGCGCCCAGCAGCGGGAGCGCGGTGCGGGCGGCGTCGGCGGCGCGGGCGTGCAGGACGGGTCGCGGTGCGGGAGACAGCGGCGCGACGGATGCCGGAGACAGGGCGGGCGACGCCGTTTCGCGGGCGGCTTCCGCCTTCTTGAGCGCGTCGAAGATGCGGGTCATGGCGGTCGGGTCTCCGTTCGTCAGCCGCGGCGGCTCTTGCGTTCCGACAGCGTGGCGAGCACGGGAAGATCGAGGAACTCCTCGGCCTGCGTCGGCGTGCGCACCGTGACGTCGAGACCGTCGACGAAGAACGCGAGGCCGATGCCGACGACGAGGCTGAACGCCGGCGCGAGGCCGAGGCGGACGAGGTCGCGGGTGTTCTGGCGCTCGGCCGGCCCCGCCGGGTTGAGCAGCGACACCATGACGAGCTCGGACGTCGACGCCGTGATGCGCGCCTGGTCGCGCGCCTCGGAGTAGCCCTTGTAGCTCAGGCGCAGGTCCGCGACCTCGTTGTCGAGGTCGCTCATGCGCTTCTCGCTCGCGGGCAGCCGCTCGAGGCGCTCGCGCAGCGAAGCGATGTCGCGATCGTGCACGACGAGCCGCGCCTGGAGCATCGACACACGCGTCCGGGTCAACGCGAGCCGGCCGTCGACCTCCTTGTGCAGGAGCGCCTGCAGGGTCTCGAGCGTCGAGAGCGCGTTCTGCACCTCGGGCGAGTCGTCCTGGTAGCGTTCGCGCAGCGTCGCGATGCGCGTCTCCTGGTCGGTGATCTTCTGCTTCAGCGAGACGAGTGCCGCCTCGTCGGTGTACAACGAGCTCGTGATGGTCGGCAGGTCGATGTCCTTCAGCTTCTGCATCTCCTCCATCGCGTGCTGGGCGGTCTCGGCGTCGGCGAGCTCCGCCGCCGTCTCGTCGCGCCGGATCTCGAGCGCGCTCAGCTGCGACGCCCACTGCCGGCTCTGCTCCACCGGCTCGAGCACGCCGAGCTCCCCGGCGAGCCGCTCGCGCTCGCCGAGTCTCGACTCGATCTGGGCGTCGATGCGGCGCATGGCGGCTCCGAACGAGCTGTCCGCGGCGCTCTCGGACCGTTCCTGCCGCACCTGGACATAGGCGGTGATCACCGCGTCGCACACCTCGTGGGCGACGCGAGGGCTCAGATCGGCGTAACCGATCTCGAGCACGTTGCTCTTGCCCATCACCTCGACGTCGACCGACTTGGGGTTGAGCGTGTCGGGCGCGATGCCGGTGCGCGGGAAGCGTGCGGCGAGCAGCGAGCGAGCGCGCTGGATCACGGGCGAGCTGTGGACCTTCGCGACCTCGCTCGCGAGCTCGGGCTCCCACTCGTTGAGCACCTGCACGCGGCCGTTGAGCTCGCTCTCACGCTCGCCACGCGTGATCAGCACCTTGCCCGAACTCACGAACAGCGCCGGCGTCGTGAGCGCGATGACGAGCACCGTTGCGGTGACGACGAGGAAGAGTCCGAGGATGATCCCGCGCCGTCGGAAGAAGACGGCGAAGAACTCGCGCATCGTCGCCTGGCGCGCGGGCGTCGGGGCGCCGGAGCCCATTCCGCCGGGAGTCACGCTCATCGACGGCGGCCGGTCAGTGCGCGATCCGGGCGGTCACGAACACCCGGTCGAGGTTGAACAGCTCCCAGCCCTCCAGCGTCGCATTGGTCGCGGACCCCATGCCGTCGAAGAACTCCTTCAAGAAGACGCTCAGGTTCCCGACCGTCGAGCGCGGCACGTACACGATGTCGAAGCGGTCGACCTTCGGATCGATGAAGTCCTGCCCCTTGAGGACGCGTTCGAGCTTCAGGCGCGTGACCCGCACGGTTTTCGCGCCCTCGCGGTGGATGAGCAGCACGCTGTTGCGCGCCGCGTCCTCGCTGAAGCCGCCCGCTGCGGCGATCGCCTGCGTGACGGTCATGAATGCGCCGGCGGGAACGGGGCCCGCGCGCTCGACGCGGCCGAGCACGTGCACCTCGTTCGCGGCCATGGAGACGACCTCGACGGTGGCGCGCGGCGCGCGCAGGTCCGACGAGAGCAGCGAGGTCAGCGACCTCTGGAGCTCCATGGGCGAGAGTCCGGCCGCGATCACGTCACCGATGGGATACACGGTGATGCGCCCGTCGGGGCGGACGATCACCTCGTGCAGGTACTCGTAGTTCGGATCGGCCTTCGGTCCCATGTCGATCGAGAGCTTGTCGCCCGGGACGATCCGGTACTCCGGAACCCGGCTCCAGTCCATGGCCACGGTGTCAGCCGCGTTGAGGTCCGAGGCCCGGACCGGCCCCGCACCGCACGCCAGCAGCGCGAGGCAGAACAGCATGGCTGGTACTCGACGCTTCACGCGATCTCCCGCTCTGGAGGCCGTTGGGCCCGACGGACGGGCAAACCCAATGGCCAGAGGAAACTCTGGCCGACGGATGGATCCGGACGCCATTCGGGTTCGAGGGCTCTCACCCGGCTAACTTATCGACGGCAGGGCGTGCGTGCTGCACAACCCTCCCCGAAGCAGTAGCAAAGACGCGTCGCGGGGGCTCCTCCAGCCGGGGCGATGCCGCGGGATCAAACGCGGCGAAGGGAATACGAGTATAGGTTCGGCGTCAGCGGACTGTCAATGCCCGGCGCGCCCCGCAGCCACTCCGAGCGCCGATTCCGCGGCCGAATCGTGCGTTACGCATCGAGACCGGCGAGCACCGCTCCCGCGAAAAGCGGCAGCAGGATCTCGTGATGGCCGGTGAGCGCGTAGCCGTGGGCGCCCGGGCCCCGGGTCGGCCGTTCGACGACGTTGACGCGCGGTCGGTAGTGCTGGATCTGGTCGAAGTTCGCGGTCACGAGCCCGCTCAGGTCCGCCCCCAGGTTGCGGGCGACCGCGAGGGCCTTGAGGAACACCTCGGGCATCAGCACGGCCGAGCCGAAGTTGAGCACGACGGCGCCACGCGCCTCGGCGAGCGTCGCCGCAAAGATCCGGAAATCACGCAGGCTCGCCTCGCCGAGCGCGGCGCCGTCGCAGGCCGGATGGTGGTGGATCGTGTCGGTGCCCAGCGCGACATGGACCGTCGCCGGCACGCCGCGCCGCCACGCCGCCGCGAGCAGTGAGACGTCGCGGTGCGGGGCTGCGACCTCTTCGAGCGCGCGTCCCCAGCACTCGCCGAGGCCCTCGCCGCGCGCGACGCCCTCGCGCGACGCCCCGTTCATGAAGTCGCCCGTCTCGTCGACCATGCCGAACGTGCCGGCGTGCAGGTGCGCCTCGACGTCCTCGGACGTGCGGCCGTTGCGCGCGATCTCGACGTCGTGGATCGCCGCGGCGCCGTTCATCGC
>DATJXF010000093.1:0-14110 GCA_035500415.1 Candidatus Acidiferrales bacterium | reverse complement strand
GCCGTCACCCGCATTCGGCGCCAGCACCGACGCCCACGCGGACGCCTCACCCTCGCGCACGCGGACGCCGAGCTCGAGCGGGCGGGCGAGCGGCGGTGGCTCGCCCGCGGTCGCGAACTGCGGCGCGCTCGCCCACAGCGTGACACCGGGCGAGGGCTCGATCCACGCGCCCGCGCCGGCTTCGAGCCCGCCGCCCCGGGCGAGCCGGCCGCTCCCGATCGCGCCGGCATCGCGGTCGTGCCGCGCGAGCACGCGCAGCGCACCGCCCGCATCGGCGCAGGCCGCGCCGGCGCCGAGCGCGACCGAGGTCCAGCCGAGCTCGGGATCGCCCGTCTGCGCCAGGCCGATCGCGAAGCGTGCGGCGCCCGCGGCGAGCTCGGCCGCCGAAGCGCGCGTCTCGAGCGCAGGCAGCGCGAGCCAGCGCGTCACGCTGCTCTCGAACGCGAAATGTGACGCCGCATCGGGCAGCGCGCGCTCGAGCAGCGCGTCCGCGCCCGGCTGAGGGCCGGACGCCGAGGCCGGCGCGAAGTCCTGCGCGCGCGCCGGTGGCGCGAGCGCCGCGAGGAAGGTCAGCGCCGCCGTCAGCAGCCGCGTGACGAACGTGGCCCCGTGCCCGCGCCGCCCGCTCGCGCGCGGCGTGGCGGGCGCGCCCGCCGCCGGCTGGCGCGGATCGCGCGGATCGCCCGCGTGACGCACGAGGGAACTCACCGCGCGTTCCCGCCGATGCGCACGAGCTGCGTGCCCGTCCAGCTCGCGCGGCCCGAGCGCGCGATCAGCACCGCCGCGAAGACGCCCGTCCCCGCGCCCGCAAGGCTCACCTGGCGCACGCCGTCGGTCGCGCTCGGCTCGTCGGCCAGCAACCGCGCGACGTGATGACCGGCGAGGTCGTAGAGCTCGAGCGTCACGCGGCCTTGCGGCCACGGCAGCCGCCAGCGGAACTCGGCCTCGGGCGCGGTCAATGCGAGCCGGCGCGGGCTCACCGTGAAGCGTGCGCCGTCGTCGGGGATGGCGGGCGGCGGCGAGAGCGGCGTCCCGCGCGCGCTCGCCGAGGGCTGCCAGAGCCCTTCGCGCTTTTCGAGCGTGACGCCCGCGGGCACGCCCGCCGCCGAGTAGGCGACGCGATCGGAGAGCAGGCCGTCGCTCTCCGAGAGCGTGACGACGTCCGCGATGCCGTCCGATGCGTCGCTGTTGTTGAGGCTCGGCCAGCCGTCCGTCGCCGCGACGCGCGTGGGATCGAGCGAGGGAAAGACGGCGAGCAGCGCGTCGCGGTCCTGCGCGAGCACGGCGAGGCTCTCGGGCGCGAGCAGCACCGGATCGACCACGTGGCCCCGGTTGTTCGAGCGGTCCTCGATCGTGTCACCCTCGAGCGGCACGGCGAGCGGCGAGCGATTGCGCACCTCGAGCCACTCGCCCTCGCCCGCGGCCGGATGGAACTGGATCTCGGTCAGCTCGAGCGGGCCGGGCCCGACGCGCACGAGCAGCGAGTCCACGTCGTTCCCGGGCGCCTCGTCGCCCGCCGCCTGCGCCCGCGCCACGAGCCAGCGCCGGCCCGCGGCGCCCGCCTGCGCGGCGAGCGCGACCGCGAGCGTTTCCCCCGGCGCGAGCGCGGGCAGCAACGCGCGAACGGAATCCGCGAGCGCGTCGCCCGAGAGCAGCAGCGTCGCGCCCGAGTCCGCCGCGGCGCCGCGATCGATCGCACGCAGCGTGACGCGCAGCGCCTCCAGTGGCTGCGGGTTCCCGGGCTCGAGCGCGAGCGAGCCGCGCTCGAGCGCGAGGTCCGTCGCGGGGCGGTTGGCGCGGCCGGGCGAGGGCTCGGCAGCCTGGAAGTCGGCGGCGTTCGAGCCGTGGTCGGCGTCGTCGGGAACGCGAGCGAGCGACTGGCCGGGCGCGACGTCGATCGCGGGCGCGCCGCAGTAGTACTCCGGGTACGCGAGCGCACCCCAGCCGAGCACTTCGGTCGCGCCGTCGGGCCAGAGCAGCCGCATGCCGTCGGGACCGTTCTGCAGATCGAGCGTGACCTCCGCATCGGGCGGCGGCGAGAGCTTCGCGCCGCCGATCACGAATCGCGTGCCGGCGCGGATCGTGTCGCCCGGGCCGGCCGTCCAGCGCGTCGTCCAGCGGCCGGGGCCGGCGCCGTCGCCCGCCTGGATCTGGAGGCCCGCGAGTGCGACGTCGAGGGCGAGCGGGTTCAGGAGCTCGACGAACTCCCAGCCGGTGTCGTCGCCGGGCGCGTCGTAGAGCACTTCGGTGACGATCGGATGGCCGGGCGGCGAGCAGGTGGCGAGGAGCGCGAGCGTCGGAAGCGCGCGGCAGATGGCGGCGACGAACATGCGGCAACACGGCGGGAGCGCGGTCGAACGGCGCGCGGGCGCGGGCGTTCACCGCAAGCGCCGTGCCCCGCACGCGGCGTTCGCTGCGGCGGTCGTCGCGCGCTAGACTCGTGTGCGTCGGGCCGCGGATCAGGCTCCGTTCGGGCGCATCGCGCGGTCTCGCGGTACGCCCCGGCGGCAGCGAATCGCCCGGAGGCTTCCATGCACACCGACATCACCCGCGAGACGCTTCACCCGCACCGCGCGCTGCCGCTGGCCGCCGCGCTCACGGCGTGGGGCGCGCTCACCGCGGGACTCGGGCTGTGGCTGCTCGTCGTCTGCGCGACCGTGCTGCCCACCCGCGATCCGTCGCGCGAGCCGCTCTGGTTCGCGGTCGCCATCGGCTGCGTCGCGTGGGCGGCGGTGGATCTGGCGCGCGTACGGCGCGGCTCGCGCGCGGGATGGCTCGTCGCGACGGTGCTCGCGCTCTCGGTCGCGGCGCTCGCGTTCGGCTTCGGCGCGCTCGTCTCGGTGATCGAGGGCACGCACTTCGAGGGCTACCTCGTCGTGATCGGCCTCGTGCTGCTGGGACACGGCGTCACCTCGATCGCGTCCGTCGTGATGGCGGCGCGCCGCGCCGCGGCGTAGTCGCTCCCGGAGCGCGAACGAGCCGACGGGCACCGAGGTGCTGCCGGGCGCGCGGAGCCTCGATGACGGGGCGACGAGGCAGGCGCGGACGAGCGGTATCGAGGCGATGCGCCGCGGCGACGAGCGGCCGGGGCGCGGATGCGATCGGGCTCGCTGCGCGCGGTCAGGGCAGTCCGCGGCGGCGCCGGCCGATCCACTCGGCGCCGAGCAGCCCGACGATCAACGCGAAGAGGAGCGGTGATTCCCAGAGCCGCGTGCTGAGGGTGCGCCGCCGCACGAGCGAGCGCGTGGACAGCCCGTGCGCCCAGCGGCCGGCGTCCGCGGCGACCGCCTCGCGCCCGCCGCTCGCCGAGGCCACCGCGGCGAGCGTCGAGCTGTCGGGATCGGTGCGCAGCGCCTCGAGGCTCCACGTGTCGACCGCGAACTCGCCGCGCGCCTGCGCGGTCTCGCGCCCCGCGCCGCTGGCGTGCACGTTCACCTGCCAGCGTCCCGCCGCGGGCGCGGGCAGCGTCGTCTCGTAGCTTCCCGCCTCGTCGGGCGTGAACCGCAGCGGCACGCGCGCGCCGTGCGCATCGCTCGCTTCGCCCTCGACGGTCGCGCCGGCCACGGGACGGAAGCCCGCGTCCTGGAGCGTCGCGAAGAGCCGCACTGGCTCGCCCGCGGGCGTGAGCCAGCGCTCGGGCGTCACGCGCAGCGGCTCGCCCTGCACGGGCTCGGCGAGCCAGCGTGCGACGCGGCGCCAGAGCAGCCTGGCGCGGTCGGCGGCGAGCGGATCGTTGCCGGAGAGCGACCAGCGCCAGAAGCCCGAGCCGTTGAGCAGCAGCACGGGCCCGCGCCCCGCGCGACGCGAGAAGAGGAGCGGCGCCCCGCCCGATTGCGACGCGAGCAGCACGCGATCGCCGCCGCCGGGCTGGAGCGGTTGCACGTCGGCGAGCGGCGGCGCGACGCGCCAGGCCTGCTCGCCGCGCGCGGGATCGCTGTCCCACTGGATCAGGTCGCCGGCGGCCGGCGTGGGCTGCGGGCTCGCCTCGTGGGTCGCGCCCGCGGTGCGGGCGAGCGCGAGCTCGTGCGCGAGCGCACCGCGCGCGAACCGCGCGAGGCCGGGATCGGGGCCGCCGAGCAGCAGCAGCCCGCCGCCGTTTCGCACGAACGCCGCGAGCGCCTGATCGAACGCCGCGCTCACGTCCGCGGGGGGCAGCGCATCGAGCACGACGACGGCCTTGCCGCGCAGATCGGCCGGCTCGGGCGGTTTCGTGCGGCCGAGTTCGAGCGCGCGCCACGCGCCGCGGTTGCGGACGCGCGTGTCGAGCGCAAGCGACGAATCGCCGAGCCAGGCGCGGCGCAGGAACGCGAGGTCCCACGTCGGACCGCCGCTCAGCACGAGCACGCCGATCTTGCCGGGCGCGACCTGCACGGCGACGCCGCGGGCGTCGTTGGCGGGCACGGCGTCACCCGCGAGCGAGTCGACGCGCGCGGTCCACACCGCGAGCCCGGGGTGCGTCGGCGTCGGCCGCAGCTCGGCCACGGCCTCGGCGCCGGGGCCGGGCGAGAGCACGGTGGCGCGCGCGATCTCGCGACCGTCGTCGAACAGGCGCACGCCGATCGCGCCACCGCGTGGCTCGGAGGAGAGCACGCGCACGCGCACGGGCGTGGGCTCGCCGACGCGCGCGTCGCGCGACGCCTCGACCTCGGCGATCGCGCGATCCGCGCCGAGCGGTGCGCCGACGAGCACGGTGTGGACCGGCACGCCGAGGTCCCGCGCAGCCTCGACGGGATCCTGGCCGGCGTTGACGATGCCGTCGCTCACGACGACGACGCCGTCGGGACGCCGTTCGACGGGCAGGCCCGCGATCTGACCGAGCGCGTCGCCGAGCGCGGTGCTCTGGCGCGAATCGCCCGCGCTCAGGCTGTCGGCCCCGAGCGTGGCGGCGAACGTGCGGCGCTCGATCGTGGCGCGGCCGCGCAGCGCGCGAGCGACCTCGTCCGCGGCGCGGCCGGCGAGCTGCGCGCGCGTGGGCCCGCCACGCGAAGCGGGCAGGTCCATGCTGCCGGAGCGATCGACGAGCACGAGCACGCGGCGCCCGGACGCGGGCAGGCCGCGCTCCAGCACCGGCTGGGCGAGCAGCCAGAGGAGCGCGAGGAACGCGACCGCGCGCGCGGCGGCGAGCAGCCGGCGCGAAAGCGGCGAAAGCGGCGGGAGCGCGAAGCGATAGGCCCAGGTCGCGAGCGCGAGGAGCGCGAGCGAGACGAGCGCCAGCGCGATCCACGGCGCATTGGGGGCGAGATGGAGCGAGAGATCGGTCATGGGGAGTGCGAGGTTCTGCCTGGGAAACGCCGCGGGGCGGCGTGCGGCATTCTCGACAGAACCTAGGCTACCCGCTCTCGACGGAGGGGGCATCACGGCGTTGTGAGGCGGAAGACGAGCGAGGCGTGCGGCGGTGCGGGCGCGGCGTGGACGGGCGGTGATGCGGTTGGGGTGGAGGCGTGCGGCGGCGCGGCAACGTTGAATGCGCTCCGGGGCCGCCCAATGTGCCCGGTCCAGACCCGCGATTGCCCTTGACGACAATTTCGGGCTGCTTTGCGTGAATCCGCCGGCGACTTCTCGGTGGCGCGTGAGCGCGCCGCATGCCCCGCGCAGCGAATTCGCCGGGCGCTCATCCGCAACTTTGTTGCGACGCCTCACGATCCTCGCGCTGCGCGGCTCCACAAGCGCCGAATTCGCGCGTGCGATGATGTGCGCGCCCTCGCGACCCGCCCCCGAAGCGGAGTCGTACGATGTCGCGCTATTCGCTCACGCACCTGGCGGATCACGTCCTGCTTCGCGATCTCGGCGCGCTGGTGGCGCTGGATCGCGCCACCACGGCGGACCTGCTCGCACACCTGGCCGAGGTCGACGCCCGCAAGCTCTACCTGCCTGCCGGCTATCCCTCGATGTACGCCTGGTGCGTCGGGGAACTGGGGTGCTCGGAGGAAGCCGCCTACCGCCGCATCCATGCCGCCCGGACTGCGGCGAGCTTCCCGGGCATCCTGCCGGCGATCGCCACGGGCGAGCTCAGCCTGACTGCGGTCGGGCTCCTCGCTCCGCACCTGACCCCGGACAACGCTGCGGGACTGCTCGCAGCCGCCGCTCGCAAACCGAAACGCGAGCTCGAGCGGCTGCTGGCGGAGCGCTTCCCGCAGCCGGACCTGCCGACGCTGGTTCAGCCGATCGCGCCCTCCAGCACCCTGCTCGCATTCCCGCAGCGCCACGATGCGGAGCAGACAGCCGTCGCAGTTCAGTCTCACGAAACGAAACTCGGTCCGGACCGAGTTGAAGCGGCTGCCGTGTGCGCGCGTGTCGCGCCGCTCTCGCCGCAGCGCTTCGCACTCCAGGTCACGCTGGCGCAGGCGACGCACGACAAGCTGCGCCGAGCTCAGGAGTTGCTCGGGCACGCGGTCGCGCCCGGCGACGTTGCGCAGGTGCTTGATCGCGCGCTGGAGTTGCTGGTGGCGCAGCTCGAACGACGCAAGTGCGGGGCGTGCACCCGACCGCGACAGGGCGAGGCTCGTACGAACGCGTCGGCAGGCGCCGGACAGGGTCGTGCGGGCCGCCACATCCCGGCGCACGTTCGCAGGCACGTCTGGCAGCGCGACGGCGGCCGCTGCTCGTTTGTCGGCGAGTCAGGCCATCGTTGCGAAGAGAGATCCCGCCTCGAGTTCGATCACGTCGAGCCCGTGGCCCGCGGCGGCCAGACGACGGTCGCCAACCTCAGGCTTCGTTGCCGGGCCCACAACCAGTTCGCAGCCGAGCGTGCGTTCGGCAAGGGCTTCATGGATGCGAAGCGCCGAAGCTCGCAAGGCGTGATCGATGCCGAAGAGGTCGCGCTGCATGGCGACGTGATCTCCTCGCTGCGTAATCTCGGCTGCAGCATCGACCAAGCCCGCCGCATCGCCGAGCGTCCGGAGGTGCGGTGCGCCGGCAGCCTGGACGCGCGCATCCTGCGAGCCGTCCAGCAGCTCGGACCGCCGAGCGCACGTCGGATCCCCCCGGCGTGAGACGCCGGGCCTTGCCCGGCGGCGCGCACGCCTGCGCACCGGCATCGGCGCGCACTCGATGCGAGCCGGGCCGCGCCCGGATTCGCGCACGCGAAATGCGATGAGTCCGCGAGCCCGAAGCCAGGGAGGGCGAAAGGGCGAGCGGCCTGAGCGAGCCGAGCACGAGGCGAGGCAAGCGTGTCGCAGCTTCGCGTGCGCGTCGCAGGGTAAGGCCCGGGGAGCGACGGGGACCCCGCGGGCATCGCGCATGCCGAGCGCAGGCCAAGGCGCGCCCGGAGCGACGTGTCGTGACGTCGCCGCTGCGCGCGTGCCCTGAGCATCGGGCCCTCGCCACGCGCCGGCCAAGGCGCGCCCGGAGTATCGCGCGATGCTGTCGGCAGTGCGCGTTCGAAGCAACCCGCAACGGCGTCGGGCAGCACGGCACCCGATCGGGCTACGCCTTCGGGGCTCTCGCCTGATCCGCGAGGCGCAGGCCCTCGAGGATCAACCGGTCGAGGTCCAGGTCGATCTGGATGTCCTCGCCCACCGATGGCGGCGTTGGCACGAAGCGGAACGCGCCCTCGCGCCAGAGCAGGACGCCGTAGACGATCCGGCGCAGCACTTCGTGTACCGCGTCGCGGACCTGCTCGGCGTTCGCGGCGCCCGCTTCGACGAGCAGCGCCCCGATCCGGCGGCCGGGTTCCGAGCGCTGGCGCGCGAGCGCGCCGTCGACCGCCGCATCCGTGACGAGCCCGCGATGGCGCAGGACCTCGCCCACGCGGACGCGCAACCCGCTCGTGCGCGCGAACACCGGCCGGCCGCGCTCCAGGTAGAGCTCGACGCGCTCGGCGCCGCGCGCGATCTCGAGCCGCCCCGTCGACTGCGCGAGCTGGAGGAGCTGCAGCACTTCCGCGGGGACGAAGTGCGCGAGGTCGCCCGTGAGCGCCGGGGCCGCTACTTCGTCCGCCACCGCACGTTCTCGATCACGCCGGCCTGAGCCGCGCCCGTCATCGTGCGCAGGTTGTACCAGCCCACGAGCACGATCTGCACCGTCGTCGCCGCGAGCAGCACGCCGAGCGCGATCTCGGTGAGCCGCGTGAGCCCGAGCGCGACGTCGCCGCGCACCGCCCACAGCAGCGTGAAGAGCGCGATGAGCGACGTCATCACGACGCCGGTGAGCCGCCCGAAGATCGTCGGACGGATCACGACCGGTCCCACGAACACGTAGAGCCCGGCGCCGCCCACGGCGAGGATCGCGTAGCGCAGCACGCCGACCCAGAACACCCAGCGCGAGAGCAGCCCCGCCGCCGTGAGCCCCCACAGCATCGCGAGATTGAAGACGATGTCGACGAGCGGGTCCATCACCGTCCCGAGCCGCGTGGTCTGCCGCCAGCGGCGCGCGAGCCAGCCGTCGAGCACGTCGGACGACGCCGCGACGACGTAGAGCGCGAGCGCGGCGGGAAAGCGTCGCCGCTCGAGGAACAGGCAGATCCCTGGCACGAGCGAAACGCGCAACAACGTGAGCAACAGCGGCACGTTGAGCGCCGAGAGCCGGTAGCCCTCGGCGTTGCGCAGCAGTCCGATGTAGAGCGTGACGAACGAAAACCCGAGAAACGTCCAGATCGCCGTGCCGACGAAGAAGCGCGTCGCGAGCTCGCGCTCGCCGGCGAGCGTGAGCGCCACCGAGCCGAGGAACGCGGCGAGGAAGTAGACGAGCGCGGCGGTCCAGATCGCGCGAACGGCGGCAGGGCTCGCGAGCAGCTCGGCGCGCACCTGGGCGCCGACGGCCCGCACGTACTCGACAAGTGCGGGCGGCGAGAAGCGCTGGCGTCGCAGCTCACGCAGATGCGCTTCGATGAACATCGCGATCCCCCGGAAGGAGAGCGGGAGCATAAGCGCTGCGCGGCGGCGGCGCGAGCGCTGCACGAACGACCCGCACGCGGTCGCCCGGCGGCGCGGGCTCCGTCCGGTTCACCCGCACGAAGGCGAATTCCTCGTCGAACGGCGCGGTGCGACGCCGCCGATCAGCGCCGGTCGCTGTCCTTCGCCGCGCCGCGCACCGCCGCCTGCGCCGCCGCGAGCCGCGCGAGCGGCACGCGGAATGGCGAGCACGAGACGTAGTCGAGCTGCGCGCGATGGCAGAACTCGACGCTCGCGGGATCGCCACCGTGTTCGCCGCAGATGCCGACCTTGAGGTTGCGCCGGCTCTTGCGCCCTTCCTTCACCGCCCACTCCATGAGCATGCCGACGCCTTCCTGGTCCACCGACACGAACGGATCGCCGGGCAGGATGTGGCGCTCGACGTACTCGGGCAGGAATTTGCCGGCGTCGTCGCGCGAGTAACCAAACGTCATCTGGGTGAGATCGTTGGTGCCGAACGAGAAGAACTCCGCCTCTTGCGCCACGCGGCCGGCGGTCAGCGCGGCTCGCGGCACCTCGATCATGGTTCCGACGAGATACGAGAGCTCGACGCCGCGCGCCGCCATCGTCTCGTCGGCGACGCGGCGGACGATCGCCGCCTGGTCGCGCAGCTCCTCGACCGTGCCGATCAGCGGGATCATGATCTCGGGCACGACGTCGCCGCCCTCCTTCACGACCTGGCACGCGGCCTCGAAGATCGCGCGCGCCTGCATCTCGGTGATCTCGGGGTACGTGATCCCGAGCCGGCAGCCGCGATGCCCCAGCATCGGGTTGAACTCGTGCAGTTCCTCGACGCGGCGCAGCAGCTCGGGCATGCCCTTCTTGAGCTGCCCGACCGTGAGCCGGTAGCGCTTCGCCATCTCGCGCTTCTGCGCCGCGCCCGCGCGGCCGAGGGTCGCGATGTCGACCATCAGGTCCTCGCGCTTCGGCAGGAACTCGTGCAGCGGCGGATCGAGCGTGCGGATCGTCACCGGGTAGCCGCGCATGGCCTTGAACAGGCCGAGGAAGTCGCGACGCTGGAACGGCAGCAACTTCGCGAGTGCGCCGCGATACGACTTGAGCGGACCCGCGAGCTCCTTGCGGATCGCCGCGATCTCCGACCTGAGCGCGCGCGCCTCGCCCGGCAGCGCGCCGTCGAGCGCCCTTTCCCTGGCGGCGAGTCTCGCCGAGAGCGCCTTCGCCGCCGGCGCGGCCATGATCATCTGCACGACGTGGGGCAGCCGCTCCTCGGCGAAGAACATGTGCTCGGTGCGGCACAGGCCGATGCCTTCGGCGCCGAACTCGCGCGCCTTGATCGCGTCGCGCGGGATGTCGGCGTTCGAGCGCACCTTGAGCCGCCGGTGCCGGTCGGCGATCGCCATGAACTCGCCGAACTCGCCGCTCACCTCGGCGTCGATCGTCGGCACCTGTCCCAGCATCACGCGGCCGGTGCCGCCGTCGAGCGTGAGCCAGTCGCCCTCGCGGACGATGCGCCCGTCGACCGTCATCTGGCGCGTCTTCTCGTTCACATGGATCGCGCTCGCGCCCGAGACGCACGGCTTGCCCATGCCGCGCGCGACGACCGCGGCGTGGCTCGTCATGCCGCCCGTCGCCGTGAGGATGCCCTGGGCGGCGTCCATGCCGTGGATGTCGTCGGGCGTCGTCTCCTTGCGCACGAGGATCACCCTCTGCTTCGCGTGCCCCTGCTCCGCCGCGGTGTCGGCGTCGAACACCGCCCGGCCGACCGCCGCGCCGGGCGAAGCCGCGAGCCCGTGCGCGATCACGACGAGCTTCGCCTTCGGATCGAGCCGCGGATGCAGCAGCTGATCGAGCGAGGCGGGGTCGACGCGCAGGATGGCCTCGGGCTCGCTGATCAGGCCCTCGCGAACCATGTCCACGGCGATGCGCACTGCCGCCTGCGCCGTGCGCTTGCCGTTGCGCGTCTGGAGCAGGAACAGCTTGCCTTCCTGGATCGTGAACTCGAAGTCCTGCACGTCGCGATAGTGGCGCTCGAGCCGCGAGGTGATTTCGCGCAGCTGCGCGAAGACCTGCGGCATCTCCTGCTCGAGATCGGCGATCGGCCGCGGCGTGCGCACGCCCGCGACGACGTCCTCGCCCTGCGCGTTGGTCAGGTACTCGCCGTAGAAGTGGTTCTCGCCGGTGGACGGATTGCGCGTGAAGCCCACGCCCGTGCCCGACGTGTCGCCCATGTTGCCGAACACCATCGCCTGCACGTTGACGGCCGTGCCGATGTCGTCCGGGATCGCGTTCTGCTTGCGGTAGTAGATGGCGCGGTCGTTCTGCCACGAGCGGAACACCGCGTCGCGCGCCATCGCGAGCTGCTCGCGCGCGTCCTGCGGGAAGTCGCGGCCCGCGCGCCTGCGCACGTGGCGCTTGAAGTCGAGCGTGAGCGTCTCGAGATCCGCGGCGGAGAGCTCGGTGTCGAGACGCACCCGGCGCTTCTTCTTGAGCGCCTCGATCAGGTGCTCGAACTCGCTCTTCTCGAAGTCCATCACGACGGACGCGAACATCTGGATGAAGCGCCGGTAGCAGTCCCACGCGAACCGCACGTTGCCCGTCTTGTTCGAAAGGCCGTGGACGGCCCGGTCGTTGAGGCCGAGGTTCAGGATCGTGTCCATCATGCCCGGCATCGAGAACTTGGCGCCCGAGCGCACCGAGACGAGCAGCGGATCGGCCGCGTCGCCAAGCCGCTTGCCGATCGCGCCCTCGAGCCGCGCGAGCGCCGCGTTCTGCTCCGCCTCGAAGCTCGGCGGGAGCTTGCGATCGTGGGCGTAGTAATGGCGGCAGACGGCCGTCGTGATCGTGAAGCCGGGCGGCACGGGCACGCCCGCGTTGGTCATCTCGGCGAGACCGGAGCCCTTGCCGCCGAGCTCGTCCTTCATGCCGGCGTTGCCTTCCGCGCTGCCGTCGCCGAAGAAGTAGACGTACTTCTCCGCCGTCCGGCCGCTCGGGCCGCTCGTCGTGGCGGCGTCCTCGATCGTGCTCATGCGAGCCTCCATCCTGGGCGAGGTGCTGTGCGAGAGCGCTCCGCGGCGCGGCGCGCGGCGCGTGGTGCTCTCCGGGCGCGCCTCGCGTGAATTCGCCGCGAGAATAGCGGGCGGCCGACGGTGTCACAACCCGGCGGGCGCGATTTGTCGCGGAGTTTTCAGCGCATCGTCGGCCGGGGGTGCGCGGTCACGTAGGGCGCATCGAAGAGGTGCGGGTCGACGGCCTTGTTGATGCTCGCGCGGCGCGCCTGGAAGCGCGCGACGCGCTGGCCGCCGAGCATGCGCTCCTCGAGGAACGGCAGCAGCACGCCGTCGACCGGGCGGTAGTCCGAGAGCGCGCGGCGCTCGGCCCACTGGCCGCGGCCCGCGTAGCCCGCGTCGATCGCGGTGACGCGGTGGGTCTCGGCGTCGATTACGAGCCGCTGCCGGCCGCCGGCGGGGCTCGCGAAGTCGACCAGGTCGTAGCGGCGGCCTTCGTTCGTCTCGGTCCCGCGCCATGCCGGATCGCCTGCGGGGGCCGCGGCGTCGCGCAGCGCGTGCACGACGTCGTCGTGAAGCGCGCCGATCAGCGTCCGCACCCCGAGCGAGTCGAGCGCGACGACCTCGGTCGAGTCCGACTGCGTGAGCGACCACGCGCGCGTGCCGGCGAGGAGCTGGCGCGTCTCGAGCTGGAGCACGCGCGTCGCCATCGAGTAGCGGTCGGGATCGACGCGCACCATGCTGAAGAGTCCCTGCAGGTCCTGTCCGCCGACCGGCACCGCGGTCTCGCCCTCGAACACCAGGATGTGGACGGCCGCGAGCTTCGCGGCGCCACCGTGCGCGGCGAGCGCTGCGGCCACCGCGGCGCGGCCGCGCGCGCGCTGCGCCACCGTCGGCGCGGGCAGCGTGTCGACGTTCGACACCTCGCGAGGCACGAGCGGCTGCACGTCGACGGGACCCAGCGCCGCGAGCGGTTCAGCGAGCCGCGCGGCCGGGCCGGCGAGCAGCACGACCGGCGGATCGCGAAGCAACGCGCCCAGCGTTGCCGGATCGGCGCCCAGCAGCCGGGCGGAGGTGTGCGCGAGCTCGTCGTCGGGCAGCCCGGCCTGCGCGTTCGCCTGCCACTGGCTCACGAGCGCGCCGAGCGTCTCGAGCTCGAGCGGCCAGCGGCCCGCGGCGCGCCGGCGCAGCGAGTCGAGCGCGGCGCCCGAGGGCGGCGTGGCGCCGAAGGCGTGCAGCGCATCGATCATGCGGCGCGCGGTCTCGGTGGCGCGCTCGTTGGCCGCCCCGCTCGCGAGCACGAGCAGGCTCGCGTCGCGAGCCGGCGCGAGCGTGACGCGCACCCCTTCGGTCGCGCCCGCCGCCTCGAGCGCCGTCTCGGCGAGCGAGAGCGCGGCGTAGGACGGGTCGGCGAGGCCCGGGCCGACGAGCGCCACGCGGACCTCGGTGTGACGCGCATCGGGGACGTCGACGACGTGGATCCCGGCGGCCGGCTTCGGGGCGGGCCGCGGCGCGTCGGGCACCGCGTGGCCGGCCCAGCGCCCGAACCAGTCCGCCGCCGCGGCGAACGCCTGATCGGGCGTCACGTCGCCCGCGATCGCGAGCACCGCGCGATCGGGACGCCAGTGATCGCGGTGGAATGCCTGCACCGCCGAGAGCGGCGTGCGCGCCAGGCTGCCGCGCAGATCCCCGGCGGGCGCGTGCGCGTACGGGCTCGGCGCCAACGCGAGCATCGCCAGGCGCTCGTCGGCGAGATCGGACAGGTTGCTGCGCGCCGCCGAGAGCTTCGTCCACGCGGCCGCGCGCGCGGCGGCGAAGTCGTCGCCGCCGAAGACGGGCGAGGTGACCGCGTCGCTCATGAGCTCGAGCACGTCGGAGAGGTGCGACGAGCCCGCGCCGCACGCGAGCACGGCGTCGTCGCGGCCGGCGCTCGCGGCGAAGATCGCGCCCGCCCGCTCCAGGTCCGAGGTGAACTGCGCGGCCGAGCGCGACGACGTGCCCTGGCGCAGCAGCTCCGCCGTCAGCCCGGCGAGTCCCGGCTGTGAATCGCTCTCGGAGGCCGCGCCCGCGGGCACCATGAGCTGGATCTGGACGATCGGCAGCCGCGGCTGCGGCAGCACGACGACGCGCAGCCCGTTGGGCAGCGTACGGCTCGCGACGCCCGGGAAGACGAGCGGCGGAACGGGCGCCGGCGGCGCGGACGCCGCGAGGGCGGGCGCGGCGGCGGACGCGATCAGCGTGGCGAGGACGAGC
>DATJXF010000092.1:0-11867 GCA_035500415.1 Candidatus Acidiferrales bacterium | reverse complement strand
ACGCGCTCGACGCGGGCGCGGACGATTACGTCACGAAGCCATTCTCGATGGGCGAGCTGCTCGCGCGCGTGCGCGTCGCGCTGCGCCATCGCGCGCGGCGCGAGGCCGGCGACGAGGCGGGGCCGATCGAGATCGACGAGCTCGTCGTCGACCTCGCGAAGCGGCGCGTCACCGTCGGGGGGGAGGAGGTGCGGCTCACGCCGATCGAGTACCGCCTGCTCGCGACGCTCGCGCGCCACGCCGGGCGCGTGCTCACGCACGAGCAGCTCCTGCGCGAGGTGTGGGGTCCGGGCTACGCGGCGCAGCATCATTACGTGCGCGTCTACATGGCGCAGCTTCGTCAGAAGCTCGAGCCCGATCCGTCGCGGCCGCGCTGGCTCGTCACCGAGCCGGGCGTGGGCTACCGGCTGCGCGAAACGTGACCGGTGCGGCGGCATGCGTCCGCGCCGTTCGCCCTCGCACGGCGATCGCCCGCCGTGCCCGCGTGGACCGCGCCGTGCCGACACGCGCCGTTCCGGCCGTTGAAGCGCCCGTCGGCGCGGCGTAGGCTGCCGCGCTTCGTCGGCACGTCCCTCCCTCACGCGAGGTGAATCCATGTCCGAGTCCGAATCCGCCCCGAAACTCGGGCGGCGCGAGTTCCTGACCCTGGTCGGCGCGGCCGGCATCGCCTCGATCGCTCCCTCCGCCGCGCTCGCCGCGGTCGCCGACTCGACGCACGCCGCGCCGCCCGCGGCCGCGGCGCCAAGCGGACCCTCCGAGGACGCGAAGGCGCTCACGGGGATCCTCAAGCGCCGGTTCCCGGACCGCCTGAGCGAGGCCGAGTGGGATCGCGTGACGGGCGATCTCGACGGCCGCCTCTCCGCCGGCAGGCGGATGGCCGAGCACAAGCTCGCGAACGGCGACGAACCCGACTTCACCTTCCACGCGTGAGGCCGCGATGAGCGCCGCCGATCTGCTGTTCCAGTCCATCCCGTCGCTCTCACGCCAGCTCCACGAGAAAAAGCTCTCGCCCGTCGAGCTCGCCGAGGCGAGCCTTTCGCGCCTCGAGACGCTGGGCCCGAACTACAACGCCGTCGTGACGCTCATGCGCGACGCGGCGCTCGACGAGGCACGCGCCGCCGAGCGCGAGCTCAAGGCCGGCCGCTCGCGCGGCGTGCTCCACGGCATTCCGTACGGCGTCAAGGATCTGCTCGCGACGAAGCGCGCACCCACGACGTGGGGCGCCGAGCCCTATCGCGGCCAGCAGTTCGACTTCGATGCGACCGTCGTCGAGCGCCTCCACGAAGCGGGTGCGGTGCTGGTCGCCAAGCTCTCGATGGTCGAGCTCGCGGGCGGCATGGGTTACAACCAGGCCGACGCCGCGTTCAACGGCCCCGGGCTCTCGCCGTGGAACACGAAGTTCTGGAGCGGCGGCTCCTCGAGCGGCCCCGGCGCGTCGGTCTCGGCCGGGCTCGTCTCGTTCGCGATCGGCTCGGAGACGAGCGGCTCGATCCTCACGCCGTCGTCGTACTGCGGCGTGACGGGGCTGCGGCCGACGTACGGTCGCGTGAGCCGCCACGGCGCGATGGCGCTGTCGTGGACGCTCGACAAGTTGGGCCCCATGGCGCGGAGCGCCGAAGACGCCGCGATCGTGCTCGCGGCGATCGCCGGGCAGGATCCGCTCGACGCCTCGACCGTCCCGCATCCGTTCGCCTGGCGCACGCCGGCGCCGGCGCCGACGCGCAAGTGGAGGATCGCGGTGCCCAGGGGCTGCATCGAGAAGGTGCAGCCGGCGGTGCGCGACAACTTCGAGGCGGCGATGAAGACGCTCGCGCCGCACTTCGAGGTGACGCGCGACGTCGACTTCCCCGACCTGCCGTGGGGGCCCGCGGTCGGCACGATCGTCGGTGCCGAGGGCGCTTCGGCGTTCCGCGACCTGCTCGAATCCGGGGACGTCGCGAAGCTCAAGTGCCCCTCGGATCACGTCGGCGGCTACTCGTCGCTGCTCGTTCCCGCGGTCGACTACCTGCACGCGATGCGCCTGCGCGGTTCGATGCGTACGGCGATGCGCGAGTTCTACAGGAAGTACGACGCCATCGCGACGCCGGGTCGCGCCACCGTCGCGCTGCCCGCCGAGGGCAAGTTCGAGGACGCCTATCCGGGCGTGAGCGGCGGACCGCCGGTGATCCCGGCCGGCAACCTGACCGGCCTGCCCGCGATCGCGCTGCCGAGCGGCTTCGGCGAGAACGGCCTGCCCACCTCGATCGCGTTCATGGGCCCGGCGTTCTCGGAGGCGATGCTCGCGCAGATCGGAATCGCCTGGCAGAGCGCGTCCGACTGGCACACGCGCCGGCCGCCGGGGACGACGTAGGGACCGGCGACCCCAGCGAAGCCCTAGGCGGCCTTGCGCAGGGTGCGGCTGAGCTCGGCGGCGAGCGCCGCCATGGGATTGCCTGCGGCGGCGCCGTCACCCGAGGGCTCCAGCGCGGGCACGGTCGGGATGCGCGACACGTCGAATCGCACGCGGCCCTCCGGCGTGCGCGACATCGCCCACACGACACCGACCGACGCTCCGAGCGTCCCCTCGATGCCGTCGCCGGCGTGCCGTCCGGTGCGCGCGAACCAGCGCGCGAGCGCGCTCGCGGCTTCCGACGCGACGACGACCGCGACGACGCGTGGCGCCGCGCTCAGCGCGTCGGCGCTCGCGGGCGAGTGCACGTGATCGAACGCCGCGACCTCGGGTGAGAGCGTGCGCAGCACGAGCGACGCCTCGGCGCCCGCCGTGCGCAGCAGCACGCCGCTCTCGTCCGCGTGACGCCAGCGGCCGTGATCGGCCGCGAGCAGCACCGCGCCGCCACGGGTCCGCGCGATCTGCGCGACGCACGCGTGGAACAGCCGGTCCGCCGCGTCGGCGTCCGGCCCCGCGACGAGCAGCAGCCCTGCGGGCTCGGCGAGCAGGCCGCGCCAGCCCTCGAGCGGGCCGTCGAGATGCGCCGCGTCGGCGGGCGCGAGTTCGGCCGCGCGGATCCAGAGCGCTTCGTGATCGCCGCCGACGCGCGTCACCGCATAGCGGCGCCGGTCCTCGTGGGTGACGACGCACGTGAGCACGTTCGCGTCGCGCGCCGTGCCGCCGTTCGGGGCGCGCACGCCGTCCAGCAGACGCGCGCGGAGCTGGTCGAACGCCGCCGGATCGAGCGGCTGACTGCCCGCGCCGCGCCAGCGTCCGCCCACGCGCACGCGGGGCAGGTGTCCGGGACGGAACAGCAGCGCGTCGGAGGGATCGCGCAGCAGCGCGAAGGGCGAGCCGCCCGCCTCGACGTCGGGCTCGGGCACGGAGCGCGCCTCGTGCGTGACCACGTGGAACGCGTCGCGCAGCGCTTCGAGGCTGCTCGCCCGCTGCGCGAGTTTTTCCGCCTGGCCGCCCTCGCCGCCGCCCTCGGCGCTCGATTCGTCCATGCGCCGCGCGGCCTCCATCATGAGGCCCTCGGTGCTCACGGCGATCGCAGGCGAGCCCGATGGCGGTTCGGCGCGGAACTCGAAGCGGCCCGTCCGCCACGTGAACAGGCGGTACGCGGCGCCCTCGCCCTCGTGGTACTCGTCGTCGACGGCGTTCACGATCTGCCCGCCGTCGAAGTAGAAGTAGCCCTTGCGCCCTTCGCTCGTCACCGACAGCTCGCCGGTCGTGCGGTTGAGCATGAAGAGCTGGCCCAGATCGAACAGCGAGAGCAGGCCCAGCTCGCCGTTCAGGACGGGCGACTTCGCCATCACGCCGCCTGGGCGCGCGGCGGTGCGCCGGCCGCGGCGCGCTCGAGCGTGGGCAGCAACTCCTTGCTCGAGAGGTGCGCGGTGGCGTCCTCGACCGACACCGCGCCCTCGCGTACGAGCGCCGTCACCGCCTCGTCCATGCTCTGCATGCCTTCCTTGCGGCCGGTCTGGATCACGGACTGGAGCTGGAAGGTCTTCTTCTCGCGGATGAGCGCCGCGACCGCGGGCGTTCCGATCAGCACCTCGAGCGCCAGGGCGCGGCCGCGGCCGTCGCGGCGGCGCAGCAGGCGTTGGGCCAGCACGCCCTTCAGCGACTCGGAGAGCATGAGGCGCGCCTGCGCCTGACGCTCCCCGTCGAACGAATCGAGGATGCGGTCCACGGTCTGCGTTGCGCTCATGGTGTGAAGCGTCGCGAACACGAGTTGCCCCGTCGCGGCGGCGGTCATCGCGAGCGCCATCGTCTCGACGTCGCGCATCTCGCCGACCATGATGACGTCCGGGTCCTCGCGGAGCGCGCCGTGCAGCGCCTTGGCGAAGCTGGGCGTGTTGCGGCCCACTTCGCGCTGCGTGATCAGGCACTGCTTGTTCGCGTGCCGGTACTCGATCGGGTCTTCGATGGTGAGGATGTGCTTCTTGCACGTGCGGTTGATGTGGTCGAGCAGCGCCGCGAGCGTGCTCGACTTCCCCGTGCCGGGCGGGCCGGTCACGACGACGAGGCCGCGCGGCAGCTCGGTCAGGCGCACGAGGTCGTCGGGCAGGCCGAGCTGCTCGAGCGAGAGGATCTGGCTCGGCAGCATGCGGAACGCGCCGGCGGGGCCGCGGCTCTGCTCGTAGATGTTGCAGCGCGCACGCGCGACGCCGGGTACCTCGTACGAGAAGTCGACGTCCTTGAACTGCTCGTACCGCGCGCGCGTCGGCTCGTCCATGATCTCGAACAGCAGCAGCTCGCTCGTCTCGCGCGTCAGGACGTCGGACGGAATGGGCGTGATCTCGCCGTTGATTCGCACCATCGGCGGCGAGCCGGTCGTCATGTGCAGGTCGGAGGCGCCCTGCTCCTTGACCAGCTTGAGGATCGCGTCGATTCGAGCCATGCGGGGGGACACCTGTGCGAACGCCCGCGTTCCCGTCCGGCCGGCGCCGGCGGGTGAGCGGGATACCCGGAGGTTTTCGGCCCCTCGCACCGCCGGCTGTAGCGCGAACGGGCCGAGTTTCGCACTCAAAGTGCCGGCCGATGGGGCCGATAACCCGACTGACACCCCGGGAGGAGTGGCGCCGATGCCGCATTACGTCGAAAAGCTGCGCGTGGCCGTCCGCCTGGCCCGGTTCGGCTCGCCGCCGGTCGCCGGAGCGATCGCCCTCGCACCGCACGCCGAGAACCACGACGGCCCCGAGACGCTGCTCGAGTGCCTGAACGCGGCGCAGCGCGTGCTGCCGTTCGAGCTCGCGGGGAGCGATTCGGTGCTGCTCCTCAATCGCCGCCGGATCGAGTGGGTCGAGCCCGCTCCGGACGTCGAGGCACGGTTCGTCTCGCCCGCCACCTTCATGGCGACGCGCGAGGAGTGGGTGCGCGTGCGACTCGTCGACGGGGAGATGGTCGAGGGCGTGATCGCGATGGAGATGCCGCACGAGTTCAACCGCGCCTCGGACTACCTGAACGGCCTCGACGACTTCTTCCCGCTGCGCACGAACGACGCCACGCGCCTGATCAACAAGCGTCGCGTGACCGACGTCCTCGTGCGCACGACGGTGCCGCTCCCGAAGACGGCGTAGGTTCCGTTCGAGAGCATCGCGCGAGCCCGCGGACGCCGCCGTCGGCCGGCCGTCGGTCGCCTCGCCCCGGGCACGGAGTCCCGCTACACTGCGGCGTCATGCCGCGCCGCGACCCGATCGTTCAGCCCACGCTGCTCCGCGACGCCGCCGAGCGCGCCATCCGCTACCTCGAAGGGCTCGACGATCGCGCCGTGCGGCCCCTGCCCGCGGCCGTCGAGGCGCTGGCCCGGCTGCACGCGCCGCTTCCCGAAGGGCCGCAGGATGCCCGCGCGACGCTCGCGCTGCTCGACGAGGCGTGTTCGGCCGCGACCATGGCGATGGCGGGGCCGCGCTTCTTCGGTTTCGTCATCGGCGCCGCGCTGCCCGCGACGGTTGCGGCCGGCTGGCTCGCGTCGGCGTGGGACCAGAACACCGGGCTCTACGAGCCGACGCCCGCGACGGCGACGCTCGAGGAGGTCGCGCTGGCGTGGATGCTCGACCTCTTCGGACTGCCCGCGACCGCGGCGGGCGCGTTCGTGACCGGAGCGACGATGGCGAATTTCACCGCGCTCGCGGCGGCGCGCAACGCGACGCTCGCCGGCGCCGGCTGGGACGTCGAGGGACTCGGGCTGATCGGCGCGCCGCCGGTCACGGTCGTGGCGGGCGAGGAGGCGCACCCGACGCTGCTCAAGTCGATCGGGCTCCTCGGGCTCGGCCGCAAGCGCGTCGTGCGCGTCCCCGTCGACGGGCAGGGCCGCATGCGGGCCGACGCGCTGCCGGATCTCTCGGGCCCGACGATCGTCTGCCTGCAGGCCGGCAACGTGAACACCGGGGCGAGCGATCCCTTCGCCGAGTTGATCCCGCGCGCCAGATCGCGCGGCGCCTGGGTGCACGTCGACGGCGCATTCGGGTTGTGGGCGATGGCCTCGCCCGCGCTCGCGACCGGGCTCTCCGGGCTCGCCGGCGCGGACTCGTGGGCGACGGACGCTCACAAGTGGCTCAACACGCCGTACGATTGCGGGCTCGCGTTCGTACGCGATGGCCATGCGTTGCGAGCGGCGATGGCGATCACGGCCGAGTACCTGCCCACGGAGACGCCGCACCGCAATCCTTCCGATCACACGCCCGAGCTCTCGCGTCGCGCCCGCGGCGTCGAGGTCTGGGCCGCGTTGCGGACGCTCGGACGCAGCGGCGTCGTGGACCTGATCGAGCGCTGCTGCCGGCACGCACGCCGCTTCGCCGCGGGGCTCGAGGCCGCCGGCTTCGAGGTGCTGAACGACGTCGTGCTGAACCAGGTGCTGGTCGCGTTCGGCGATCCCGAGACCACACGGCGCGCGATCGCGGCGATCCAGGAGGACGGCACCTGCTGGTGCGGCGCGACCGTGTGGCAGGGCCGCACCGCGATGCGCATCAGCGTCTCGGGCTGGGCGACGGACGAGGCCGACGTCGAGCGGAGCCTCGAAGCGATGATCCGCTGCGCGCGCGCCACCGCGGTGCGCGCGTGAAGCGGGCGATGCGGCCTGTGCTCGCGACGCTGCTCGCGCTCGGCGCGGCGTCCGCGGTCCTCACCGCGTGTGAACCCGCCGCGTCGCGCGGTCCTGCCGCCTCGCGCGCCGAGGTCGAGGCGGCGCTGCGGCGCTACGAGGCATTCACGCTCGCGATGGCGGGCGACTCGCTCGCCGCCTGCTTCACGCCCGACGGCGAGCTGCTGCGCGAGGACGGCGGTGTGCTGCGCGGGCCCGCGGCGATCGGCGCGTTCCTGCGCTCGTTCACAGGCGTCCACGTCGATTCGGTGTCGATGACGTCGGACACGATCCAGCTCGCGGAGCCGGAAGCCGCCCAGTGGGGCACGTTCGCGCAGGTCGTGCGCGTCGAGGGCCACGGCGTGATCCACGCTCGCGGCCGCTTCGTGATGCAGTGGTCGCGTGGCGCCGACGGGCGCTGGCGCATTCGCCGCGTCATGACGCAGTCGTTCCCGCGCGCGGGGAACTGACGCCCGGGCGGTTCGATCGGGCGGGACGCGTGCGAGGTCAGTTCGCGCTTCTCGTCAGCTCGTCGGCAAGCGCGCCCATGTCGTAGATCCTGCGCAGCGCGAGCACGAGCGCGCGCGAGTCCACCGAGACGCAGCGCGCCTGCGCGTCCGAGTAGGCGAACGTCCAGATGAACGACTGGATGTTGCCGTCGAACACGAGCCCGACGTAGTCCCCGTTGCGGTCCACGACGGGGCTGCCCGAGTTGCCGCCGATGATGTCGTCGGTGCACACGAAGTCGAGCGGCGTCGAGAGATCGACCGAGCCCGCGGCGGCGGCCACGCGCTTCGGCAGCTCGAACGGCTCGCGCCCGTCGAACGAGTCCGCGCGGTCGTAGAGCCCGTAGAACGTCGTCTTCCAGGGCACCTCGGTCGTGAGCTGCGAGTAGCCGGCGACCTTGCCGTACGAGAGGCGCAGCGTGCCGGTCGCGTCCGGATAGGTCGAGCGGCCGTCGAGCGCGAAGCGCGCGTGCGCGATCCGGGCGCCCTCGAGCGCCTCGACGCTCTCGACGCGATCCTCGAACCACTTGCGCTGGTCGCGGTAGGCCCCGTCGATGCGCCGCGCCCAGACGATGAGCGGATCGCTCGAGGCCTCCACGGCCGCGACGCCGCCCTCGAGCAGGCGCTTGCGCTCGGCGACGTCGGCGAGGTGGGTGCCCGCCACCAGCGCGTGAACCGCGTCCGTCGGCGATTGCCCATCGAGCGCGGCTTTCACGAACGGGTCCGAAGGCCCGAGCGAATCGAGGCACATCTGAAGATGTGCGGCGAGAATCTTCTCCTCCATCGCGGGGTAGATCGGCGCGGGCGAGAGCAGCGCGAAGCGCTGCGAGCCGAGATTCGCGTCGCGATACTCCTTGAAGCGCCGCTCGTTGGGCTTCGCCGCCTCGGCCGTGAACCGCACGATGCCGGTCGCGATGTCGGTCAGGCGCGTGAGCCGCGTGAGGTCGCGAAGCGTGCGCGCGCGGCCCTGGGTGCGCTGCTCGCGCTCGGCCGTCGCGATCGCGTCCCACGCCCCTCCGTCCTTCGCCTCGAGCGCCGGGTTCTTCGCGACGCGCGCACGCATCGTGGCCTCGGCCGTCCGCCGCCGCGCGAGGAACACGGGATCGCTCAGGATGTCGAGGAAGCCGCGCTCGCGCTTCAGGTTGTTCTCGAGCTGGCGTACCGCGGTCACCGTCTGGCGCGCCTGCTCGGGGCCCTGCGCCGCGTAGGCGCGGTACGTGCGCTCGCGCAGCTCCTGGATCCGGATGCGCAGCGGCCGCTCGACGTCGCGCGCGTACTCGAGCTGCGCGACCGTGCGATCGCGGTCGGTGCGGCCGGGGTGCCCGACGACCATCACGAGGTCGCCCTCGCCCACGCCTTTCGCGCTCCACCTGAGATAGTGCTCGGGATGGACGGGCTGGCCGTTTTCGTAGATCCGGAAGAACGCGAAGTCGAGGTCGTGGCGCGGGAACGAGAAGTTGTCGAGATCGCCGCCGTAGAACGCGGCCTGCTCCTCGGGCGCGCAGACGAGCCGGACGTCCTTGTAGGTGTGGTAGCGGTAGAGCCAGTACTCGCCGCCCTGGTAGAGCTCGATCCCCTCGGTCTTGAGCCCGGTCTTCTGCGTCGACTCCTGCTCGAGCCGCGCGAGCGCGGCCTTGCGCTGTTCGTTCTGCCGCTCGGTCGGCGTCGTGGGATCGATCGCGGCGTTGACGGCAGCCGTGACGTTCTCCATCGACCACAGCACCTTGAGCTCGAGATCGGGGCACGCCATCTCCTCGGCCGGCGTGCGCGCGAAGAAGCCGTCGTGGACGTAGTCGTGCTCCGGCGACGACATCTTCTGGAGCTGGCCCAGCGCGACGTGGTGGTTCGTGAGCACGAGGCCGTCCGACGAGACGAACGCGCCCGAGGCGCCGCCGAAGTTCACGCACGCCCGCTGCACGTGCTCGACCCACGCCGCGCTCGGGGTGAAGCCGTAGCGCTCCCGCAACCTCGCGACCGGCAGGTTGTCGAGCGTCCACATGCCCTCGTCGGCGTGCGCGGGGAGCGCGGCGGCGAGCACAAGGGCGGCAAACATCGGAAGCGGACGGGGAACGCGCATGGGAGGTTGTCCTGCCGGCGGAGTCGGCGGCTCGTGAGCGGTGGGCACGGGCGTGGGGCCCGAAGGGGTCGGCTGCGTACGAGCGACGTCGCGCATGATGCTCGCGCCTGCGCGCGCCCGCAACGTCGGCGAGTCCCCACGAAGCGGCGGGAAGGCACGGGCCGCGCGGCTGCAGCGGGTTCGCCCCGATGACGATAATGGCCCCAGGCCGCAGGGGCCGCTCCCCGCACAGCCGTCGGAGGTCGCTCCTCATGTCGTCGATCCGCATCCGCTCGTTCGCCGCCGCGCTCGCGCTGCTGGCCGTTTCGTGCGCCGGCACCGCGAAGCTCGCCCGGCCGGGCGAGGCGGCGCCAACGCAGGGCGGCCTGCGCAGGGCATACGACCGCGCCCTGCGCGCGATCGAGCAGGATCCGCAGAACGCGAAGGCGCGCGCCGCCTACACCACCGCGAGCAACCGCGTCGCCGCCGACTGGCGCATGCGCGTCGTCGCGCTCGCGGCAGCCGACTCCTCGGCCGCGGCCGATCTGGCGATCGAGTACCGCACCTTCCGCACGCAGGTGGGATTCAACGGCTCGGCGCTGATGCCCGATCCGGCGTACGACGCGGCCGAGCGCCGCCTGCTCCTCCGTGCGGCTCGGATCCACGACGCGCTCGCCCGCGCCGCCTTCGCGGCGCGCCGGCCCAAAGCCGCATGGCGCGAGATCGGCGAGTGCCGGCGCTACGTCGACGACTACGCCGGTGCTGTCCAGCTCCAGGAGGCGGCGTATCGCGAGGCGCTCACGCGCGTCGTCGTGCTGCCGTTCGCTTCGGACGGCCGGCTGGCAGGGCTCGAGCCGCGCATCCAGCACGAGCTCGCCGACGCGATCGCGGTCTCGGGCGGCGGACTCCACTTCACGCAGCTCGTCACGACCGACGGTCTCGACGTCCCGACGACGGTCGCCGGGACGAATGGCCCGGCGGGCGAGGGCGAGCTCGGTCTCGGCCGTCGCCTCGGGGTCGACCGCATCGTCACCGCGCGCGCCGGCGACGTCGAGTCGAACACCGACACGCGGGACCTGACGCTGCCGATCTACCGCCGCACGGATGCGCAGGACGACCAGGGTCACACGGTCGAGCGCTGGAGCGAGACCACGCTCCACGTCGTCACGCGCGAACGCGACGTCAACGTGCGGTACGCCGTGCGCGTGATCGACTCGCGCTCCGGCGCCGTGCTCGCGCACCGCGAGCCCTCGGCCGCGACGCGTGCGCGGACCATGTGGACGGACTTCGTTCCGGATGGGGACTGCGACCGCTACGCGCTGCTGCCTCCCGACGTGCGGCAGTCCGATCCGGATCGCGCGCGTCGCGTCGACGCGCGGTGGCAGGAGCGGCTCGGCTCGTGGACGCTCCCCGAGGTCCTGCAGCTCGCGCGCGATCAGCGTGACCATGCGCACTACGACCCGCGGGACCGCGCCCGGTTCGATCGCGACACGCGCGACCGACCCGTCTGGCTGGGCGAGCTGCCGGCGCCGAACGAGCTCGCGTGCGTCGCGCTCGATGACGCATGGAAGACCGTGCTGACGATGCTGCAGGAGCTCGACACCGCGGAGTAGGCGAGGGAAGCGCCGATGGCTGCGTTGCGCGGCCGGCTCGGCGCTCCAACGTGTCCTGAAGGACACCATTGCGTTCGTCGCCCGACCGCGACGCCTTGTGCTCGGTGTTTCCCTCGCCTCGCCCGGCGGGCGTTACTGCTTCGTGGCCCGCTCGAAGTCCTTCAGCGTCTCACGCTCGACGGCCGGCAGCGCGTGCACCTGCCGCCAGTCGGCGAGCGCCTCGCGGTAGACGTAGCCCGGCGGTCGGTTCCCCGCGATCCGCTCCTCGACCGGCGCCCACGCCGCACGCGCCGCGGCGGCACGGCCGGCACGCGCTTCGATCGCGCCCGAGACGATCTGCGCCAGGTCGCACCACGGTCCCCAGGCGAGCGCCTGTCGCGCGTGACCGCGCGCGAGATCGAGCTTGCCGTCCGCGAGGTCGGCCCACGCACGCAACGCCTCGGCCTGCGGGTCGCGCTCGTCGAGCAGCGCCGCCGCATCGAGCTGGGCGCGCGCCTCCCGCACGCGCTTCGCGCGCAGCAGGTCGCGCGCGTAGTCGCAGCGCAGCTCCGGAATGCCCGTGCGCATGCGCACGGCCTGCTCGTACTGCGTGAACGCCTCGTCGGCGCGGCCGGCGAGCGCGAGCGCGGCCGCGCGCTCCTGCTGGCCCTCCGGGTTGTCGGACTGGTAGGCGAGC
>DATJXF010000091.1:0-9717 GCA_035500415.1 Candidatus Acidiferrales bacterium | reverse complement strand
GTGCTCAAGGAGTCGTGGGCGGAGCACCTCGCGATGAACCCGACGATCGCGACGTTCGAGTCGAACCCGGAGATGCTGCAGATCACGAGCGGCGAGGACAACGTGCTCGTGACGAACCTCGAGATCCACTCCGTGTCGTTCAACGGCATCATCGCGCTCTGCCTGCCGATGGCCTCGATCGAGGCGTTCCTGCAGGAAAAGGGCGCGGCGCGACCCGCATCGCGGCCGTTCGACACCGAACTCGCCGCGGGCCGCGCGCTGGCCGAGGGCAGCCTCCGGCACGCGCACGTCGAGCTCGTGGCGCGCTTTCCCACGCTGTGGCTCACGACGCGGCAGCTCGGCGAACTCGCGCCCGGTGCGGTGCTCCACACCGGGCAGGCGACCGAGCAGCCGCTCGAGATCCTCATCAACGAACGGTTGCGCTTCCTCGGCTCGCTGGGCCAGGTGCGCCGCCAGCTCGGTCTGTGCATCACCGAGCGCGTCCAGAAGCCGGCCGCGGAGCGGCCCGTGCTGTCCAGGCAAGGGAGGGTGATGTGAGCGTCCACGATTCGAGTCCGGCCATGCCGTCGCTCGTCGAGGTGGCGGGCCCCGCCAGCGCGACGACCGGCTTCGACGCGCTGCTCGACATCTCGATGCCCGTCGCGATCGAGATCGGGCGTGCGAGCATGACAGTGCAGGAGATCCTCCAGCTCGGCGTCGGCGCGGTCGTGCAGCTCGATCGCATCGTCGGAGAGCCGGTCGACATCTACGTCAGCGATCGCAAGTTCGCCCAGGGCGAAGTCGTCGTCGTCGGCGAGCACTTCGGCGTTCGCATCACGAGGGTCCTGAGCGGTCAGAACGGCGAGCCGCTCGCTTGAGCGGATCGCCCGGCATGGGACTGTTCGCCGCGCTCGCCGTCACGCTCGCGGTCTGCGCGCTCGCACTGTGGCTGCTGCGCCGCGTCGCGCCGAACGCGCTGCCGACGGGACGCGCCCTGCCGCTGCGCGTGCTCCAGCGCACCTCGGTCGGGCCGAGGCAGGGCGTCGCGTTGCTGCAGGTGGGCGAGCGCGTGCTGCTCGTTTCGCTGACCGAAGCGGGAACGGCGCTCCTCGGCGAGGTCGAGGGCGAGGACCGCGCGCGTGCGCTCGCCGGCGCTTCGTCGCCGGCCACGCCCGGGGCCCCCGGACTCGCCCACCCGATGGGCGCGCTCCTCGCGCGCGTGCTGCGCTCCTCGCGTGCCGGCGCCGGGCTCGTGCTCGTCGCGATGGCGCTCGCGCTGGTGGCGTCGCCCGCGCACGCGCAGCACGTCACCGCGCCGCCGCCCGCGAAGGGCCCCGTCGCGCACGTGCCCGCGGCGGCCGCGCCGCACGGCGTCTCCGGCATCGCGCCGCCCGTCGTCACGCCGACGCCGATGCCGCAGGTCGACATCCGCGTGGGCGAGGGCAAGGACGCGCTCCACCTCACCGGGGCAGTCGGGCTCGTCATCTTCCTCGGCGTGCTCACGCTCCTGCCCGCACTCTTCCTGCTCATGACGAGCTTCACGCGCATCCTCATCGTGCTCTCGTTCCTGCGCTCGGCGCTCGGCACGCAGTCGGCGCCGCCCACGCAGCTCCTCGTGGCGCTCGCGGTCCTGCTCACCGGCGTCGTCATGCACCCGGTGCTCGACGAGACGAATCGCGTCGCGCTGCAGCCCTACTTCAACGGCCAGATCCAGCAGGGCGAGGCGTACAAGCTCGCCGTCGCGCCGTTCCGCGCGTTCATGCTGCGCAACGTGCGCGAACAGGACCTCAGCACGTTCGTGCGGCTCTCGGGCGTCGACCACGTCGCGAGCGAGGACGACGTGCCGATCGTGACGCTCGTCTCGGCGTTCGTGGTGAGCGAGCTGCGTACCGCGTTCCAGATGGGCTTCGTGCTGTACCTGCCGTTCGTCGTCGTCGACGTCATCGTCGCGTCGGTGCTCATGAGTCTCGGCATGTTCATGCTGCCGCCGGTCATGGTGTCGATGCCGCTCAAGCTGCTCCTGTTCGTGCTCGCCGACGGCTGGACGCTGGTGGTCCAGAACCTGGTCGGCAGCTTCAAGTGAGGTCCCGCCCGTGTCCGGATCGCTCGCCGTCGACCTCGTCCGCCAGGCGGTGATGACCGCGCTGCTCATCGCGGCGCCGCTGCTCCTCACGGCGCTCGTCGTCGGCATCCTCGTGAGCCTCGTGCAGGCGGTAACGCAGCTGCAGGAGCAGACGCTGACGTTCATCCCCAAGCTGCTCGCGCTCGCGGTCGTGTTCGCGATCACACTGCCGTGGACGCTCTCCAAGCTGGTCGAGTATCTCGCCGGCATGCTGCGCAGCCTGCCGACGCTGGTGTCCTGATGACCGGGCTTCCCGACTTCCTCGCGACCGCGATGGTTCCCGAGCGCTGGCCCACGTTCGCGCTCATCACGGCGCGCGTTTCGGGGCTCCTGATGATCGCCCCGGGTTGGTCGGGAACCACGTTCCCCAGCTCGATCCGCGCCGCGGTGACCGTCGTGCTCGCGGTGCTGCTGCTTCCGCTCGCGCCGGTGGTCCCGATCGGCGAGCACGTGCTCGACCTGCCGCTGCCGATGGCGGCCGAACTCGCGATCGGCACCGTGATCGGGCTCGCAGCGGCGATCATCGTGCAGGGCGTCGGGCTCGCCGGCGAGATCATCTCGATGCAGATGGGACTCTCGATCGCGCCCGCGCTCGCGCCGGTGCCCGAGCTCCAGGTGGTCGGCGTCGGCCCGCTCTCGACGGCCCTCGCGATCCTCATCTACCTGACGCTCGGCGGCCACCTCGCGCTGATCCACGCGCTCGGTCAGAGCCTGCGCACGCTGCCCCCGGGCGGCGGGCTCGCGTTCACGGCGGCCGGGCCTGCGGCGACCGAGCTCGCCGGCCGGCTCTTCTCCTGCGCGGTCAGCGTCGCGGCACCCGTCATGGTCACGCTGCTCCTCACCAGTCTCTCGCTCGCGATCCTGAGCCGCGCCGTGCCGCAGCTCAACGCCATGATGGTGTCGTTCCCGATCACGATCGGCGTCGGCCTGCTCATGTTCGCCGTTTCGATGCCCGTCGTCTCGTCGGTGATCGCCCGCTGGGTCGAAGTCATGCCCGCCGGGATCGACCGGTTGCTCCCCCAGCTCCAGCCCTGAGCCCGCACCCATGTCCGAGAACGAGAACGGCCAGGAACGCAGCGAATCCGCGACCGCGAAGCGCCGGCAGGACGCGCGCGACAAGGGTCAGATCGCGCGCAGCGTCGAGCTCTCGGCGTCGGCCGTGCTGCTCGGCGGCGCCGCGACGATCTTCAGCGTCGGCGGGCGCTCGCTCGCCGCGTTTGCGAACCGTGTGCTCCAGGAATCGGCGGCCTCGCTGTCCTCGGGAGCGATGACCCCGGTGGGCGCCACGAACGCGCTGCGCACCGTGGCGCTCGGGCTCGTCGCCGCGCTCGGGCCGTTCTTCGCCGGCGTCGCCGGCGTCACCATTGCGGTCAACCTGTTCCAGAGCCGGGCGGCGATGTCGTTCAGTCCGCTCCAGCCCAACTTCTCGCGGTTGAGCCCCGTCGCGGGCTTCAAGCGCCTCCTCGGGCTCGACTCGGTCGTCAACCTGCTCAAGTCGCTCCTCAAGCTCGCCGCGCTCGGCACCGTGACCTGGCTCGTGCTGCGCCGCAGCTGGCCGGAGCTCGTCTCGCTCGCCGACACGGGCCCCGCCGCGGTGCTCGCCGTGATGCGCACGCTCGGGTTCCGACTCGTGTTCCTCACCGGGCTCGCGTTCCTGATCGTCGCGATCGCCGACTACGCGTGGCAGGTCGTGCGACACGAGAAGAACCTGCGCATGTCGAAGCAGGAGGTCATCCTCGAGCACAAGGAGGCCGAGGGCGATCCCCGCGTGAAGGGCCGCATCCGGCAGATCCAGCGCCAGCGCGTGCGCCAGCGCATGCTGCAGGCCGTGCCACGCGCCGACGTCGTCGTCACGAACCCGACGCACGTCGCGGTCGCGCTCGTCTACGATCCCGACACGTCGCAGGCGCCGCTCGTCGTCGCAATGGGCGAGCGCAAGCTCGCCGAGCGCATCAAGCAGATCGCGCGCGAGGCCGGCGTGCCGCTCGTCGAGAACAAGCCCATCGCGCGCGCGCTGCTCGCGACCTGCGCGATCGGCAAGCCGATTCCGCCGGCCCTCTACGCCGCCGTCGCCGAGATCCTGGCATTCGTCTACCGCCTGCGGAACCCGCGCTATCGCGGCGACGCCGGCGCGAGGGCCGCGGCGTGAGCAGCGTGACGCTCCCCGGGGCCACTGCGCCCGTGAGCGCCGGCGGCGGCAGCCCGGGCGGCGGCGCCTCGCGCCCGGCGCGCACGCCCGCGAAGGCCGGCCCCGCGGCGTCCAGCGCGCGCCGGCTGCTCGCGGGCAACGGCGAGATGCTGCTCGCGGTCGGCGTCGTCGCCGTGGTGTCGCTGCTCGTCCTGCCGCTGCCGCCCTTCCTGCTCGATGCGCTCCTCGCGACGTCGTTCGCGCTCAGCATCGTCGTGCTGCTCGTCACGATGTCGAGCCGCGACCCGCTCGAGTTCAGCATCTTCCCGAGCCTGCTGCTGCTCATCACCCTGCTGCGGCTCGGCCTCAACGTCAGCACGACGCGGCTGATCCTCAGCACCGGCCACGCGGGCCAGGTCATCGCGGCGTTCGGCAACTTCGTGATCGGCGGCAACATCGTCGTCGGGCTCGTCATCTTCCTCATTCTGGTCGTGATCAACTTCATGGTGATCACGAAGGGTGCGGGGCGCGTGGCGGAAGTCGCCGCACGATTCACCCTCGATGCGATGCCGGGGCGGCAGATGAGCATCGATGCCGACCTCTCCGCGGGCATGATCGACGAGGCCGAGGCGCGGCGCCGCCGCGACGAGATCAGCCGCTACGCCGACTTCTACGGCTCGATGGACGGCGCCGCGAAGTTCGTGCGAGGCGACGCGGTGGCGGGGCTCGTCATCACCGCGATCAACCTCGTCGGCGGCTTCATCATCGGGATGACGCAGCACCACCTGAGCGCGGCGGACGCACTGCGTACGTTCAGCTCGCTCACGATCGGCGACGGCCTCGTCACACAGATCCCGGCGCTCATCGTCAGCACGGCGGCGGGCCTGCTCGTCACCTACGGCTCGACCGGCACCTCGATGGCGCCGTCGATCGCCGCGCAGCTCACGCGCGATCCACGCTCGCTCTGGAGCGCCGCCGGCATCCTCGCGCTCTTCGCGATCGTGCCCGGGCTTCCGCTCGTTCCGTTCCTCACGCTGGCGATCGCCGCTGGCGGCCTCGCGTGGTGGTCCGGCCGCCGCCGCTCCCGTCGCGCCGAGGAGCGGGCGCGCGACGACGCGCCGCGCACCGAGGGCGGCGCGTCGCCGTCCGGGACGCCCGCGATGCGCGAGGTGCTCGCGCTCGAACCGCTCGAGCTCGAGATCGGCTACGCGCTGATCCCGCTCGTCGACGAGTCGCAGGGCGGTGACCTGCTGCAGAGGGTCGGCATCCTGCGCAAGCAGCTCGCGTTCGAGCTCGGCGTGCTCGTCCCGCCGGTGCGCGTGCGCGACAACATCCAGCTCGGCTCGCAGGATTACGTCGTCCGCATGCGCGGCGTGCGGGTCGCGGGCGGCGAAATCCTGCCGCGGCACCACCTCGCGCTCGATACGGGCAGCACGAGTGGAACGCCCGAGGGGATCGTCACGCGCGACCCCAGCTTCGGGCTGCGCGCCGTGTGGATCGTGCCCGACCAGCGCGCCGCCGCGGAGGCGATGGGCTGGAGCGTGGTCGAGGCGCCGACGGTGCTCGCCACGCACTTCATGGAGATCATCCGCGAGCACGCCGCCGACCTGCTCACGCGCCAGAACGTGCGCGAGATGCTCGACGGTCTCAAGGAAACCCACCCGGCGCTCGTCGACGACGTCGTCCCGGGCCGACTCACGCTGGGCGTCGTGCACCGCGTGCTCCAGCGTCTGCTCAAGGAGGGCCTGCCCGTCCGCGATCTCGCGACGATCCTCGAGTCGCTCTCCGACGCATCGGAGAGCACCAAGGATCCGGAACAGCTGACCGAGCACGTGCGCCGCGCCCTCTCGGCCACGCTCGTCCAGATGCTGGGTGGCGAGGGGCAGACGATCCGCGCCATCACCGTCGGTCCCCGGCTCGAGCTCGCGCTCATGCAGCTCTTCGCGCCGCGAGGGCGCGAGAGCGGCCGCACGCTCGAGCCCGAGGATCTGACGCGCGCGCTCCAGTCGCTGCACCAGATCGCCACCGAGTCACAGTCCGACGGTCAGTTCCCGCCGCTCGTCACGCCGCCCGGCCTGAGGCTCGGCATTCGCCGCCTCGTCGAACCGATCCTGCCGCGCCTGCCCGTCATCTCGCTCGGGGAGCTGCCGACGCAGACGCCGCTCCAGACCCTTCGCCTGTGGGAGCTGAACCATGCCGCTTGAAATCCTTACCGGACCCGACGTCCCCGCGCTGCTGCTCCAGGCGCAGCGCCGCATCGGCGAAGACGCCGTCGTGCTCTCGGTGCGCCGGCAGATCGAGGGCGGCCGGCGCACGTTCGAGATGGTCGCCGCCGACCCCCTGACCGCGGAGCGTCAGCGCGCACAGGAAGCGCGGGCGCGTACCGGAGCCGACGCGTTGCTCGCCGCGGAGCCTTCGGAACGGCCCACCTCGCGCACCTTCGCACCGGACGCTGGCGATGACGCCGTGCGCTCCTGGAGCCTCGCTGCGCCCGCGCCATCGCGCGGGCCCTCGAGCGAGCCCGCGTCCGCGACGCGCGGCCGGCGCGTCTGGCCGTTTGCGAACGTGGCGCCCGAACGCCGCCCGCACGTCGTGGCGCTCGTCGGACCGACCGGAGCCGGCAAGACCACGACGATCGCCAAGCTCGCGAACCATCCGTTCGCCTTCGGCGGCCGGCGCGCGGGGTTGCTGTGCCTCGATACCTACCGCATCGGCGGCGTCGAGCAGGCGCGGCAATGGGCCGAGCTTTCGAAGCTGCCGTTCGAGGTGGCGTGGGAGGCGAAGGACGTCGCGCGCGCGCTGCGCCGGCTGCGCGACCGCGATGTCGTGCTCGTCGACACGCCCGGCCGCGGTCCGCGCGCCGAGGGTGACCTGCGCGAGCTCCAGGGCCGGTTGCTCGAGGTCGCCGCGGACGAGGTCCACCTCGTGATGCCCGCGGGCCTGCAGCGCTCGCTCGCGCGCCGCGTGCTCACCTCGCACCTGGCGCTCGGCGTCACGCACCTGCTGGGCACCAAGCTCGACGAGTACCCGGACGAGCGCGGACTATTCGAGCTCGCGCGCCAGTTCGGGCTGCCGATGCGCTGGCTGGCCGACGGCCAGGAGGTGCCCCGCGATCTGCAGCGCGCGCCCGTGGTGCCCGGCGCGGTTCAGCCCGCCTCGCGAGCGGCGGAGGCGGCGTGAGGGACCAGGCGCATGCGCTGCGCCAGGCCGTCCGCGACGCGGACGCTGTCGCGCGCACTCCGGATCCGGACGGCCCGCCCGCGGTCGTGATCGGCAGCGGCAAGGGCGGCGTCGGCAAGTCGGTCGTGAGCCTCCTGCTCGCCGCGGCGTTCGCGCGCGCGGGCCGGCGCACGCTGCTGCTCGACGGCGCGCAGAACCAGGGCAACCTGCACATCCTCCTCGGCCTGCGACCCGCGGCGAGCCTCGGCGCCGTGCATGCGGGCGACATCGAGCCCGAAGCGCTGCTCATGCCGGTCGCCGAGCGGTTGACGCTCCTGCCCGGCGACTCGGGGGCCGAGTCGCTCTACTCGCTCGGCGCGATCGACCGCGCACGACTCCACCGCCGGCTGAGCACGGTGTACGACACGTTCGACCAGGTCGTCGTGGACGGCGGGAGCGGGGTCGAGAGCGTGATTCGCACGGCGGGCATCCGGGCGCGCCGGCTCGCGATCGTCGCCTCGCCCGAGCCCGCCTCGCTCGCCGACGCCTACGCGCTCCTCAAGCTCGTCAACCTTCAGATCCCCTCGCTGCCGATCGACGTGATGGTGAACCGCGGAACGGCCGATGAAGAGGGGCAAGCGGTTTTCGACCGGCTCCAGCTGGCGGCACGGCGGTTCCTGCGGCGCGAACTCGGCTTCCTCGGGTGCGTTCCGGAGGACGAGAAGCTGCGACTCGGGGCGCGCAGGCCCGGCGCGCTGCTCGAGGTGCGCCATGCTGCGATCGACGCGGTCGCCGCGCAGCTCGCGGCACGCGACGTCGCCGTGTGGACGCCGGATTCGGACGCCGCGACGAACCTCCGGGGACTGGCGACATGACGGATCTCATCGACGCGCTGTGGGCGCGGTATCGCCGCAACGGCGATCCCGGCGCACGCTCCCAGCTGCTCGATCGCTATCTGGGCCTGGTTCATCACAGCGCCCACCAGCTCGCCCGCCGCATCTCGCGCGACGTCGAAATCGACGACCTGATCGGCGCGGGCACGCTCGGGCTCGTGCAGGCGCTCGAAGGCTTCGATCCCGGGCGCGGGCTCGCGTTCAGCACGTACGCGATGCCGCGCATCCGCGGCGCGATGCTCGACGAGCTGCGCGCGCGCGACTGGATGCCGCGTTCGGTGCGCATGCGCAGCCGTCAGCTGCAGGGTGCGCGCGCGGCCCTCCAGCACCGGCTCGGACGCCAGCCGACGCACGAGGAGGTCGCGGACGCGCTCGAGCTCGACCTCTCGACGTACTGGCGCTGGAACGAGGAGGTGGACGGCCGCGTGTTCCTGCAACTGGACGGCGGTGGCGGCGACGGCGACGAACGTCCGCCGCGGCTCGCCGACAGCATTGCGGACGTGCTCGCCGACGACCCTGCCGACGTGCTCGACGACCGCGCCACGCTCGCCCGGCTGCGCGAGGCGATCGATCACCTCTCGTCGCGCGACCGTCTCGTGCTCTCGCTCTACTACTACGAGGAGCTGAACCTGCGCCAGATCGGCGAGATCCTGCACGTCTCCGAGTCGCGCATCTCGCAGATCCGCACGCGCGCGCTCAAGCGCCTGCGCGATCTCGTGGACCTCGTCGAAGACGAGGCGGCATGAAGCGCTCGACCTGGGCGGCCGTGATCGTCACGGCCGGGGTGCTCTTCGCCGCGGGGCGCCTGCCCGCACTCGATGCCGGCGCCGCACTGAACGCGCTGCGCGCTCCTTTCGCCGGTCGCACCGCGAGCCGCGTCGTCGCGACGCCGCGGCCGAACACCACCGCCACGCTTCCGCGGCGCGCATCCCCGCCGCCCGCCTCGAGCGCGCGCGCCGCCGCAGCCGCATCGGCCATCGTCCACCCGGCCGTCGCCCCCGTCGTGCGTTGGCCCGCGGCCCCGCTGCTCCTCGCCACGCCGCGTCCGGCGTCGCGACCCGGGCTCCTTACGTCGCTGCCGCTCAGCGTGTTCGCGGCTCTGCTCGCGGCGCTCTTCGCCGCGCTCGTCGCGCTCGCGTGGATCGCGCTCACGCTCAGGCCAGGCCACTCGCGCCGCAGGGTCTTCCGGCTCGCGCGAGGCGGACAGCCCGCCGAGCGGATCGCGCGCCTCGTGCGCGTGCCGCAGGACGCGGTGCGCACGCTGCTCACGCCGGGCCTCGGCGTCCGCCGCTAGGTGTGTTGTCTAAGCACGTTGTTTACGGCGTGCCAGAAGTCGGCTGAAGGGAACGGCGCCTGCCAGACTACTGTGCGGGCGCCGTCGGTTGTAGTGGCGCACCCAGCGCGGGAGTGCGGCGGCGCGGACGCGCGAGTGCGTG
>DATJXF010000090.1:0-13435 GCA_035500415.1 Candidatus Acidiferrales bacterium | reverse complement strand
CGTCGTGATCTTTCCGCAGAAGCCGACCGAGGACGAGGAGTGGGAGGAGCGCGAGCGGCTCGTCTTTCGCGTGCTCGCGGACGCCGGGAAGCGGGCGCGCATCGATCGCGGACGCCTCGCGCTCGTCGGCCTGTCCCAGGGCGGGCACGGCGTCTGGATGCTGGGCGCGCGGCATCCCGAGCGCTGGACCTGCCTCGTCCCCGTGTGCGGTTACGGCCGCGCGCGCTCGGTGCAGCGGCGGGCGGTCAAGCTGCCGGTGTGGGCGTTCCACGGCCTGCGCGACGATCTCGTGAACCCCGAGGACACGCGAGCGATCGTCGCCGGCCTGCGCGAGCAGCGCGCGAAGGCGGGGCTCGATCCCGCCGACGTCCACATGACGCTCTTCCCGGACGCGAACCACGACAGCTGGGATCCGGCGTTCGCGAGCGACAGCCTGACGGCGTGGCTCGGAGAGAAGCTGAGGCCGAGGTAGGCGGCGCCTACCCCAATCGCCCCCATACCCGCGCGGCGCACTCGCGGGCGCGGGCCGCCACCTCGCCTTCGTCGACGCCGACCACGACGCCGTTGTCGACGAGCACCTGCCCCGCGACCATCACGCCCGCGACGGGCGCGCGCAGCAGCCCGGCCCAGAGGTGCGCGCCGAGCGTGCGCGTCGAGAGCTCGGTCGCCGCGCGGTAGTCGAGCAGGATGAAATCGGCGGGCGCGCCCGCGCGGATGCGCCCGAGCTCGACGCCGAAGTGCTCCGACGCCCAGGCCGAGCCGATGACGAACAGCCGCCGGTAGAGCGCCTCGCCGAGCGCCGGCCCGTGCGGCCCGTCGGGCAGCGGCGGCGCGTTGACGCCGTCGTCGCTCCCCCACGCCACCTCGTTCTCGCGCACCAGTGCCGCGACGGACCCGCAACCGGTCGCGCACAGCGTGTCGCCGCGCTCGCGCACGGTGCCCAGCAGTCCGCGCGGGGCGCGCTCGGCGTGCGCCCACAGCGCGGGCAGCGCCGTGCCGGGCAGCGCATCGGCCCGGCTCCAGCGCTCGGCGGGCGTCAGATCGAGCGCGAGGTCCACGTGGACGGCGAGGCCGCCCCCCGCGCTCTCCATCGCCTCCGCCAGCAGCGTCTCGATCCCGCGCAGGCTCGTCGCCTGCACGCCGAGCATGCCGCGCAGCCGTCCGCTCCTCTGCCGCGCGAGATCGCGCGCGAAGCCGACGCACTCGTCGATCGCCGCGCGTCGCTCGAGCGGCGTGTCGTCCTCGGCCGCGCCGTAGCACGTCGCGACGCGCACGCCGACGCGTTCGGCCGCGGCGGTCACCTCGCTGAGCGAGAGGTCGAGGCACGCGCCCGAACGATGGAAATCGACGACGGTCGTGACGCCGTGGCGCAGCCCCTCGATCAGCGCGGCCTGCGCGGCCCACGAGACGTCCTCGGCCGAGAGGCCGCGGTCGTAGCGCCGCCACTCCGCCGATGTCCTGAGGCTCAGCCCGCGCGCGAGATGGCGCGCGAGGTGCGCGTGCGAGTTGACGAGCCCCGGCATCAGCACGCGGCCGCGCGCCGGCCACAACGTCTCCTCGGGATGCGCCGCGGCGAGGTCGCCGAGCGCGCCGACGCTCGCGATGTGCGCGCCGACGACGCGCACCGCGCCCTGCTCGAACACCTGCGGCTCGGGCCCGCCGCTCACGATGGTGCACGGGCCGACGATCACGCGAGGCTCCCCTGCGCCCGTTCGAGCAGCGCGCGGCCTTCGCGCTGCGCGTCCGCGACGACCTCGAGCGGATCGAGCGTCTTCCAGTCGCCCCAGTCGTAGAGCACCCTCCCGGCGACGACGGTGAGCGTCACGTCGCTCGAGTTCGCGCCGTGGACGAGCGCCTCGTACGGCCGCTCGATCCCGAACGGCGCGCAGCGCGGCGTCGAGACGTCGACGCAGCAGACGTCCGCCTGCTTGCCGGCCTCGAGCGAGCCGATGCGGTCCGCGAGCCCCAGCGCGCGCGCGCCGTCGATCGTCGCGAGCGCGACCACGTCGCGCGCCGTGAGCGCTTCGTCGCGCCGCCGCGCGCGCGAGAGCCCCGCGGCGAGCCCCATCTCGGTGAACGTGTCGAGCCGGTTGTTGCACGCCGCGCCGTCCGAGCCGAGCCCGCAGCGGATGCCGTGGGCGCGCCAGGCCGCGACGTCGGCGACCCCCGAGGCGAGCTTCAGGTTCGAGCCGGGGCAATGGACGAGCGCCGCGTCGGCGTCCTTCATGAGGCGCATCTCGTCCTCGTCGAGCCAGACGCCGTGCGCGCCGATGAAGCGCTCGCTCAGGGCGCCGTGGCGCGCGAAGTAGGGCGCGGCGTGGACGCCGACCGCGCTCTTGACCTCGCTGCCCTCGTTCGGCGCCTCCGCGATGTGGGTGTGGATCACGAGCCCGCGCTCGCGCGAGAGCGCCGCGACGTCGTGCCACAGCGCCTCGCTGCACGAGAGGATGAAGCGCGGCGCGAGCGCGACCTGGAGCCGCCCGCGCTCGCGCGCGGCGAAGTGCTTCGCGAGGCGCTGCACCTCCTCGAGCGAGTCCTGCGCGCTCCTCAGCATGCCGGACGGCACGCCCTCGCCCGAATCCATCAGCGCGGGGCCGAAGAGCGCGCGCAGCCCGGTCTGCTCGAGCGTCTCGCCGACGACCTCGGTCAGCCGCACGGTCCCCATGTCGTTGATGCACGTGACCCCGCCCGCGATCAGCTCGCACGCGCCGAGCCGCACCGATGCCGCGATCGAGCGCTCGGTGTGCGCGTGCTCGAGCGGCCAGATGCGCTCGCGCAGCCAGCGCAGCAGGTCGCTCTGCTCGGCGAGGCCGCGGAACAGGGTCTGGCAGAGGTGCAGGTGGCCGTGGACGAAACCGGGCAGGACGAGGCAGCCCGCGGCATCGAAGCGGCGCAGCTCGGTGCCGGGCGACAGCTGGGCGAGCGCGGCGGGGACGTCGTCGCCGAGCGCCGCGATCCGATCGCCGGCGATCAGCAGATCGCCCGATCCGACCCGGCCGGCGGCGTCCATGCGCACCAGCGTTCCGTTGTGGATGTGCAGCGCGTCCACGACTGCGCCTCCCTGCGCGATCCCAGGCGACGGCATCCGTGCCGCCCCACCGACGCGGCGCAGGGTCGCCCCCGGCCCCGGCCGCGTCAAGCGCGGCGTGACGCGCGCCCGCCGCTTGCGTCATCATGAATGCCGTCCCGGAGAGCCTTCATGCTGCGCCGCGTCCGGTTGTTCCTCGCCACGAGCCTCGATGGCTACATCGCGGGCCCCGGCGACACCCTCGACTGGCTGTTCACGGACGATGGCTACGGCTACGACGAGTTCATCGAGCAGATCGACACGCTCGCGATGGGCCGCCGCACCTTCGAGACGGTCGTCGCGCTCGGCGAGTGGCCGTACGAGGGCAAGCAGGCCTGGGTGTGGACGCGCCGCGGCGGGGCCGACACGCCCCGCGCGCGCTTCACCGCACAACCGCCGGGCGAGTGGCTCGCCGAGCGCATGCGCGAGGAGGGCCGCGACATCTGGATCGTGGGCGGCAGCGAGCTGATCCGCGGCTTCCTCGACGCCTATCTGGTCGACGAGATCGCGGTCGCGATCCATCCGGTCGTGCTGGGCGGCGGCGTGCCGCTCGTCCCGGCGGGCACGCGCCGGCACGCGCTGCGCCTGACCGGGCATCGGGCGTATCCGTCCGGGCTGGTGATGAACACGTACGTCGTGCAACGCTAGGGGCCGGCCGGCCCGCGCTGCGGCGGGCGGGGCGCGAGGCGCCAGCGCCCGCAGCCTCGCGACGATCGCCCTCCCGGAGGTTCGATGCAGCGCGCAGTGATGAAGTTCGGCGGCACGTCGGTCGGGATCGCGGCCAACTTCGCGCGCGCGCTCGAGCTCGTCGCGCGCCGCGCGCGCGAGGACGCGCGTCCGCCGATCGTCGTCGTGAGCGCGCTGACCGGCGTGACCAACCTGCTCGTCGAGTGGTGCGCGCTGCCGTCGCGGCGCGAGGCGCTGGCCGCGCGGTTCGTCGAGCGCCACGAATCGTTCGCGGACGAGGTGGACGTCGCGCGCGCGACCATCGCGCCGCTCCTCGCGCAGTGGCGCGAGCAGGGCGCGGCCGCGGGCCCGGCCGGCGTGAGCGGCGCCGCTCGCGACGAGGCGCTCGCGTTCGGCGAGCGGCTCGCCGCCGCGCTCTTCGCCGCGGGTCTGCGCGCGCACGGCCTCGCGGCGCAGGCCGTCACGGCGGGCGAGGCCGGGCTCGTCACCGACGAGCGCTTCGGCGCCGCCCACCCGCTGCCCGAGGCCGCGGCGGGCCTCGCGCGCACGCTCGGCGCGCGCGACGACGTCGCCGTCGTCACGGGCTTCCTCGGCCGCACGCCGGAGGGCCGCACGACGACGCTCGGCCGCGGCGGCTCGGATTACTCGGCGGCGATCGTCGGCGCGGCGCTCGGCGCGGACGAGATCCAGATCTGGACCGACACGAGCGGTCTGCTCTCCGCCGATCCGCGCATCGTGCCCGAGGCGCGCGCGGTCGCGTCGCTGTCGTTCGCCGAGGCGAGCGAGCTCGCCTACTTCGGCGCGCGGGTGCTGCACCCCAAGACGCTCCTGCCCGCGATGGAGCGCGGCATCGCGGTGCGCATCCTCAACACCGCGCGCCCCGACGATCCGGGCTCGCTCGTCACCGCGGAGACCACGCCGTCCGACGCCCCGTGGCGCGTGAAGTCGATCGCGTGCAAGAAGGCGGTCACGGCGGTCACGATCGTCTCGACGCGCATGCTGCTCGCGCACGGCTTCCTGGCACGCGTCTTCGAGGTGTTCGGGCGGCACCACCTGGTCGTCGATCTCGTCACGACCTCCGAGGTCTCGATCTCGGTCACGCTCGACGATCCGTCGCGCCTCGAGGCGGCACTCGCGGAGCTCGAGGGCATCGGACGCGTCGAGGTGCGGCACGGGCTCGCCGTGGTCGCGGTGGTGGGCGAGGGCGCACCGACGCGGATCGGGCTGCCCGGCCACGTCTTCACGCTGCTCGGCGGCGTCGGGATCGGCGTCGAGATGATCTCGCAGGGCGCCTCGCGCGTGAACCTGTCGTTCGTGGTGCGTGAAGAGGATGCGGACCGCACGGTGCGCCTGCTCCACCGCGGGCTCGGGCTCGACGCGGAGGCCGTGGCGCCGGCCGGCGCGCGGGCCTGAGCGAGTTCCGCCCCGGGAAGGCCGCGCGGCGCGGCGACGCTCTCGGACAGGGCCCGGCTGGGGTAGTCTGCGCGCCATGCCCCCGCGCGCCGGCCTGCCGCTCGTCCATTCGCTCGAGCTCTCGCGTCCGCTCGCCCCGCTGCGCGCGCTCGCCGGCCTGCCGCACGCGTTCCTGCTCCACTCCTCGCTCGCCGACGAGCGCCCCGAAGGCCCGCGTCGGGCGCGCTGGTCGTTCTTCGGCGCCGATCCGTTCGCGCTCTTTCGCGGCGGCGATCCGGCCGAGGCGGTCGAGACGTTCCGCCGCGTCGCGGCGCGCGTGCGTCACGCCTCGGGCGACGTCGCGCCCGGCGTGCCGTTCACGGGCGGCGCGGTGGGCTACTGGGCGTACGACTACGCGCGCCGGCTCGAGCGCGTGCCGGAGTTCGCGCGCGACGACCTGGGGCTCCCCGACTTCGTGATCGGGCTCTACGACGTGATCGGCGCCTACGACCACGACACGCAGCAGACGTGGCTCTTCTCGAGCGGGCTGCCGCTCGAAGGTCTCGCGGCCGAGACGCGCGCGGCCGAGCGGCTCGCGACGTTCCGCGCGCGGTTGCTCGGGCCGGGGCGCGCCCCGCTCGGAATCGAACGTTCGCCCGAGCCCCCCACCGTCCGCGGCACGTTCACCGAGTCCGCGTGGCGCGACGCCGTGCACGCGGTGCAGGAGCACATCCGGCGCGGCGACATCTTCCAGGCCAACCTCGCCCAGCGCTGGCTCATCGAGCTGCCCAACGCGACGCTGCTCGCGCCCGCGCTCTACGAATCACTCGCCCAGCTCTCGCCCGCGCCGTTTGCGGCGTACGTCGGCGCGGGCGACCACGCGCTGCTCTGCGCGAGCCCGGAGCGCTTCCTCGAGCGGCGCGGCGAGCGCGTCGAGACGCGCCCGATCAAGGGCACGCGCCCGCGCGGCGCGACGCCGGCCGAGGACGAGCGGCTCGCGGCGGAGCTGCTCGCGAGCGAGAAGGATCGCGCGGAGAACGTGATGATCGTCGACGTGCTGCGCAACGACCTCGGCCGCGTCTGTGAGCCGGGCAGCGTCGAGGTGACCGGCGTGTGCGAGCTCGAGCGCTTCCCTCACGTCATGCACCTGACCTCGACCGTGACGGGCAAGCTGCGGGCGGGCATCGACGCGTTCGACCTGCTGCACGCGTGCTTTCCGGGCGGCTCGATCACGGGCGCGCCCAAGCTGCGCGCGATGGAGGTCATCGAGATGCTCGAGCCCGTGCGCCGGCATGCCTACACCGGCGCGATCGGCTGGCTCGGCTGGGACGGAGACGCGGACTGGAACGTCGCGATCCGCATGGCGACCGTGACGCCGTCGGCGATCGCGTTCCACGCCGGCGGGGGCATCACCGCGGACTCGGACGCCGAAGCCGAGTACCGCGAGACGCTGGACAAGGCCGAGGGGCTGCGCCGCGCGCTCGGCGCCGTGATCGGCGAGTTCGCGCTGCGGCCGGGCGTGGGGGCGGGCGCGTGACGCCGCTCGCGCTGCCGCCGGGCTCGCGCCTGCCGGATCACGCGATCTGGATCAACGGCCGCATCGTGCGCGGCGACGAGGCGGCGCTCAGCGTGTTCGATCGCGGCGCGCGCGACGGCGGCGGGATCTTCGAGACGCTGCGCGTCGAGGGCGGCCGACCGGCCGCGTGGGACCGGCACCTCGAGCGCCTCGTCCTGAGCGCGGCCGAGCTCGGCTTCCCGGTGCCGCCCGCGCCGTCGCGACTGCGCGCGGGCGTCGACGAGCTGCTCGCGGCCTCGGCGCTCGAGGACGCGGTGGTGCGCCTCACGGTGACGCGCGGCATCCCCGGCGGACGCCCGACGCGCGCCGGAGCGTGGATCGAAGCCGAGCCGCTCGCCGGCCGGCTGTGGGCCGGGACGCGCCAGTCGGCGGGCAGCGCGATCATGTCGCGGACGCCGTTCGAGACCGGCTGGATCGGCCGGCACAAGACGACGAGCCGGCTCGCGTGGGATCTGGCGCGGGAAGAGGCGCGCGCGGTCGGGGTCGACGAAGCGCTGCTCGTGGGCCGCTCGGGCCACGTGCTCGAGGGTGCGGCGAGCAACGTCTTCGTGACCAGGGACGGCGAGGTCTGGACGCCGCCGCTCTCGGCCGACGTGCTGCCCGGCGTCACGCGCGCGCTGGTCTTCGCGCTGTGCGCCGAGCTCGAGATTCCGTGCGGCGAGCGCATGCTGGGCCTCGCGGAGATTCGGGCCGCCGACGAGATCTTCCTCACCAACTCGGTGCAGGAGGTGCTGCCGCTTGCAATGCTCGAAGGCCATCCGGTCCGCGGCCGCGAGCTGGGCCTCAAGCTCCTCGCGGCGTATCGGGAGCGGATGAAGAGCTAGCGGCCGGCGGTCGTGCGGCTCACTCGCCCCGGCCCCGAGCGGCCACGGCGAAGCCGCTCCGACCGCGACCGCGCGCAGCGGTACGCCCGCTGCGCCCTCGCGCGCACCGGGCGGGTTGAATCGCGCACCACGAGGCCGGGCCGACGCGCTCCGGCCGCAGCCGCGGCCGCCTCGCGCCAGCGCTGGCGAGGCGTTGCGCGCACCCCGCGCTCAAGGCGCGCGCGATTCGGCCGAGAATCACCGTGGGACCGATTGGGCGCGCGCCGTGGCATGGGCCGTGCTCATCCATGACGTGATCTCCGCCGGCAGGTCGCGCCGCCGGTCCGACCCCAGGTCCTCGGCGCACCCCGGCGCACCCGAACCGCATCACGCGGGAGCGCGCACATGCAGGTCAAGGGCGGCCGGCTCGAACTCCTCGTTCCGCACATGCTCCGCAGCCAGCTGCTCCGGCCGGGCTTCGTGCGGATGAGCCTCAAGCTGGGCGCCGCGCGCCAGATGCCCGCGTGGGCCAAGCTCCAGTTCACGAGCCACGGCGTGACGCCCGCCGATCTCGAGCAGGTGCTCGGGCACGTCGACAGCCTCGAGTCGTGGTCGAGCGAGTGGGAACGCCTCGGGCGGGAGCACGAGCAGCGCGGCCGCGATGCGCTCACCTGGGGCCGCAAGGACGAAGCCGCCCGGCGCTTCCTGACGGCTTCGGCCTGCTACAACTTCGCGCAGTACGTCGTCTTCCTGGAGATCGCGCGCAAGCGCCAGCTCCACGACGCCTGCGTCCACGCGTACGCGCAGGCCGCGCCGCTCTTCGACGTGCCGGCGCGCCTCTTCGAGGTGCCGTTCCGCAACCGCGTCATCCGCGGCTACCTGCGCGTGCCTCCCGGCGATGGCCCGCGGCCGGTCGTCGTCATTTTCAACGGCACGAACGCCGTGAAGGAGGAGCTCCACTGGTGGGGCGAGGCCGTGCTCGCCCGCGGCATCGCGGTCGTCACGTTCGACGGCCCGGGCCTGGGCGAGACGTTCCACCGCCTCGGCCACGTCGCCGAACCGCGCCCGGTCGGCGTCGCGATCATGAACCACATCGAGAGCTGTCCGGAGCTCGACCCCGACGCGGTCGCCTACATGGGGCTCTCGCTCGGGGGTTACTGCGCGATCCGCATGGCCGCGCACGATCCGCGCGTGCGCGCGGTCGCCGCCGTGAGCCCGCCGTTCTCGGCCGAGGTCTACTGGAACATCACGCTCCACTCGCTGCGCCACGAGCTCGCCGCGCTCTACGACATGCGCATCGAGGAGATGGACCGCCACATTCCGCGCATCACGCTCGCCGACACGCTGCCCAAGCTCGACCGGCCGCTCATGGTCGCGGGCGGCGGCCACGACATGATCACGCCCGGCGAGGAGGCGTTCCGCATCTTCGAGACCGCGCGCTGCGAACGCGAGCTGGTGTTCTACCCGCGCGGTGCGCACGACTGCTTCAACGTGCTCGCCGACCTGCGTCCACGCATGGTCGGCTGGCTCGCGCGCCAGGTGACGCGCCATCGCGAGGGCCTCGTCGCGCGACCGCGCCGTGCGGCGGCGCCGCCGCGCGATCCGGCGTGGATGGCCGGCGAGGCCGTCGATCCGGACTTCGCCGACGAGCTGCGCGGCGAGCCGCATCCGGTCGAGTGGCACGAGCCGGTCGAGCGGCCGAGCCTGGGCGCGCTGTTCCGCTGGCCGTGGGCGGCCGAGCGGCGGCTCGAGGTCGTCCACAAAAGCGTGATGGCGTAGAGCGGCCCGGCGCGGCTCGACGCGCCGGCCCTGCGCAGGGCGTTCGGCCGCAGGCTAGTCGCGCGTCCTGGCCTCGACGGCGCGGCCGATGTGCTTGTTCTGGTACATGCGCCGGTCGGCCTCGCTGATCAACTCGCCCGCCGACATCGCACCGTCCCACTCGACCACGCCCAGCGAGAGCGACGAGTCGAACGGCGAGCGCGCCATGAAGCCGTGCTGGATGCGCCGCGCGAGCACCTCGGCGCCGGTGCGATCGGCGAGCACGATGAGGACGAACTCGTCGCCGCCCACGCGGTAGCCGCTGTCCGTGCCCTCGCGCGAGCAGGAGCGCGCGACGTTGCCGACGACGCGCAGCGTCTCGTCGCCGCCCGCATGGCCGAAGCGGTCGTTCACGACCTTCAAGTCGTCGACGTCCATGTAGAGCAGCGCGAGCGGATGGTCGAGCCGGCGCGAGCGCAGCATCGCCTTCGCGAGGTCGCGCTCGAGCCCGCGGCGGTTGCCGAGCCCCGTGAGCGGATCGGTGAGCGTCAGCTCCTCGAGGTCGCGGACGTGCTGGCGCGCAACGCGCCGCTCCCGGCGCAGCAGCACGATCACCCAGATGCCGAAGCCCACGGCCGCGGCCGAGGCGACGACCGAGGTCCAGAACTCGCGGTCCGAGCGGACGAGCGTGCCGGTCTCGAACAGCGTAGCGAGCCACGGCATCGACGCGAGCACGATCGCACCCGCGAGCAGCGGGATCGTGCGCGGAGCATTTCCCGAGATAGACGCCTGGGGCTTGGGCTCGGCCATACGGTCCGCTCCTTCGGGCCTGGCGGGGGACCCGGCCGGTATCGGCATTATCGCGCCCGGCCCTTACCCCGCAAGATCGGCGCCCGCGCGGCGCGCGCCCCGCCCCGCCAGTTCGCCCGGACCCCGCCGGCGATTGCGTCATCTCAAGAAGCGGCGGAGTTCCCCATCCCGGTCGGTGTGTTGCTCGCTCGGTGCGTTGCACTCGCCCAAGTGCGCGCCGGGCTGATAGGCTCAGGCGGTTTGCCGCTCTCGCCTCCGCCCCGACCCGGGAGAACCCATGCCCGAAGTGACGTCCGAAGTCCGCATCCGACCGCTCGACGAGCTGGACCTGAGCGGCATCGTGCGGATCGACGAGAAGATCGGCGGCCGCTACCGGCCGGAGATCTGGGAGCAGCGCGTCATGTTCTACACGCGCCGCGATCCGGGCGCCTCGCAGGTCGCGGAGGCGAACGGTCGCGTGATCGGATTCATGCTTGGCGACTGCCGGGCGGGCGAGTTCGGGCTCGAGGAGCCGAGCGGCTGGATCGAGCGCTTCGGCATCGATCCCGAGTTCCGCGGGCAGGACATCGGGCGCCGCATGTTTGACGCGATGTGCGCCCATTTCAGGGCCGAGGGCGCGACGCGCGTGCGCACGCTGGTCGATCGCAACGATCCGGCGCTCGCGGGCTTCCTCGGTGCCATCGGCTTCCGTGACTCGGCGCTCACCGCGCTCGAGCGCACCATCTAGGGGACACGCGCCATGGCGCTCAAGGTCGAGAACGTCGATCTGCCGAAGAAGTACCACGACGCCGTCGAGCACTGGCGCTGGCACAACTTCAAGGACTACGACCTGCTGCTCAAGTACTGGGACAAGTACTTCCCCAAGGACGACGCGTTCTGCCTGTGCGCCAAGCTCGAGCTCGGCACGCCGGACGTCATCCAGATCGGCGACGACCAGGGCAAGCCGAAGCGCCTGAAGCCCGACGAGCTCTCCGAGGACCAGGCCAAGCACCTGCTCGCGATCATCCGCGCGCAGGCTTCGACCGAGTTCGGCTCGATCCAGCAGCACTCCGGCACGATCGACCGCGCGCGCGACGACGACGACAAGTTCTGGACGATGCGCGTCATGGCCGAGGAGCTGCGCCACGGCTACCAGATGATCCACCTGCTGCTGTCCGAGGACTGGTCGCACGTCTCGGGCGGCCAGACCGGCGAGCAGATGGTCGAGGACATCCTGTCGATGACGACGGGCAGCCACGTGCTCGACGCCTTCAACCTCGACTACGACTCGTTCGTCGACAACATCGTGTTCGCGGCGTGCATCGACCGCGTGGGCAAGTACCAGCTCACGATGCAGAAGGTCTGCGCCTACAAGCCGATGGCGGACAGCATGCCGCCAATGCTGCGCGAGGAGGCGTTCCACCTCGCGGCGGGCGTGATCCCGATGCGCCGCTGGGCGCAGAAGGCCGCGACGGGCGACGTGTTCGTCACGATGACGATGATGCAGCACGCGCTCAACAAATGGATGCCGCGCGGTCTCGAGATGTTCGGCGACGAGCGCGGCGGCGACAAGAACGTGAAGTTCGGCTTCAAGGACATGAAGAACGCCGAAGCGTCCGACCTCTACTACGACGAGGTGCAGAAGATGGTGCGCGACATCAACGCGCGCTACCTGCGGGCGCGCTTCCCCGAGGACGGCCCCGAGAAGACCGAGCAGGTGCTCGACGAGCTCGCGCGCTCGCGTGGCTCGTACCGCGGCGTCGCGTGGGACGAGCTGCTGCGCGTGCCGGATCGGCGTTTCTTCCGCCGCAAGGGCCAGCACGCGTTCCTGATGTTCGGGATCGACGGCGAGCCGTTCACGGACGTCGAGGACTACCTGCGCGACCTCGCGAAGAACCTCAACGAGGGCTACGTCTCGAGCCGCGACATGCGCGTCTACGCCGAAGCGCTGCGCAAGGTGGCGGCCGGCGAGCTCTCGCGCGAGGACGCGGTCAGGAACAGCCCCAGGCTCAAGCGCGTCGGCGGCAGCTGCCCGTGCAGCAAGAGCGTGCGCTGGGTCATGGAAGACGGCGCGGACGTGCAGAACGCACGATCGGCGGCCGCGCCGCGCTGAGCGGGGCGCACGCACCCTCGAAATCGCTGGCCCGGGCCGGGGCCGCCCGCTAGAATTTCAGCTCAACGCGGGCCCCCTGCCATCCTTTCTCCGCCCATCGTCCGGCGGAGACCACATGCGCCTCGTCGCGGCCGCACTCGGCGTGCTGCTCTGTTCCTCGACGGCGTTCGCGCTCGACATCCTGCCCGCCCGGCCGCGCACGCCGTTCGAGCCGGGCCAGGTGATCGTCGCGCTCGCGCCGGGCGCGGACCTCTCCGCGACCGCGACCGGCGGCATCGCCACGCGCTCCGCGCTCGCGGCCTCGGCGCTCCACGCCCTGGCGCTCGGCCACGCGCGCATGTTGCGGCGCTCCGCGGCGGCGAAGGACCGCGTCGAGCTGCTGCAGCTGCGCAGCGACCGCGCGGACTTCGACCCGGTCGCGGCGGCGGCGCAGCTCCGCACCCTGCCCGGCGTGCTCGCGGCGTCGCCCAACGTCCACTTCCGCCTCGACATCGCGCCCAACGATCCGCTCTTCGCCGAGCAGTGGCACCTCGGCACGAGCGCCGCGGGGATCAACCCGCAGCCGGGCTGGGCGCTCGAAAAGGGCTCGAGCAGCGTGCTCGTCGCGATCCTCGACTGCGGCGTGGATCTGCAGCACGCCGATCTCTACTCGAAGATCTGGGTCAATCCCGGCGAGATTCCCGGCAACGGCATCGATGACGACGGTGACGGCTACCAGGACGACGTCAACGGCTGGGACTTCGGCGACGGCGACAACGATCCCGATCCCGACCCGATCATGGACCCCGAGTCGGGCGTCGACGTGGGCTGGCATGGCACGTTCGTCGCGGGCCTCGCGGCCGCGGCGACGAACAACGGTCTCGGTGTCGCCGGCGTCGCGTGGAACTGCAAGATCCTGCCGTGCAAGGTCTCCGACATCTACGGCGATCTGCCGCTCTCGGCGATCCTCGAGGCGATGGATTACGCGATCGCGCACAACGTCGCGGCCATCAACATGAGCTTCGGCTCGACCGACACGACGACGCGCGGACTGCTGCAGCCGCTCGTCGACGAGGCGACGAGCGCCGGGATCGTGTGCGTCGCGGCCGCCGGCAACACCGGCACCGACACGCCGGAGTTCCCCGCCGCGTGCACGAACGTCCTCGCCGTCGCATCCACCAACGTCAGCAACCTGCGCTCGAGCTGGTCGAACTGGGGCTGGTACGTGAACATCGCCGCGCCCGGCGAGAACGTGTGGTCCACGATCGCGC
>DATJXF010000089.1:0-7317 GCA_035500415.1 Candidatus Acidiferrales bacterium | reverse complement strand
GCGCGATCGCCACGAACGGCGCGGCGTGGCTCGATCGGCGCAGGCGCTTCGAGGGCGACCAGACGTTCGACACGATCCCCGCGGACGTCTCGGGCGTGCCGGCGCCGCCCCGGCGTTCGGTCGCGACGGGAAACCGGGCGGCGGATGCCGCGGCGGGCGGGCAGGGCGCGACGCCCGCGCTCCCGACCGCCACGCTCGCGCTCGCGCCGCAGTTCGCCGGAGGGCTGTGCGAGCACGCGGGCGATGGCTCCGAGCTCGCGAGCAACGAGTTCGTGGTCGGCGCCGGCCGCACGGCGAGCGGCGAGCCGATCCTCGCCAACGATCCCCATCTCCACCTGACCGCGCCCGGCCCGTTCCACGTCGTCCACCTCGTCGTGCCGGGCGTGCTCGACGCGGTCGGGGCCGCGCTGCCGGGTCTGCCGGCGATCGTGAGCGGACGAAACGACCGCTGCGCGTGGGGCGTGACCTCGCTCGGCGCATCGCTCACCGACGTCTACGCCGACACGCTGTCCGACGACGGCCGCCGCGTGCGCGTTCCGGGCGGCTGGGCGCCGGTCCGCACCGCGCCGTTCGACCTTCACTGGCGCGTGCTCGGCCTCGAGCTCCCGATCCCGGCGCTCGTCCAGCGGCGGCGCTGGACGCCGCACGGCGCGGTCGTGATCTGGGACCCGCGACGTCACCTCGCACTCGCGGCGCGCTGGAGCGCCACCGAGGACGACCGCATCACGCTCGCCCGCCTCGTCGGGGTCGAACGCAGCCGCACCGCCGGCGAACTCGCCGGGCGCTGGCGCTCGCTCGTCACCCCTGCGATCAACGTCGTCGCGGCGGACGTCGACGGCGCGACGATCTACCAGTCGACCGGCCTCGTGCCGGAGCGGCCGTTCCCGTTCGCGCGCGGCGTGCTCCCCTCGGACGGCCGTCACGAGTGGGCCGGTTTCGTGCCGGCCGATTCGATGCCGGCGTGGAACGTGCCGCGCGAGCGTTTCGCGGTCAACGGCAACAACCGCCCGAGCGCGGCCGGCGCGTGGATCCGCTACGAATTCCAGCAGGACCGCGCCGCGCGCATGGCGGACCGGCTCGCGCGCGCGCCGAAGCTCACGCTGACCGGGGCCGCTTCCGTCCAGAACGACGTCTACTCGCGCTCGGGCGAGCGCACGACGCCGTGGCTCGTCGCGTGCGCGGATTCGCTGCGCTCGACGCTCGATTCCCCCGAGCTCGCCGCGCTCGACACGCTGCGAGCCTGGGACTTCGTCGCCTCGCGCAACCGCGTGGCGCCGACCCTGAACCGCACCTGGATCACGCTGCTGCAGGAGCGCTCGCGCACCACCGGGCTGCCCGGGCTCACGTTGGCGGGGCTCTCCGGCCGCGCCCCGGACGCGTTCCGCGCGCCCGGTGGCGAGTCGCCCGAACGACCCGCGGTCGCGGCGTGCACGGCGCTCCGGCTCGCGCTCGATTCGCTCGCCGCGAAGCTCGGACCCGATCTCGCGACCTGGACCTGGGGCCGGGCGCACCGTGCGCGCTTCGAGCATGCGCTCACGACGGCGTTCCACGAGCCCTCGTGGGAGCCCGATCGCGTGCCGGTCGACGGCGACGGCAGCACGGTCTGCGTCGGCGGTTCGACCAGTCCGCACTCGTTCGACGTCGAGCACGGCCCGGCGTTCCGGCACGTCGTCGACCTCGCGATCGCCGATTCCTCGCTCGGCGTCGTGCCGCCCTACAACAGCGCGGCGGCGCCCGTCGATCTGAGCCACGCCTGGGCCGACCACGCGTACGTGCCGCTGCTGCGGAATCCGGCGCGCATCGCCGCGGTCACGGTCGATCGGCTGACGCTGCGGCCGTGACGTTCGCGGCCCCCCCCCACCCCGCGGGCCGCGGCGTCAGAACTCGGCGGTCTCGCGGATCGCGTCGATCAGCGTCTGCTTCTGCGGCAGGATCGTGTCCTCGAGCTTCGGCGCGTAGGCCACGGGCGTGTCGAGCGCGCCCACGCGCCGCACCGGCGCGTCGAGATGCATGAAGCACTCGGAGGCGATGCGCGCGGCCACCTCGGCGCCGAAGCCGCAGAACAGCGTGTCCTCGTGTGCGACCACGACGCGTCCCGTCCTGCGCACCGACGCGGCGATCGACGCGAAGTCGAGCGGCTGCATCGTGCGCAGGTCGAGGATCTCGGTCTCGATGCCGTCGTCGGCCAGTTCCTGCGCCGCAAGGTAGCCACGCTGGACGAGCGCGCCGTAGGTGACGAGCGTGACGTCGCGGCCCGGACGCACCAGGCGCGCCCGGCCGAACGGCACGGTGTACTCGCCGCCCGGATACGGCTCCTTCGCGTACGGCTGCCGGTAGAGGTGCTTGTGCTCGAGGAACAGCACGGGGTCCTCGCTGCGCAGCGCGGTACGCAGCAACCCGGCCGCGTCGCTCGCGCAACTCGGCAGCACCACCCGGATGCCGGGGCAGTGCGCGAAGATGCTCTCGCCGCACTGGCTGTGGTAGGGCGCGCCGCCGCCCAGGTAGCCGCCGTAGGCAACGCGGATCACGACGGGCGCGCTCCAGGCGTTGTTCGAGCGGTAGCGCATGTAGCCGAGCTCGTCGCGGATCTGCATCATCGCGGGCCAGATGTAGTCGAAGAACTGGATCTCGACGACGGGCCGCAGGCCCACGAGCGCCATGCCGATCGCGCGGCCGACGATGTTCGCCTCGGCGAGCGGCGAGTTGTAGACGCGCACGCCGCCGAACTGCTTCTGCAGGCCCCAGGTCACGCCGAAGACGCCGCCCTTGCCCTTGAGGTCGCCGAGCACCTCCTCGTGTGAGGCGTCGGCGACGTCCTCGCCAAAGACGATGATGCGCGGGTTGCGCACCATCTCGTCGCGCAGGCAGTAGTTGATGCTCTGCAAGATCGTCTCGGGCTGCGCGTCGGGCGCGGGCTTCCGCGTCGAAACGAAGCGGTCCGAGCCGGGATCGACGTCGGCGGAGAAGACGTAGGCCTCCGCGGTGTGCGGCGCGGGCTGCGCCGAGCCCTGCGCCTCCTCCGACGCGCGCCGGATGCCCGCGAGTGCGTCCTCGTGCAGCTTCTCGATCGACTCGGCGCTCGCGACGCGCTCCTCGATCAGGAACCGCGCGAACGTCCGCAGGCAGTCGCGCTCGGCCTCGGCCTCGCGCGCCGCGCGCGGCTTGTACTTGCTCTCGTCGTCCGACATCGAGTGCGAGTAGGGCCGTGTGACCTTGGCGCGCACGAGCGCCGGGCCCTTCCGGGCCCGGCAATACGCGACCGACTCCGCGAGCACGCGGTAGGACTCGAGCGGGTCGTTGCCGTCGACCTCGCCCACCCAGTGGAGGTTCGGGAAGTTGCGCACGAGCTGCGCGACGTCGCCGCCCGCGGTCTGGACGTCGACGGGCACGGAGATGGCGTAGCCATTGTCCTCGATCAGGAAGAGCACCGGGAGCTTGAGGTTGCAGGCGCTGTTCAGCGCCTCCCAGAACTCGCCCTCGCTCGTCGCGCCGTCGCCCGTCGAGACGTAGACGACTTCGTCGCCCTTCACCTGCCCCGCGAGCTCGGGGTGTGCGCCCTCGAGCTCGTGGTACTTGACCAGCGCTTCGGCGAGGCCGACTGCCTGCAGGAACTGCGTCCCCGTGGGACTCGACTGCGACACGATGCGGAGCTTGCGGTGGCCCCAGTGGCTCGGCATCTGGCGGCCGCCGGAGTTGGGATCCTCGGCCGAACCCAGCGCGGAGAGCAGCATCTCGCGCGCGGTCATGCCGAGCTGCAGGCAGAGCGCGCGGTCGCGATAGTACGGGAAGAAGTAGTCGTGCGAGGGCCTGAGCGCGCGGCCGGCGGCGGCGAGCACGGCTTCGTGCCCGGCACCCGAGATCTGGAAGAAGATAAGGTTCAGCTTCTTGAGGCGGATCTCCTCGTCGTCCAGCCGGCGCGACGTGAACATCGTCCGGTAGAGGCCCAGCAGGTCGGCGTCGGAGAGGCCGTGGTGCTTCGGCGCGGCGCCGGCGGTCTTCGCGGAGGGCATCGAGGAGTCTCCCGGTGGGAACTTTCGTGGACCCGACGAAAGACTCTACGGCAGCGCGACGCGACCCGGCAACGAGCCGCGCGGCGGGCACGCGGCCGTGCTACGGTGCCCCGCCATGCCCGGCTCCCCCGCGCCCAGGGATCCCGCCCTTCGCCGCCATCTCGTTGCGATCGTGTTGATCGCGCTCGCCGTGCGAGCCGGCATCGGGGTGCTCGCGAACGGCCACGGCGAGATGGAGGGCCTCGCCGACCACTACGAGCAGAGCGCCTACGCGCTGGCGGCCGGATACGGTTACGTGCGGCCGGCCCTCGACGTCACGCCGGTCGCGGATCTGCGGCCTCTCGCGGCGGAACTCGCGCGCCGCGGGCAGCGGCTCACCCCCACGAACGCTCCTCCGATGATCGCGGCGCAGTGGCGTCCCGCGAGCATGCATCCGCCGGGTTATGCGCTGCTGCTGCTCCTTTTCTATCGCACGCTCGGACCTCCCGCCTCGGTGTGGGCGCGGGCGCTGCAGGTCCTGCTCGACGCCGGCGCGTGCGCGCTCGTCGTCTCGATCGGCAGGCGATTCGGTGGCCTTCGGACGGGGCTGCTCGCGGGGTACGTCAGCGCGCTCTTCCTGCCGCTCGCCTATCAGGTGACGTCCCGCGTCCCAGACGGCATCGCTCCGCCCTTGGTCGTGCTGCTGTCCTGGCTCTTCCTCGTCGGTCTCGAGCGCCGGACCGTGCTCATGTGGTCGCTGGCGGGCGTGGTGAGCGCGACGCTCGTGCTCATGCGCCCGGACTGGGCCCTGCTGCCCGTGTGCCTGCTCGGGGGCGCGGCGCTGCTCGGAGTCGGCCGGCGGCGCCTCGTGACCGGCGGCCTTGCGTGGCTGCTCGTGGCCGCCGTGCTCGTGCTCCCGTGGGCGCTCCACAACCGCCGCGCGATCCACGAGTTCAATCCCGGCTCGACCGCGACCGGGATGATGCTGCTGCAGGGCGTCGGCATGTTCCCCAACCCGTACGGCGTGCGCTCCGAGGACGGCTGGTACGACGAGGAGGCGCGCCGGGCGGGGATGGAGAGCAGCGAGGACCCGCGTGCTTCACGCATGTTCACGCGCCGATTCCTCGAGATCGTGCGGCGGGATCCGGCGCTGTTCTTGCGGCAGTCGCTCGAGCGCCTCGCGCTCGGGCTCGTGCCGCCCTACCACTGGGGGATGGTGAACTCCGCGTACGAGGCGCACAGCTATTACGTCTACCGGCGCACCGAAAGCGGCGGGCCGTTCGCGATCGCACTCCGGCACCCGCTCGAGCTGCTGGGCGCCTACTGGGACCGGCTGCTGTTCGTTCCGGTTTCGCTCCTGCTCCTCCTCGCCTCGATCGCCTGCCTCGTCCACCCGCGAGCGAATCGACGCCGCGCGCTGGTCCTGCTCTCGCCGTTTTTGTACGTGCTCGTCGTTCACCTGCCGATGTTCCTGACGGTACGCTTCCTCGTCCCGGGCGTGTTCGTGCAGTGGATCGCGCTGGGCGTCCTGCTCGAGGGGCGCAGCAGCCAAGCCTCCGGCGCGGCGCCGCTCGCCGTACTCCAGGCTCCGCGCGGCTGACGAACGGCTCTCGAGCGGCGCCGCTACTCGAGCCGAACGAGCCGGCGGCGATCCGATCCGCCGCTCCAGCGCATCACGACCCAGTAGACGCCGGCGCGGGTCGCGCGGCCCGAGTCGTCGGCGCCGTCCCAGCCGAGCGTCGCGAACCCGGCGGGCAGCGCGCGCGCGCTCGCGAGCGTGCGCACGCGCCGCCCGAGCAGGTCAACGATCGTCACGTCGACCTCGCCCGCGCGATCGAGCGCGAGCACGACGTCCGCGCCGCCGCGCGATGGATTCGGCGCGATCGAGCGGATGCCGGCGCGCACCGCCGGGAGCGGAACACTGGCGGGATCGACCGGGGTGGCGTCGATCTCGACAACCGAGTCGAGGCACGCGAAGCCGTGGAGGGCGCACCTGACGTCGATGCTCGGGAACGCGGCGCCGACCGGAACCAGGCCGCTGTCGAAGTGCTGAACCGGCCCGCCCCACACGCTCAGATCGAGCGTCATCTCCTGCTCGAGCGCGACCTCCCCCCCGAGCTTGAACTCTCCCGTGCCGGTCACGGCCACCGCGCCTGGCCCGCTGTTGAACGACGCGATGTAGCCGGTGATGGCGTAGTGCGCGAACAGCGGATCCGCGCCCGTGAAGGCGAGATCGAAACTGCCGTAGGTCGGTTGCGTCACGACGGCGCAGTCGCAGGGGCCGAAGCATCCGGCCTCGAGCGAGCTGGGCGGGGTGACGAGCGAGTACTCCGACGCCCGTGCCGGCGGGGCGAGCGCGATCGTCGCGGCGAGGAGCGTGAACCGGGCGAGGGGCGCGGCCGTGCCGCGCGGCGAACGCCTGTCGTGGAGGTCGAACGCCATGAAATTCCTCCTTGCGGCCCGTCAGTATCCCAGCGCGCAGCCGTCCTTGCGCTTCTCGGTCGCGCCGCTGTAGACGCCGCTCACCGAGTCGCGCCAGATCGCCTCGTATCCGCCGTACGCCCCGACACCCTCCTTCTCGATGTGGTGGCCGCGGCGCCGCAGCTCGGCGAGCACCGAATCCGGCAGGCCGTCCTCGATGTGCAGGACGCCACCGTCGGTCATGACCGTGCCCGTGGGCTCGGTCGAACCGGTGTGGTGGAAGCGGATCGCATCGCCCGCCTCCTGAAGATTCATGCCGAAGTCGACGAGGTTGACGATGATCTGCGCATGACCCTGCGGCTGCATGTCGCCGCCCATCAGCCCGAACGCCATGAGCGGCTTGCCGTCGCGCGTGACGAACGCCGGGATGATCGTGTGGAACGGGCGCTTGCCGGGCGCGTACGAGTTCGGCCGGCCGGGATGCAGGTCGAAGAGATTGCCGCGATCCTGGAGGCCGAAGCCCAGCTCGGGAATCACGTAGCCGCTTCCGAAGCCGGTGTAGTTGCTCTGGATGAGCGAGACCATCATCCCCGAGTCGTCCGCGGTGCACAGGTAGGTCGTCTCGCGGCGATTGAGCGCGACCGGATCCCCCGGCAGGTCGCGCGACGCGGCGTGGTGCATGTCCACGAGCGCGGCACGCTGCTTTGCGTAGGGCTTCGAGATGAGCTCGGCGACGGGAATCTTCGCGAAGTCGGGATCGGCGTAATAGCGCGCGCGGTCGGCGTAGACGATCTTCTTGGCCTCGGTCATCACGTGCCAGAAGTCCGCGGACTCACGGCCCATCGACTTGAGGTCGAAGTTCTCGAGCACGTTGAGCAGCTGCAGCGCGGCGATCCCCTGCCCCGGC
>DATJXF010000088.1:0-6751 GCA_035500415.1 Candidatus Acidiferrales bacterium | reverse complement strand
CGACCGGATCACGCGCGCGCTGTGGGGCGAGGTCGGCGGTGCCGGGGCGGGACTGAAGGCGCTCGACGGCCCGGGCACCCGCCGCGACGTCCAGACGGCATGGATCGACCGGCTGGGCTCGTTCGTGACGGGCGACGTGCCCGGCGCGCCAGAGGACGCCCGCGCGCTCGCCCGGCTGCAGCTCTCGCGCATCGACGCCCGCGCGGCGAAAGCGCTCGCGCCCGGCGTGGTGCTCGGCGACGACGCGCGCGCTCACCTGCTCGAGTCGCGCGCGCGAATCAAGCGGCTGCTCGATGCCGGAGTCGAGATGTCCGCGGGCGGCGGCGCTCCGCGCGCACCCGGGGCGTTCGCGACCCACTGACGCGAGCGTCTCGGCGAGGCGCCCCGGCCCCTGCGGGCCGGGGCGCTTTCTCGTGCTAGCTTCTGTGCGGGAACGGCGCGCGGCGCTCTCGGACGGAATCCCGCTCGTCGACCCGGGCCGCGTTTCACCTACCTGCACGAGGCCGTGATGCCCCTGCCCGCCGGTCATCGCCTGGGTCCCTACGAGATCGTCGCGCCGCTCGGCGCGGGTGGCATGGGCGAGGTCTATCGCGCGCGCGACACCCGTCTCGGGCGTGACGTCGCGATCAAGGTGCTGCCGGCGCACCTCTCGGGCGATCCGGAGGTGCGCGCGCGCTTCGAGCGCGAAGCGCGCACGGTCTCGAGCCTCAACCACCCCAACATCTGCGTGCTCTACGACGTCGGCCGGGCACCCGGCGGGACGCCCGGCGGAGCCGGGTCCGGGACGGACGACATCGACTACCTCGTCATGGAGCTGATCGAGGGCGACACGCTCGCCGCGCGGCTCCAGCGCGGCGCGCTTCCCGCCGCCGAGCTGCTCCGCTTCGGCATCCAGATCGCGGACGCGATCGACCGCGCGCACCGCGCTGGGGTCATCCATCGCGACCTGAAGCCCGGCAACGTCATGCTGACGCGCTCGGGCGTGAAGCTCATGGACTTCGGGCTATCCCGCGTGCCCGGCATGACGGGATCGGCCGGCGGCTCGGGGGGCTCCGCCGTGGGGCTCACGCAATCGCCGACCGTGGGCCGCGCGCTCACCGCCGAGGGCACGCTCCTCGGTACGTTCCAGTACATGTCGCCCGAACAGCTCGAAGGGCGCGAAGCCGACGCGCGCAGCGACGTCTGGGCGCTGGGCTGCGTGCTCTACGAGATGGCGACCGGGCGGCGCGCGTTCGAGGGCCGCAGCCAGGCGAGCCTCATCGCCGCCATTTTGGAACGCGAGCCCGCGCCGGTGGGCGAGGCGCCCTCGGGCGCGCCGCCCGCCTCGGGGCCCGCGCCGCCGCACGGCATCGAGCGGCTGATCCGTAACTGCCTCGCGAAGGACCCCGACGAGCGCGTGCAGACCGCGCACGACGTCAAACTCCAGCTCCAGGGTATCGCCGAGGGCTCCGGCCTCCCGGCGACGAGTCTCGCCGCGTCGCTGCCCGAGACGGGCCGGGCACGCGGTGCTCGAGGCTGGAACGCGGGACTCGCGTGGTCCGTCGCCACGGCCGCGCTCGTCGGGCTGGTCGCGACGTTCGCCTGGCTCTGGCCGCGGGCCCACGCGACCGCAGCGTCGATCCAGTTCCAGCTGAATCCCGTTCCGCACTCGGCCGAGATGTACTGGCCGCGGGTTTCGCCGGACGGGCGCTGGCTCGTCTTCGTTGCGCCCGATTCGGCCGGCACCCCGCGCACGTTTCTCCGCGCGATGAACGACATCGAGGCGCGCCCGATCCCCGGCACCGAGGGCGTCAACCACGCCTACTGGTCGCCCGACAGCCGCGAGATCGCCTTCGTGGCCGACGACGGGCTGCAGCGCGTCGCGATCGCCGGCGGCTCCCCGACCATGATCTGCCGGTCCACCGGCGGAGCCGACCTCAGCTGGGGCTCGAAGGGGATGATCCTCATGGACGGGAATCTCGAGGATTCGCTCCAGGTCGTCGCCGCCGGCGGCGGCGAGCTCCACCCGGCTTCCCGCATCGATCGCGCAGCCGGCGAGTTGGGCTGCGGATGGCCGTGCTTCCTTCCCGACGGCGAACACTTCCTCTTCATCGGCAAGACGAGCGCGAGCCCCGGCGGTGACATCCGGCTCGGGCGCCTGGGATCGCTCGACTCCAGGAAGATCGGCTCCTCGGATGGACGCGTCGAGTACGCACCGGGCGGTTGGGTGCTGTTCCTGCGCGGCAGCAGCCTGCTCGCCCGGAAGCTCGACCTGGGCGCCGCGAAACTGACCGGCGAGCCGATCACGATCGTGGACCACCTGCGCACCGGAATGTCCGAGGGGCACTTCTCGGTCTCCAACACGGGAGTACTCGCGCTGGCGCTCGCGAGCGGGAGCGAAGTCGGCGAGCTCCGCGTCGCCGACCGTCATGGCGCACGGGTGGGCAGCGCGCTCGTCCGGGGCACGATCGACTGTCCCGAGCCTTCGCCCGACGGACGCCGGCTGCTCTACCGGCGCTCCGACCCCTCGCGCGATCGCGGCAGCGAAGCCTTCGTCTACGACCTCGCGCGGGCCACCGACACGCGGCTCACGTTCTCGAACGGGACGGTCAGGACGCCGGTCTGGAGTCCCGACGGGCGGCGATTCGCCTACGTGACCCGCACCCCGGCGGCTGACGCCCGGGTGGTCATGGCCTCCGCAGACGGGCTCGGTGCCGCGGACTCGATCGTGCTCGAGCGGGGAACGAGCGTCTCGCTCAGCCAGTGGTCGGCCGCCGGATCGCGACTCATGATGTGGTCCGCCGCCTTCAAGGGTCTCGTCGCGCCCGCCGTGGGTACGGACCGTCGGCCGCGCCCGCTGCTGGACACGGCTGCGGTCGAGGTGGAGAGCCAGATCTCGCCGAACGGCCGCTGGCTCGCCCTGGTCTCGGGGACCGCGACCACCAATCCTCAGGTTTACGTCGAGACCCTCGAGGGCCCCCCGGGGCGCTGGCAGATCTCGACGGCCAACGGCACCTTCCCCCGCTGGACCCGCGACGGCCACGAGCTCGTCTACGAATCCATGGAGGGCTCGCTGATGGCGGTGGACATCGACACCCGGGACGGCTTCCACGCCGGGAATCCCTACCTGCTGTTCAATCTGCCGGTGGGCTCGTACTCGCCCGAAGCCTCCAGCTGGGGTTGCGACGCCAGCGGCGAGCACTTCTACGTCGTGGTGCCGGAGGCCGATCCGTCCGCGAGTCGCATCGAGATCACGACCGACTTCCGCTCGCTGCTGAGCCGCCGGTAGCGCCCTGTTCCCGAACGCCGTCGTGCCCGCCGCCCGGAAGCCGGCGCCCGGGCCGCGGCCCGTGAGGTACGATCCAAGGATGAACCGCGCACCCGCGATCGACCGCCTCGCCCTGTCGGGCCGCCGATGAACCTCCGCCTGACCACGACGCAGCTCGGCGAAACGCGCACCTGGACGCTCGATCTCTCGCCGACGCGCGCCGGGCGCTCGTCGTCGAACGGCATCCAGCTGCTCGATGGCACCGTGTCGAAGGAACACGCCGAGTTCCTGCTCGATGGCGCGCGCTGGATGATCCGTGATCTGGGCAGCCGCAACGGCACGAAGGTGAACGGCGCCGAGATCACGGGGCCGGCGCCGATCCAGCCCGGCGACACGCTGGAGATCGGCCACGTGATCCTGCGCGTCTCCGGCGAGACCACGAGCGCGATCCTGAGCGATCACCGCGGCCTGGGCTCGTCGCTCAAGCTCAAGGTCGTCGACCTGCTGCAGCAGTCGACGGGGCCCGGGCTCGAGACCGGCCGGATGGTCCACCTGCTGGCCGAAGCGGGACAGCTGCTCGTCCTGCCGCGCCCGCTGCCCGAGACGTGCGAGACGCTGCTCGGCTTCGTCGAGCGCGCGATCACGGCGAACCGGCTCGTGATGCTGCTGCGCGAGCGCCCGGGCGCGGAGCTCGTGCAGATCGCGGCGCGCGCGCGCGGCGCGAGCCTGCGCGAGCCGCTCGCGCTCTCGCAGAGCATCGTGCGGACGGTGCTCGAGGAGAACACCGCGGTCATCACGGCGGACGCCATGAACGATCCGCGCTTCCTGGGCCAGCAGAGCATCATTGCCCAGGCGATCCATTCCGCGATGGCGGTGCCGCTGTGGGACAACGCGAGCGTGCTCGGCATCCTCTACGTCGACAGCACGAGCCCCGCGGTGATCTACGCGCAGCCGCAGCTCGAGCTCCTGACGCTGCTCGGCAACATGGCGGCGGTCAAGATCACCAACGCCCGCCTGCTCGAGGCCGAACAGCTCCGCCAGCGGCTCGCGCAGGAACTCGCGACGGCGACGCGCATCCAGCAGAGCCTGCTCCCCGGGCGCCCGAACGACGTCTCGGGCTGGCGCTTTCTCGCCCGCATCGAGACGTGTCACGAGGTGGGCGGCGATCTCTACGACTTCCATCGCCGCGAGGACGGCGCGTTCGTCTTCATGGTGGGCGACGTCTCGGGCAAGGGCATGGGCGCGGCGCTGCTGATGTCGTCGGTGCTGTCCTCGTCGCGCGTGCTCTACGACGCGTGCGACGGCCCGCTGCAGTTCGTGCGGAAGCTGAACGCCGTGACGTTCCGAAGCACGGACGCGCGCAGCTTCGTCACGATCTTCGTGGGCTGGCTCGATCCCACGAACGGCCGGCTGCGCTACGTGAACGCGGGCCATCCGGAGGCTTGCCTGGTGCACGAGGGCAAGGTGCGCGGCCTGGGCGCGACGGGGATTCCGGTGGGCATGCTGCCGGACTTTCCGTGGACGGAGGGCGAGACGACGCTCGAGCCGGGCGAGCTGCTCGCGGTCTTCAGCGACGGCATCCCGGAGGCGCAGCGGGGCGCGGAGTTCTTCGAGATGGACCGCGTACGCGAGACGCTGCGCGCCTCGGCCTCGCCCGACATCGACTCGACGGCGGACCGGCTGATCTCGGCGATCGACGAGTTCGCAGCGGGCGAACACCGCGCGGACGACGTCACGGTGCTGCTCGTCCATCGGGACTGAAGGCGGTCGCCGATCATCGCCGCGGACGGCCGCGTCCGCCGCTACGTCGTGTACTCCGCGTTGATGCGCACGTACTCGGCGCTGAAGTCGCAGGTCCAGAGCGTCGCGGTCCCGTCGCCCAGCCCGAGGTCGAGCCGCACGACCGCGGGATCAAGCGCGAGCAGCGCCGAGGCGTGCGCAGCATCGAACGGCGTCGGCAGGCCGCGATCGAGCAGCTGCACCTCGTCGCGCTCGCCGAACCACAGGCGCACCTTCGCCGGCTCGATCGCCTCTCCGCTGTAGCCCGCGGCCGCGAGGATGCGGCCCCAGTTGGGATCGTTGCCGTGGATCGCGGTCTTGACGAGCGGCGAGCACGCGATCGCGTCGCCGACGCGGTGCGCCTGCCGCTCGCTCGCGGCACCCGTCACGCGCAGCTCGACGAGGCGGGTCGCGCCCTCGCCGTCGCGGGCGATCTGGCGCGCGAGCGAGGCGCACGCATCGGCGAGCGCGTCCGTGAACGCGGACTCCTCGCGCGGCGCGACCGCCGGGCCCGCGCCCGAGGCGAGCACGAGCACGGTGTCGTTCGTGCTCATGTCGCCATCGACGCTGATGCGGTTGAAGCTGCGCTCGATGGCGGCTCGCAGTGCCCGCTCGAGCGGGACGGGGGCGATCCGCGCATCGGTCGTCACCACCGCGAGCATCGTCGCCATGTTCGGGTGGATCATGCCGGCGCCCTTGGCGAACCCGGCGATCGTGACGCCGCCGCCTTCGAGCCGGGCCGCGCGCGCCGCGACCTTGGGGCGCGTGTCGGTGGTCGTGATCGCCCGCGCCACATCGGCGGGCGTCCGCAGCGCGCCCGGTCCGCGCAGCGCGCCGACTCCGCGTTCCAGCTTCGCGAGGTCGAGGAACACGCCGATCACGCCGGTCGAGAGCACGAGCAGCTCGTCCGGCGACGCGCCGATCGCGCCCGCGCCCAACGCCTGCATGCGGCGCGCGTCGGCCATGCCGCGCTCGCCCGTGACCGCGTTCGCGCAGCCGGCGTTCGCGAGCACGCCGCGGATCCGCCCGGCCGAGCTCGCGAGCGTCTCGCGGTCGAGCACGACCGGCGCGGCCTGCACGCGGTTCGTCGTGAAGACGCCGGCGGCCGCGCAGGGCCGCTCGCTCCAGACGAGCGCGAGATCGGGCGCGCCGCTCTTCTTGAGGCCGCACGCGCCCGCCGCGCACGAGAAACCCGGGGCGAGCGCGAACGCGGCGAGCGCGTCGTCGGTGACGAGCAGCGACATGGGCGGAGTCCCCGTGGTGGGCCGGTGTGCGCGGCGCGGCGGCGCGGAACGCGCTCGAACAGAAGCTAGTCGCTCGCCCGCACGCGCGCGAATTGCGTCGCGCCGGAGGAGGCGCGCTGCTAACGTGGCGCGACTCGGCCCGCCCGGCCCCCACGCGCCCGCATCGCGGCGTTCCCCGGCGCGCGCCCGACGTCGCCATGACCACCACGCTCACACCCGGCGCCCGCCTGGGCGGCTACGAGATCGTCGCCCCGCTCGGCGCGGGCGGCATGGGCGAAGTGTACCGCGCGCGCGATGCGCGCCTCGGGCGCGACGTCGCGATCAAGCTCGTGCCGGACGCGTTCGCGGGCGACGTCGACCGGATGGCGCGCTTCGAGCGCGAGGCGAAGCTGCTCGCCTCGCTCAACCACCCCAACATCGCCGTCCTCTACGGACTGGAACACGTCGACGGACAGCACGCGCTCGCGATGGAGCTGGTCGA
>DATJXF010000087.1:0-20300 GCA_035500415.1 Candidatus Acidiferrales bacterium | reverse complement strand
GTCGTGGTGGGCGCGCGCTCCGCCGTGTTCGCGCCGCTGCCGAAGCTGCGCCTGATCGTCGTCGACGAGGAGCACGAGCCCGCGTACAAGCAGAGCGAGCAGCTCCGCTACCACGGCCGCGACGTCGCGGTGCGCCGCGCGCAACTCCTCGGCGTGCCGGTCGTGCTCGGCTCGGCGACACCCGCGCTCGAATCGCTCGCGAACGCCGCACGCGGCAAGTACACACGTCTCGCGCTGCCCGAGCGCGTCGACCGTCGCGCGCTGCCACCGGTGCGCGTCGTCGACCTGCGCCGCGACGGCGGCAGCGGCGCGCTGCTCTCGCCGCCGCTGCGCGCCGCGCTCGCCGAGCGGCTCGAGCGCGGCGAGCAGGCGCTGCTCTGGCTCAACCGCCGCGGCCACTCCCACCACGTCCAATGCCGCGGCTGCGGCTGGACCGCGGAGTGCCCGCGCTGCGACATCTCGCTCACGCTGCACGTCTCGCCGTCCGAGTTCCGCTGCCACTACTGCGACCATCGCGAGCCCGCCGCCGTGACGTGCCCCGAGTGCCGGCTGCCGCTGCTGCGGCTCGCGGGCGCGGGCACGCAGCGCGCCGAGCGCGAGCTCGCGCAGCTGCTGCCGCAGGCGCGCGTGCTGCGCCTCGACACCGACGTCGCGCGCGATCGCGCCGCGCCCGCGCAGGTGCTGGGCCGATTCGCACGCGGCGAGGCCGACGTGCTGCTCGGCACGCAGATGATCGCGAAGGGGCTCGACTTCCCGCGCGTCACGCTCGTCGGCGTGCTCGACGCCGACGTCGCGCTCCACCTGCCGGACTTCCGCGCCGCCGAGCGCGCCTGGCAGCTGCTCGTGCAGGTGTCGGGCCGTGCGGGGCGCGGGCGGACTCCCGGCGAGGTGATGGTTCAGACCGCGACGCCCGAGCACCCCGCGATCGCCGCGGTCGCGACCGGCGACACACCGGGCTTCGTGCGCCGCGAGCTCGCCGAGCGCCGCGACGCCGGCTATCCGCCGTTCGAGCGGCTCGTCTCGCTGCGGCTCTGGGGCCCGGACGAGGACGCGGTGGAGGCCGCGGCGCGCGAGCTGGCGGAACGGACGCGCGAGGCCGCGGAGCCGCTCGCCGTGACGGTGCTCGGCCCCGCGCCGCAGGCGCTCGCGCGGCTGCGCGGGCAGCATCGCTGGCACCTGCTGCTCAAGGGGCGCGATGCCGCGAAGGCACGGGTGGTCGCCGCGGCGGCGCTCGCCGCCGCCGAGGCGTCCCCGCGTCGCGGCGTGCGCGTGGCGGCGGACGTCGACCCGATCGACAGCTTGTGAGGGTGCTGACGAAGGCGTGGCGCCCGCGTCGCGCGCGCAGCGCCGGCGCCGCACCTCGACGGCGCGCCGCACGGCGCGAACCGGTGCTCGCCGAACGGCGCAGACGCTTGACGGGCTTCGAAATGGCGACCTAGATTCCGTCCGCTCTTGCCGCTTCCGTCCGCGGCGCGCGCACTGGCATCGTTCCCGCACTCCACGGAGCCGAATGAGCACGCAGCCCGTCAAATCCGCCGCCGAGCCGCAGGCTCCACGGGGCGAAAGCCGCCTCGTCACGTTCGAGATGGTGCACGACCACCCGCGCGTCCGGAACTACATCCGGATGGCGGACGCCGCGCTCGAGCAGATCGGCTACACCGAGCACGGCGAGCGCCACGTCGGGCTCGTGAGCCGCATCGCCTTCAACGTGCTCAAGCGCATGGGCCACCCCGAGCGCGAGTGCGAGCTGGCGGCCATCGCGGGCTGGATGCACGACATCGGCAACGCGGTCAATCGCGACCACCACGCCCAGACCGGCGCGGTGATGGCGATGCAGATGCTGAACGACTTCGGGATGGAGGACCGCGAGGTCCTCACCGTGATCGCGGCCATCGGCAACCATCACGAGAACGACGGCGATCCGGTCAATCCCGTCGCGGCGGCGGTCATCCTCGCGGACAAGAGCGACGTGCACCGCACCCGAGTCCGCAATCCCGACATGATCCGGTTCGACATCCACGATCGCGTCAACTACGCCGTCGAGAAGAGCTTTCTCAACGTCGACGAGGATCGCAAGCACATCACGCTGGAACTCACGATCGATCCGAATATTTCGCACGTCATGGAGTACTTCGAGATCTTCATGACGCGCATGCTGGCGTCGCGCAAGGCCGCCAAGTTCCTCGGGGCGACGTTCGGCCTCGAGGCGAACGGCAACCGCCTGGTGTGACGCACCGGAAGGAGGTCGCTTGAAGCTCCGCACGCTGGTGGCCGTGCTCACGGTCACGTCGCTCGCCGCGCTCGCGGGCGCGGCGCACGCCCGCAATCCGCACTGCGCGGGCGGTATCCAGTACGTCGCGCAGGCGCTGAACGACAAGCAGAAGGGCAACACGGAGGACTACCAGCGCGAGATCAACAAGGCGGTCGACCAGCTCTCGACCTGCGCGAGCGAGGACACCGCGGACTACGAGGCGCAGGGCTACCTCGCCCAGGCGTACGCCGAGGTCGACAGCGCGGGCCCCGCGGGCGAATGGTTCGCGACGTCGGCGCGCCGTGCGGAGGCGAAGGGCGACAAGAAGAAGCTCGACGTCATCGTCACGAATCGCGACCACTACTGGACGCTCGACTTCAACGACGGCATCAAGAACATCCAGGACGCGGGGAACTTCGCCGAGGCCGGATCGAAGGACGACGCGGCGAAGGCCTACGCGACCGCCATCGACCGGCTGACGCGCGCGAAGCTCATCAGGCCCGGCAACCCGCAGACGCTGCGCAACCTCGCGACCGCCTACGCGCTCTCCGGCGACTTCGACGGCGCCGAGTCCGCACTGCGCCACGGCGAGGTCGAAGCCGCGGGCGACACGAGCGCTCACATCCTCGCCGAGGCGCTGCGCACCGTGCGCGCGAATCGCGCGAGCAAGCTGATGGATGCGAAGCAGTACGACAAGGCCGTCGCGTACTACGGCGACCTGACCAGGGAAGAGGGCGGCAACTTCGAGCTCTGGCGCGGACTGGGCGACGCCTACTTCAACCTCGCAGGCACCAGGCCGGAGGCGGATCGCAAGGCGACGTTCAAGCTCGCCGCCGACGCCTACGCCAAGGCCAACTCCGTCAACCCCTCCGATACGACCTCGGCGTTCAATTCCGCGCTCTCGTACCAGAACGCGGGCGAGGACGGCCTGGCCGAGGCCGAATGGCGCGTGGTGCTCAAGCACTCGCCGAACGATCCCGACGCGCTCTCCTCGCTGGCGATGGTCCTGAGCAACGAGAAGAAGTTCGACGACGCGGCGACGATGGCGATGCACGCGATCGACATCAAGCCGGACGAGAAGACCTACTTCCGCCAGCTCGCGGCGATCTACAACAAGAGCGGCGACAACGTGCGCGCGACCGGCGTCATGTTCGTCTTCCTCGCGATGAACAGCGGCAAGCCCGATCCGAACCCGGCCGCGACCGCCAAGGGCGCGAAGCCCGGCGCCGCCGCCAGCACCTTCGCGAGCATGGGCGCGCCCGACAAGATCATGGACTGGACCGACAGCACGGTCGGCGCGCTGCACACCTGGTTCTACACGGCGAAGAAGCAGGCGTTCACGTTCAACGCCGCCGGCGTGCTGGTGCAGAAGTCGGACTGGAACGCGAAGAAGTGACCGCGCTGCCGGGCCCGGTCGCGGTGCTCGGCTTCGGCAACCAGGGCGCAGCGCAGGCAGCGAACCTGCGCGACAGCGGCCTCGAGGTGCGGCTGGGGCTGCGTCCCGGCGGGCGCTCCGAGGCCGCCGCCCGCGCGCAGGGCTTCGCGACGTTCGCGCCCGCGGACGCACTGCGCGGCGCGCGCACCGTCGCCATGCTCGTCCCCGACGAGGTCATGCCCGCGCTCTGGGCCGAGATCGGCGGCGCGCTGGAGCCCGGAGCCTGCGTCGTCTTCGCGCACGGTTACGCGCTGCTCCACGGCGGGCTCGGGTTCCGCGCCGACGCGGACGTCGTGCTCGTCTCCCCGACCGGGCCCGGCCGCGTCGTGCGCCAGCTCTTCGAGCGCGGCCAGGGCCTGCCGGCCTACCTCGCCGTGCACGCGGACGGCAGCGGCCACGCCTGGGAGCGGGCCGGGGCCTACGCGAACGCGCTGGGCTGCGGGCGCGCGCGGCTGTGGCGGACGACCGTGCGCGAGGAGACCGAGGTCGATCTCTTCGGCGAGCAGGCCGTGCTCTGCGGCGGCATGAACGCACTCGTGCTCGCAGCGTTCGAGACGCTGGTCGCGGCGGGCTACTCGCCCGAGATCGCCTACCTGGAGTGCGTGCACCAGCTCAAGTACCTCGCCGACCTGCTGCACGAGCGCGGCATCGACGGCCTGCGCCACGGCATCAGCAGCACGGCGCTCTTCGGCGACGTGACGCGCGGTCCGCGGGTGATCGGCGAGGCGGCGCGTGCGGCGATGGCGCAGGCGCTCGCCGAGATCCGCGACGGCACGTTCGCGCGCGAGCTCGCCGCGGAGATGGCGGCGGGCCGGCCGGCCTCGCGCCGCGCGCTCGAACGCGGTACGGCGAGCCCGATCGAGGCCGCGCGGCGCCGTGCGCTCGGGCTCCCGGAAGGGGCCTGAACCCGCCCCCGGAACGCCCCGCGCCGGCCTCCCGCCGGGACCCAGCCCGGCGAGCGGGCGCCGCCCGGAAGGCCGCCCCGGACCCCCGCGGGCGCTGAAACCCCGTCAACCCGTTGCCCAAAAACGGATTGACATGACTTTCGGGCCTGCTCTACCGTCCCGGTGAATTCCCGCTCCCGGACTCGGATCGGGTTTCGACGCAAGTGCCTGCGAGGAGGATTCGATGACCAAGGCCGATATCGTCGATCAGATCGCCGAGCGGACCGGCCTGACCAAGAAGGACGTCGCCGAGACCGTCGACTGCTTCCTCAACGCCGTCGCGAAGGCGCTTTCCAGCGGGCACCACATCGAGATTCGCGGCTTCGGCACGTTCCGGGTGAAGGATCGCAAGTCGCGCATCGCGCGCAATCCGCGCACCGGGGAAGCGGTTCCGGTGCCGCCCCGGCGCGTGCCCGTCTTCAAGGTGTCGAAGGAGCTCAAGGACGTCGTGTCGCAGCAGTAGGGCCGCGGCTCGAAGGCCGCGTGGCGGTGTCGCGCGGCCGACTCCTCGCGCGAACGCGTTCCCGGGACGCGACGCCGCCCGACGTCCGGCCGCGCGCATGCCCGCACGGGCGCTAACGTCGCGGCCCGTCGACCGCGATGCCGTGCGCCTCGAGCCACGCGAGCGCATCGTGCGTGGTCGGGCCGTGCGGATCGAGGCGCAACAGCTGGCGCGCGGCCCGCTCCATGTTGGGCACGTCGCCGAGCGCACCCGATGACGCCGCGACGCCGCGCCAGGCGAGCGTGAACGTCGGGTTGAGCGCAGCCGCGCGCAGGTAGTTGCGCTGGGCGTCCGAGTAACGCTGCTCGAGCGTCTGCGCCATCGCCCACTCGACGATGACGCGCGGATTGGGCTCGGCGGCGACCGAGAGGCTGCACGCTTCGGCCATGTGCACGGGGTCCTGGCGGTCGAAGAAGAGCAGGCCCAGCCGGTCGAATCCCGTGGCGCGCTCCTCGGCCGTGCGCGCGGGCGGACCTTCGAGGATCGCGCGCGTGCGCGCGAGTCCACGCTCGAGATCGCTCTGGTGCGCGAGCCACTGCGTCGCGGGGACCATCGCGAGGAGCGCGACCGGAATCGCGAGCGCGGCGGCCGGGCGCGCGGCGAGCCGCTCGCCCACGGCCACGGCGAGCCATGCCGAGAGCGCGACGCCGGCCACCGCGAATACGTCCCAGTCGCGGAAGAGGCCCTGCTGCGGCCGCAGGACGAGCAGCAGCAGGAGCGGCGGCAGCACGAGCGCGAGCCCCGCGATGCGCTCGCGCGTCCGCGGCGAGTCGCCGCCACGCCCGAGCCCGAAGGCGAGCGGGAGCGCGGGCGAGAGCAGCAGCAGCACGTTCGCGACGTCCCGCAGGTGCTCGGCCGAGACGAGCTGCGCGGCGGCCGCGCCCGGCGTGGCGCCGCCCGAGAGCAGGTGGTGCGGGACGTCGAAGCCGCCGAGCGTGTGGACGAGCCGGGGAGCGAGCCAGGCGAGCGAGGCGAGCGGCAGCGCCGCGCCCGCCAGCCAGTCGGCGCGCGCCCGGCCTCGCGCGTTCGCGCCCCAGGCTCCGCGAGCGGCGAGCGCGAGCCCGGCGAGCCACGCCGGCACGAGCACGAGCCCGAGGCGATGGAGCGCGATCGCGAACGCCGTCGCCGCGCCGAGCGCGGCCGCGCCGCGCCCGCCGCGCGCGAGCGAGAAGAGCGCCGCCGCCGCCGCGAGCTCCACGACCGCGAGGTCGACGAGCGACTTGGCGTAGCCGTCGAAGAGCGCGAGCGAGGCGGTCCAGCCCGCGATCGCCATCGCGGCGAGCGCCGCCGGACCGCGCAGGTGGCGCACCCGCGCGAGCGCAAGCGCCGCGACGCCGTTCAACGCCGCGAGCAGCACGCCGATCAGCCGGTCGGTGGTCTCGGAGTCCGGGCCGCCCCGCGCCGCCAGCCAGCGCGGCAGCGCCCAGTGGAGCGCGAGGTCGCCCGGCATCGCCTGCGGCACCAGCAGCAGCGGATGATCGGTCGTCGCGAACGCGCCGTGGCGCATGCCCGAATCCCCGGTGAAGCGCAGCCGGTCGGGAAAACTCCAGGCGAGCGCCGCCGCGAGCGCGGCGAGCGCGAGCCCCGTGAGGAGCGTCGCGCGTGCGGTCGCGGGAAACATTCGCTCGAGGGGGCGCGCGAGCGCGGGCGCGAGCAGCGCCGCCGTGACGGCCCAGGGCAGCCAGAACGCGGCCGGCGGCAGGTCGCGCCCCAGGTCGACGCCCCACAGCCAGCGTCCCGGCAGCAGCGCACCGAGCGCACGTAGCGCGAGCGTGGCGGCGAGCGCCAGGGCGAGCGCCCGAGGCGCGCCGGCACCCTCGGCCGCCCCGGTTACGCCCGCGACGTCGACGTTCGAGCGGCGAGCCGCGCCCGGCGTCGGCACGTCCCGGCGCGAGGAGCGTGCGGCCACGCGCGGCTCGCGAGACGCCTAGCGGCGGTTGCCGCGCAGCAGCACGAGGCGCATGAGCTGGAGCGCCGCCATCGCCGCCGCCGCGACGTACGTCAGCGCCGCCGCGTCGAGCACCTTCTTCGCGCCCGCCACTTCCTGCGGCATCACCGCGCCGCTCTCGGTCAGCTGCGCGAGCGCGCGGCGGCTCGCGTCGAACTCGACCGGCAGCGTGACGAAGTGGAACAGCACGGCGCCCGCGAAGAACACGATGCCGAGGTCCATCAGCACGCCGCTGAACGGCATGCTGCGCGAGAACAGCAGGCCGATGAAGAAGAGCGGCATCGCGAGCGAGCTGCCGATGCCGGCGACGGGTGCGAACGAGGCGCGCAGCGACAGCGGCACGTAGCCGCGGTGGTGCTGCAGCACGTGGCCGACCTCGTGCGCGGCGACGGCGATCGCGGCGATCGAGTGGCCTTCGTAGATGTCGGGCGAGAGCCGCACGGTGTGCGCGCCGGGATCGTAGTGATCGCTCAGCTGGCCGCCGATCTCCTCGATCCGCACGTCGGTCACGCCGTTGCGCTGCATGATCGCGCGCGCCATCGCCTCGCCGGTCATCCCGTTCGCGGCCGGCACCTGTGCGAACTTCTGATAGGTGCTGCGCACCTTCCACTGGGCCCACAGCGCGAACGCCATGGCGGGCAGCAGCAGGACGAACGTGGGATCGAATCCGAAGAAGAACGGCATGGTCGCGAGACTCCCGGTGCTTGCCCGAGCCGGGCAAGGCGCGAGATCACGCTCGCGCTCGACGATGCATTCGATGCACGCCACCGGCACTCGGCGCGGCCCTCGAATCCACTCCAAGTTATCGCACCGCCCGCCCCATCGTCACGTCACGCGCGTGTCAGGAGCGCGTCAGGCCGGCGTTCGCGTCGACCGCTGCGCGCGGGCCTCCCGGACGCAGGCGAGATCGGCGCGATCCGCGGGATGGCCGCGCGTTCGGTCCACGCACCGCATGCTCGGCCCCGCGCCGCTGCGATAGACTCCTCACATGAGCGCTCCCGCCGTGGTCGACCTGCGCAGCGACACCGTCACCCGTCCCACGCCCGCCATGCGCCGCGCGATCGCCGAGGCGATCGTCGGCGACGACGTCTTTGGCGACGATCCGACCGTGCTCGAGCTCGAGCGCCGCTGCGCCGCGCTCGCGGGGAAGGAAGCCGCGCTGTTCGTGCCGAGCGGCACGATGGGCAACCAGCTCGCGATCCACTCGCTCACCTCGCCCGGCGACGAGGTCGTGCTCGAGGCCGAGTCGCACATCTTCCTCTACGAGCAGGGTGGCCTCGCGGCGAACTCCGGCTGCCTCGCCCACGTCGTGACCGGGCAGCGCGGCGTGCTGCCGGTCGGCGCGCTCACGTCCGCGATCCGCTCCGCCGGGGACGATCACGTCGCGCGCATCGCGCTCGTCTGCGCCGAGAACACGCACAACCGTGCGGGCGGGACGATCGTGCCGCTCGAGGAGCTGCGCGCGCTCGCGGCCGCGGCGCGCGCTCGCGGCCTGCGCGTCCATCTCGACGGCGCGCGGCTCTGGAACGCGAGCGCCGCGAGCCGCGTGCCGATCGCCGACTGGGCGGCGTGCGCCGACACCGTGATGATGTGCTTCTCCAAGGCGCTCGGCGCGCCCGTCGGGTCGATCCTCGTCGGCGACGGCGCGACCATCCGCAAGGCGCGCCGCACCCGCAAGCGCTGGGGCGGCGGCATGCGCCAGGTCGGCATCCTCGCGGCCGCGTGCCTCCACGCGCTCGATCACCACGTCGAACGGCTGGCGGAGGACCACGCGCGCGCGCGCCGGCTCGCGGCCGGAATCGTCGGGCCCGGCGTCACGTGCCCCGAGCCCGACACGAACATCGTGCTCGCCACGCTGCGGGCCCCGCTCGATCCGCCCGCGGTCGCCGCGCAACTGGAAGCGCGCGGCGTGCGCTTGGTGCCCTTCGGCCCCGGGCGCATCCGCGCGATCTGCCACCTCGACGTCGACGACGCCGGCATCGAGCGCGCGATCAGCGCGTTCCGCGAAGCCGTCGGCGCGATGCTGGCCTCGACGGCCTGAGCGCCGGCAGGGAGCGATCGCCCCGCCTGCGGTCGGGATTTCCGCCCCCGACGTCCTTTTCGAGGTGGCCGCGCCGCAGCTCGCGGTGCTAGCGTTTCGCGCACGGGGCGCCGCGTTGCTGCGTCCTGCCCTCGGACCGGGCGTGGAGGCTGCACGATGTCCATCCGCCCGTCCGCGTGCCGCACCGCCGGGCAGCTCCCGGCCGGCTCGATCGCCGCGTTCGCCGCCGTGGCACTCCTCGTCTGCCGCGCGGCGTGCGCGCAGACCATCGATCCGCGCGTCGTCGTCGTGAACGGCCCCGTGCTCGCCTCGGTCGTCGCCAACGGACGGCTCTACCTCGGCGGCTCCTTCACGTCGCTCGGTGCAGCGACCGGCGGCGGCTACGTCAGTGATTCCCTGTCCGGTGATCCGGTCGCGGGTTGGCCGATGTTCGACGGGCCGGTCTACGCCTGCGCGTCCGACGGCGCAGGCGGCTGGTACGTGGGCGGCGACTTCCTGGACGCGGGCGGCGTTTCGCGCACGCGGCTCGCCCACCTGCGCGCCGATCGCTCGCTCGATGCGTGGAACCCGCAGGCCGATGCGCCCGTTCGCGCGCTCGTCGTGGCGGGCGGGCTGGTCTACGCCGGTGGTGACTTCGTGAACGCCGGCGGCCAGCTCCGGCCGCGCCTCGCCGCGCTCGATCGCGCGAGCGGCGCCGCGACGGCGTGGAACCCGGTGGCGTACGGCAGCGTGTACGCGCTCGCGGTCCACGGCAGCGCAGTCTACGCCGGCGGCAGCTTCACCCGCGTGGGCGTTGCCATGCGCCAGAACCTCGCGGCGATCGACACCGCGACGGCGCTGGCGACGAGCTGGGGCGCCCCACTCGACGCCGCCGTGTACGCGCTCGCCGTCACCGACTCGCTCGTCTACGTGGGCGGCGCGTTCACGCTCGTGGGCGGCGAGCCGCGCCCGCACCTCGCCGTGTTCGGCCTCGACGGCAGGCTTCAGCCCTGGACGCCGCAGCTCGACGGCGACGTCCGCGCACTCGCGCTCGACGGGTCGATTCTCGACGTGGGTGGCGCGTTCGCGCACGCGGACGGCGTCGCAAAAGCGGCGCTCGCCGAGTACGACGCGTCATCGCACGCGCTTCGCTCATGGCCAAGTCCGTTCTCGGGCGGCGAGGTCGACGCGCTCGCGAGCCAGGGAGACCGCCTGCTCGTCGGTGGGGCGATGACCGTTTGCGCCGGAGCCGGCTCCGTCCACCTCGCTGCGCTGCTCGAGAGCGACCTGGGCGACGCGACGCCCTCGCCGGTCCCCGTGAACGGTCCCGTGCGCACGCTCGGCATGGGCCGCGGTGTGCAGTTCGCGGGCGGCGAGTTCACGGGGCTCGATCAGTACCCGATCCGGAACCTCGCGGTCCTCGACCTCGCGACCGGTTCGATCCCGACCTGGAATTACATCGGGGGCGTGCCCCCCGCGGAGGAGCCTCCCGCGCCCGACGGGCCCGTCCACGCGCTCGCGACCGACGGCAACACGCTCTACGCGGGGGGCTCCTTCGACAGCGTTGGCTCGCAGGGTCGCGCGCACCTCGCCGCGTTCGATCTCGCGACGAACGAGCCCACGAGCTGGAACCCGCAGGCTGACGACGAGGTGCTCGCGCTCGCCGCCTCGGGCGGGCTGGTCTATGCGGGCGGCCTCTTCACGCACGCGGGAGGCGCCGCGCGCGGCTACCTCGCCGCGTTCGACGGCCTCAGCGGCGCCGTCGCGCCCTTCGACCCCGAGCCGAACAACAGTGTGCTGGCGGTTGCAGCGGAGGGCCCGATGCTGTTCGCCGGCGGCGACTTCACGCAGATCGGCGGCAACTCCCGACCCGGCGTCGCGCAGATCGCGCTCGCGAGCGGGCAGGTGACGGCGTGGTCGGTGGACGTCGAGGGCGCCGACGAGGAGACGTACGTCGACGCCCTCGCCTTCACGAGCTCGACCGTGTATCTGGGTGGATCGTTCACGACCGTCGATGGACAGATGCGCCACAACGTCGCGGCCGTCGGCGCCACCGGTGCGCTCGAGCCGTGGGATCCCGAGACCCAGGGGCCGGTCGCGGCGCTGGCCTTCGACGGCCAGTCGGTCTGGTGCGGCGGCAACTTCGACCAGGTCGGGTTCACGCGGGTCCCCTCGCTCGCCGTTCTGGATCCGGTGAGCGGGTCCGCGACGGTCCCCGGGGCCGGGACGGACGGAATCGTGCGCGCGCTGACGTTCGACGGTGGCGCCGTCGACGTGGGCGGCTCGTTCGGTCGTGTCGGGCCGCTCCCGCGCGCGGGGCTCGCACGCCTGCTGCCGCTCGACGTCAGCCCACCCGTCGTGGGCGTCGCCTCGCCGCCGGGAAGCGATACACTGATCATCGGCTCGCTGAGGACCCTCAGGTGGAGCGCGAGCGACGACCGCAGCGTCCTCGACGTCGACGTGTCGATCTCGCGCAGCGGCCCCGCGGGGCCGTGGGAGCCCGTGGCGTATGCCGCGCCCAATACCGGCACGTACGCCTGGAACGTGACCGGCCCGGTGGCGAGCGGTCAGCTCGACGTACGCGTGCAGGCGCGCGATTGGGCAGGCAACATCGGCACCGGCGTTTCCGCGACGCCGCTCTTTCTCGCGACGGCGCCGGCGCCCCCGCTCGAACTCGCGCTCGAGCCGCCACATCCAAATCCGCTGCGCGGCGGCGGCTCGGTGGCATTCGTGCTGCCCGTGCCCGAGCCCGCCCGGCTCACGCTCTACGACCTGCAGGGCCGTCGCGTGGCGCCGCTCGTCGAGGGCGGGCTCGAGCCCGGCCGCCACGTCGTGGCGTTGCCCCCGCCGGATTTGCGTGCGGGCGTGTGCGTGCTGCGCCTGCAGGCGGGAGGTGCGGAACTGAAACGCCGCGTCGTGCTGCTCCGCTGACACGGAGCGAACCACCCGCGGTCGGCGTTTCGGCCGCTGGCACGCGGTGCCTCGACGCCCCGGAGGGCGCGTGCTACCTTCCGGCCCGCTTTTTCGCAGCCGGCATCCCCGCCGGCGGAAGGATCCGCGTGACCGACGCCCGTCCCTCCGGCCCCGGAGGCACCCTGTTCCTGGTGGCGACGCCCATTGGCAACCTTGAGGACATCACGCCGCGCGCACTCGACACCCTGCGTCGCGTGAGCCTGATTGCCGCCGAGGACACGCGGCACACGCGCCGGCTGCTCGACCACTTTGGCATCCGCGCCACGCTCGTGAGTCTCTTCGAGCACAACGAGCGCGCGCGCGTGCCCGGACTGCTCGCGCGGCTCGGAGGCGGCGAATCGGTGGCGGTCGTGACCGACGCGGGTTCGCCGGGAATCGCCGATCCGGGGTATCCGCTCGTGCGGGCGGCCGCCGAAGCCGGCGTCCGCATCGAGGCGATTCCGGGCCCGAGCGCGGTGATCGCCGCGCTTCAAGTGAGCGGCCTGCCGACCGACGCGTTCACGTTCGTCGGCTTCCTTCCGGTCAAGCCGGGCGCACGCCGCAAGGCGCTCGAGGCGTACGCCGAGCGACGCGAGACGATCGTCGCGTTCGAGTCGCCGCACCGCATCGAGCGTTGCCTCGAGGATCTCGAGGCGGTCTGGGGTGAGCGGCCGATCGCGCTCGCCCGCGAGCTGACCAAGGTGCACGAACAGGTGCTGCGCGGCAGCGCGCGCGAGGTGCGCGAGGCGCTGCGCGAGGACCAGAAGCGGGGCGAGATGGTGCTCGTGCTGGGCGGTCGCACGCGGCGCTCGCGGGCGGAGAGCGCGTGAGCGCGGGCACGCCCGCGAACCGCGCAAGCGCGATGGCCGGCTACAAGGAGCGGATCAGGACGTTCGCGCACGCCGCGCTCGATCCCGTCGTGGGAGGGCTCGCGCGCGCCGGGCTGCGCCCCAACCACCTCACCGCGTTCGGCCTCGTCTTCTCGCTCGGCGCCGCCTTCGCGTTCGCGATCGGCCGCTTCCGCTACGCCGCGCTCATCACCTGCTTCGCGGGCGTGTGCGACATCCTCGACGGCCAGCTCGCGCGCCGCACCGGCGGGGAGTCGCGCTTCGGCGCGTTCCTCGACTCGACGCTCGACCGGCTCGCCGAGGCGGCGGTGCTCGTCGGCATCGCGTGGTTCTACCTCTTCAACCTCGTCGACATGGTGGTCAACCCGCAGCGCGTCATCACCGACCTTCAGCGCGGGCTCGAGCCCGTCACCTGGGCCGTGATCGCCTTCCTCGCCGTGCTGGCGCTGGTGGGGTCGTTCATGGTGTCCTATACCCGGGCGCGGGCCGAAGGGCTCGGCCTCGACTGCCGGGTCGGCTGGTTCGAGCGGCCCGAGCGCATGATCCTCGTCATCATCATGGGTTTCTTCGGACTCGGACCCGCGATTCCCGCCGGGCTCCTCGTCCTGGGCGCGTTCTCGTTCGGGACCGCGCTGCACCGCATGACCCACGTCTGGAGACTCACCCGGTCGACCGGACCGGGTTCCGATTCCACGGAGGCTTGAAGTCCATGGGCAACAGGGTTCGTGTCGCCATCATCGGCGTGGGCAATTGCGCCTCGTCGTTCGTGCAGGGCCTGCACTACTACCGGAACGCGCGCGAGACCGACCGCGTCCCGGGCCTGATGCACGTGAACCTCGGCGGCTACCACGTGCGCGACGTCGAGATCGTGGCGGCGATCGACATCGACCGGAACAAGGTCGGCAAGGACGTCTCCGAGGCGATCGGCACGTGGCCGAACAACACCGCGGTGTTCGCGAAGGTGCCCAGGCTCGGCGTGACGGTGCAGCGAGGCATGACGCACGACGGCCTCGGCAAGTACCTCTCGCAGATCATCCAGAAGGCCCCGGGCTCGACGGTCGACATCGTGAAGCTGCTGCGCGACACGAAGGCGGACGTCGTCGTGAACTACCTGCCGGTCGGCTCCGAGGAGGCGACGAAGTGGTACGTCGAGCAGGTGCTCGAGGCCGGCTGCGCGTTCGTCAACTGCATCCCGGTGTTCATCGCGCGCGAGAAGTACTGGCAGGGGCGCTTCGAGAAGAAGGGCCTGCCGGTGATCGGTGACGACATCAAGTCGCAGGTGGGCGCGACGATCACGCACCGCGTCCTCGCGAACCTGTTCGTCGACCGCGGTGTGCGCATCGACCGCACCTACCAGCTCAACTTCGGCGGCAACACGGACTTCATGAACATGCTGGAGCGCGAGCGGCTCGAGTCGAAGAAGATCAGCAAGACCTCGGCGGTCACGAGCAACATTCCCTACGACCTGCCCGCGGAGAACGTGCACGTCGGGCCGTCGGACTACGTGCCGTGGCTCAAGGACCGCAAGTGGTGCCACATCCGGATGGAGGGCACGACCTTCGGTGACGTGCCGCTCAACCTCGAGATGAAGCTCGAGGTGTGGGACTCGCCCAACTCGGCGGGGATCGTGATCGACGCCGTGCGCTGCGCGAAGCTGGCGCTCGATCACGGCCTCAAGGGCGCCCTGATCGCACCGTCGTCGTACTTCAAGAAGTCGCCGCCCGTGCAGATCCCGGACGACGTCGCGCGCGAGCTGGTCGAGGCCTACATCAAGGATCCCAAGGCCACCGAGGCGCGCCTGCGCGCCCACGCGCCGACGCTCGTGCGCGAGAAGAAGCCGGTCTCGAAGTCGCGATCGGCGAAAGCGGCGCCCTCGCCGCGCGTGACGCCCTCCGGCAACGGCAGCGCGAACGGCAGGCCGGCCGCGTCGGCGTCGCGTCGCGCGCCCGCGAAGCGCGCCGGCCGCCCGCTCGCCCGCTCCAAGTAAGCCGGCCGTGCCCGGGCGGTTCGTCACCTTCGAGGGCGGCGAGGGCTCGGGCAAGTCCACGCAGGTGGCACGACTCGCCGCGCGCCTGCGCGCGCTCGGGCTCGATCCCCTCGTGACGCGCGAGCCCGGCGGCACGCCGGTCGCCGAGGGGATCCGCGCGTTGCTGCTCGATCCCGAACGGCGGCCCGTGCCGCTCACCGAGGCGCTGCTCATGGAGGCGTCGCGCGCCGAGCTCGTCGAGGCGGTGATCCGCCCCGCGCTCGCCGCCGGGCGCATGGTGCTCTGCGATCGCTACGGCGACTCGACGCTCGCCTACCAGGGGGCGGGTCGCGGGCTCGACGCGGCGCTGCTCGAGGGCTGGAATCGCGCGGCGACCGGCGGGCTCGAGCCCGATCTCACGCTGCTCTTCGACATCGATCCGGCGGCGGGGCTCGAGCGCCGGCACGGCGCCGCCGGCGCGCCCAACCGGCTCGACCGCGAGCCGCTCGCGTTCCACCAGCGCGTGCGCGCGCGCTACCTCGAGCTGGCGGCGGCGGCGCCGCGGCGCTGGGTCGTGCTCGAGGCGTCGCGGCCGAGCGACGAGCTGGAGTCGAGGGTGTGGGAGGCGGTCTCGCGACTGCTGCCGGCACACAAGAGCTGAACGCGGAAGTGCGAAACGCCGCGCGTCCCGCGGGCCTCGTGCGGCATCCGAACGGGGACGCCGTGCTATAGTTCCGGGCCGCAGCCGGGCAGCGCGGCTTCGCTCCCCGCCCGTTGCGCGCCCCCTGCTCGTGGAGGTTCCGTGACCCGACGCCGCTTTCTGCTCGGCGCCCTGCTCGTGGCGCTGTTCGCGCTGGGCTGGTCGGCGGGCGGCGGACGCGCCTCGGGAGCGCTCTACGGCAACCTCGACACGTTCGTCGAGGTACTCCACGCGGTGCAGACGAGCTACGTCGATCCGGTGCAGCCGAGGAACCTCATCGAGGGCGGGTTGCACGGCATGCTGCGCGAGCTCGACGCGTGGTCGGACTACCTCGATCCGCACGAGTACGCCGCATTGAAGAGCACGGGCGACGACGACGCGGGCGGAGCGGGCCTGCTGCTCGACCTGCGCGAGGGCTACCCGGTGGTGGCTTCGACGATCGAGGACTCACCCGCGTGGAACGCGGGGGTGCGCACGGGCGACGTGCTGCTCAAGGTCGACGACCACGCGACGCTCGGGCTCTCGGTGCCCGACGTCGGCGCCTGCCTGGGAGGCGAGCCCGGCAGCAAGGTCACGGTCCAGATCGCGCGCGCCGGCGAGGCCGGGCCGCTCGACCTGGTGATCGAGCGTGCGCGGACCTCGACGCGCAGCGTGCCGTACGCGTTCGTCGCGGCGCCGGGCATCGGCTACGCGCGCGTCGCGCGCATCGGCGAGCGCGCCGGCGCCGAGCTCGCGGCGGCGCTCGATTCGCTGCGCGCGGGCGGCGCGCACGCGCTCGTGCTCGACCTGCGGGGCGATCCGGGCGGCTCGATCGAGCAGGCGGTCGCGGTCGCGCAGCAGCTGCTGCCCGAGGGCGCGGTGGTCGCGACCACGCACGGCCGCACGGCCACGGCCGCGCGCCGCTACGTCGCGGGACGAACGCGCACGGAGTCGGCGTGGCCGGTCGCGGTGCTGATCGACGGCGGCAGCGCTTCGGCCGCGGAGATCGTGGCCGGCGCGCTGCAGGACCACGATCGCGCCCTGCTCGTCGGCCAGCCGACGTTCGGGCACGCGTCGGTGCAGGAGCTGATCCCGCTGCGCAACGACGAGGGCGCGCTGCGGCTCACGACCGCGATCGTCCTGACGCCGAGCGGCCGCGCGATCCGTCGCGCCGCCGCCGCCGACGGGACGGACGACGAGGGCGACGACGACGCACCGGCGGACACGACCGCGACGCCCGCGCCCGCCACGGTCTTCCACACCACCTCGGGCCGCGTGGTGCACGCGGGAGGCATCTCCCCCGACGTCGCGGTCGATCCCGATTCGTTGCCGCCCGCCGCGCGCGCGATCGCCAGCCGCCGGCTCGCGCCCGCGTTCGCGACGCGCTGGGTCGCGCAGCACGGCGCCACGACCGTCGTCTCCGACGACGTCTGGAGCGCGTTTCGCGCCGAGGCCGCGCAGCAGGGCGCGGCGGCGGCAGCCGAAGCCGATCGCGAGCGCGCCGCGATCGCGCCGATGCTCGAGCGCGAGCTCGTGCTGCGCTCCGCGGGCCCGGAAGCCGCGGCGCGGGTGGCGCTCGCGCACGACCCGGTCTTCCAGCGCGCCGCTGCGGTGCTGCGCCAGGCGCGCAGCGCCCGCGAGGTGTTCGCGCTCGCGACCGGCGGGCATCCACGCGACGAGCGGCCGACGCGCAAGGCGCGCTGACACCGGACGCCGCGGAATGCCCTTCGCTTACCTCTGCGATTTCGACGGCACCGTTTCGCCGCAGGACATCGGCGCGGCGCTGGTCCACCGCTTCTCGGCCGGCCGGGAGCCCGAGCGCGACGCGCTGCTCGCCCGCTGGGCCGGGGGCGCGCTCGGCCATCGCGAGCTCTCGATCGCCGAGTGCGCGCTGCTCGAGGTGAACGAGGCGGACGCGCTCGCGTTCACCCGCACCTTCCGGCTCGACCGCCAGTTCGCGCCGTTCGTGCGCGAAGCGCTCGGGCGCGGGGATGCCGTGATGATCGTGAGCGAGGGGTTCGATTTCTACGTGCGCGACCAGCTGGCGCGTGCCGGGCTCTCCGACCTGCCGCGCGCGGCCAACGAGGCGCGCTTCGAGGGTGGGCGCGTGACCGCCGCGTTCCCGTTTGCGGACGCCGCGTGCGCCGCGGGCTGCGGCAACTGCAAGGCGCAGCACGTGCGGCGCTACCGTGGTCGCGGCTTCCACACCGTGCTGGTGGGCGACGGGCTCTCGGACCGCTGCGGCGCGCGGGCCGCGGACACCGTGCTCGCGCGCGGCGCCCTGGGTGCGTGGTGCGCGAGCGAGCGGCTGGCGTGCGTGCCGTTCGAGGACTTCGCGGACGTCGCGGAGTTCGCACGCCAGCGCGACCTCGCCGCGCCGTTGCCGCGGCCCTCGCGCCCCGCGAGCCGCGCCGCGCGGCGGAGCTGAGCGGGTTCCTCGATGCGGATCGGCCCGATCGAATACGAGACGCCGTTCGTGCTCGCCCCGCTCGCGGGCGTCAGCGATTCGCCCTTCCGCCAGCTCGCGCGTGAGCAGGGCGCGGGCGGCGTCACGACGGAGATGGTCTCGGCCGACGGGCTCGTGCGCGGCAACCAGGCGACGCTCGACTACCTCGCGTTCGAGCCGCAGGAGCGCCCGATCGGCGTCCAGCTCTTCGGCGCCGATCCCGGCGTGATGGCCGAGGCGACCCGCGTGCTCGCGGACCTGCCGGCCGAGCGCCGCCCCGACCTCGTCGACATCAACATGGGCTGCCCGGTGCGCAAGGTCGTGAACCGCTGCGCCGGCGCGGCGCTGCTGCAGGACGTGCCGCGCATCGAGCGCATCGTGAGCGCGATGGCGTCCGCGTCCGACCTGCCGGTGACGGCCAAGATCCGGCTCGGCTGGGACGGCAACTCTCGCAACGTCGTCGAGGTGGCGCGCGCGCTCGAGGGCGCGGGGGCGCGGGCGGTCGCGATCCACGCCCGCACGCGCGCCGAGAAGTTCGAAGGCCACGCGCACTGGGACATGATCGGCGAGGCGAAGCGCGCGATCGGCATCCCGGTCATCGGCAACGGCGACGTGCGCGACGCGGCCGGCGCGGTGCGCATGCTGCGCGAAACCGGTTGCGACGGCGTCATGCTCGGCCGCGCGGCGTTCGGCGATCCGTGGGTGTTCCGCCGCATCCGCGCGCTGGTCGAGCGCGGCGAGGCGCTCTCGCCGCCCACCGCGGGAGAGCGGCTCGAGGCCGGCATCCGCCACCTCGCGATGATGGTGCGATCGGCCGGAGAGCACGCCGCCGCGCGCGAGATGCGCAAGCACGTCGCGTGGTACGTCAAGGGGCTGCCGCACAGCGCCCGGGTGCGCGAACAGGTGAACCACACCCGCAGCGCCGCCGAGATGGCGGGGCTGATGCGCGGCTACCTCGATGAGCTCGCGGCGAACGGGCTCGGCTCGTTCGCGCCCGAGCCCGGAGAGCAGCCGGCGGGAGCGCTGCGTGCGTCCGGCTGAGCTGCGCACGCTGCTCGGCGAGGTGAGGCGCGGGCGCACGAGCCCGGCCGCCGCGGCGCGCCGCATCGCCGCGGCGCCGGTCGAGCAGCTCGAGTTCGCGACGCTCGATCACCAGCGCGCGCTGCGCACGGGCTTTCCCGAGGTGATCTTCGGGCAGGGCAAGTCGCCCGCGCAGATCGTCGCGATCGCGCGACGGCTGTGGGCGCGCCACGGGCTCGTGCTCGCGACGCGGCTCGAACCCGCGGCGCGGCAGGCGTTCGCCGAGGCGTTCCCGCGCGCCGAGATCCACGAGCGCGCGCGCTGCGCGGTGCTGCGCCGCCGCCGCGCGAAGGGGCGCGGCCGCGTGCTCGTGCTGTGCGCGGGCACGGCCGACCTGCCGGTCGCCGAGGAGGCCGCGGTCACGGCCGACGCGATGGGCAGCCGCACCGAGCTCGTCGCCGACGTGGGCGTCGCGGGCCTCCACCGCCTGCTCGCGCACCGCGAGCGGCTGCGCGACGCCCGCGTCGTCGTGGTCGTGGCCGGCATGGAGGGCGCGCTGCCGAGCGTCGTGGGCGGGCTCGTCGACCGCCCGCTCATCGCGGTGCCCACGAGCGTCGGCTACGGCGCGCACTTCGGCGGCCTGACGCCGCTGCTCGCGATGCTCAACTCGTGCGCGGCGGGCGTCACCGTGGTCAACGTCGACAACGGCTTCGGCGCGGGCTACGCCGCGCACCTCGTCAACCGTGGGAGGGGCTCCCGGTGAAGCTCGCGCACTTCGACTGCATCTCGGGGATCAGCGGTGACATGACGCTGGCCGCGCTGGTCTCGGCCGGCTGGCCGGCGGAGGAGCTGCGTGCGATCCCGGGGCGGCTGGGCCTGGGGGACGTCGCGATCGAGCTGAGCGAGGTGCGGCGCGGCGCGTTCGCCGCGATGCGCGTCGAGGTGCGCGCGCCGGGCGCGCAGCCGCACCGCCACCTGCGCCACATCGAGGAGATGATCGCCCGCGCCGACGTGCCGCCCACGGTGCGCGAGCGCGCGCGCGACGTCTTTCGCCGTCTCGCGGCGGCGGAGGCGGAGGTGCACGGCAGCACGGTCGAAAGGGTGCACTTCCACGAGGTGGGTGCGGTCGACGCGCTGGTCGACGTCGTCGGGGCCTGTGCCGGGCTCGAAGCGCTCGGGGTCGAGCGCGCGAGCTGCTCCGAGCTGCCCCTGGGCGGCGGATCGGTCGACTGCGAGCACGGTCGCATTCCGGTGCCCGCGCCGGCCACGGCGCTGCTGCTGCGCGGCGC
>DATJXF010000086.1:0-28256 GCA_035500415.1 Candidatus Acidiferrales bacterium | reverse complement strand
GAGTAGGGCCGCAGCTCCCGCCGCCGGCTTCCGCTATCGGGCGTCCTCGTCGCGGTTGAAGCGTGCACCCTCGAACTTGAGGATCTCCGCCGCTCCGAGCGTGTCCCCGGCGGCGAACCTGGCGAGCGCGCGGTCGGCGATGTCGCGGGCCGCGGACGTGGCCGCCGCGTCGCGGAAGAGCCGGAGCGAGCGCAGCCCGTCCGCGGCGCGATCGCAGGCGAGCTGCGACGCCGCGCGCCACTGGTAGGCTTCGCCCCACCATGGCGCAGCGACGAGCACGTGGTCGAACGCCTCCACCAGCTCTTCGTGCGCCGTGCGGGCGACCGTGCGTTCCTGCTGGATGCGCGCGACCTGGCCCTCGCCGAAGATGGACGTCGGCACGGCGCGCGGCGGCTCGAGCCGCGCCGCGAGCCGCAGAATGTGCTCGCGGATCGCGAACTCGTTACGGAGCGCGGGGTGCTGCCCGACGCGCGCGAGCGCACCGCACCAGTCGTCGATCGCGCCGCTCAGGTCGCCCGACGTCTCGGCATCGCGCGCGAGCGCGATCACGTCCGGGTCGAGCGGTTCCGCGTCGTCGTGGCCGTCGAACTGGACGTGCACGAGCGTCCACTGCGGGCCCGAGGGTCGCGCGAAGATCCACCAGCGCACCGCGGACTCCGCGGAGCGGCGGAGCCGGACGTCGCCGCTCACCGCGCGCACGCTGTCGACGGTACCGTCGCGGCGAACGTGCACGCGCACGCCCACGTCGGTCGCGACGTGCGCGGCGAGCAGCTCCGACGGCACGTCGGCCGGGACGCGCGAGACGACCGCGGGATCCTCGGCCGCGCGCACGACGGCCGGCAGCAGCGTGGCCGCGGCGAGCAGGGTGACGGCAGCGAGTGCGGACGCAATGCGCATGGCGGGGAAGGAGTGTAGCCCCGCGGCCCCCGGCGGTGTCACGCGGCCGTCACGACGGCTGCGACGCTCGGGACCCAAACGTGGCGGCCACCCCTCGCGAGGTGGCCGCCGCTCCGTCCCGCGCGGGGCGGTGCCGTCAATCGACGCGCGCGAGGCGCGTGCTCTTCACCCCGTCGGCCGTCCTCAGCTTCACGAAGAAGAGTCCCGTCCCGACGTGCGCGCCGTTCGAGCGCTGGCCCTGCCACACGACCATGTGCTGGCCCGCGGGCAGGCCCGAGAGGTCCTGGCTCCAGATGCGCTCACCGCCCACGCCGAATACTTCGAGCAGGGCCGGGCCCGGGCGCGCGAGCGAGAAGTGGAAGTTGACCGAGCCGTTCGAGGGATTGGGCACCGGCGGCGCGAGCCAGAAAACGGCCGCGGACGGCGGCGGCACGCTCGCCGTACCGGTGACGTGGAAGAGCGCCGGGCTCTGCGCGGCGGTCTGGTTGCCACCCTGGTCGTGCGCGGTGACCTGCACGAGCGCGCTGTCGCTCGGACCGGCGGGGAGCGTCCACGGCGTCGAGCCGCTGTTCGCGACGCCCGTCACGATCGGCACCCACGGTCCGCCCGCGCCGCGCAGCGAGTAGGCGACGTCGACCGTGGTGACCGCGACGTTGTCCGACGCGGTCCACGTGATCGTATGGCTCGAGCCGCCGGCCCACATCTCGCCGCCGATCGGCGAGGTGACGGCGCACGTCGGCGCCACGTGGTCGATCGTCGAGTAGATGTCGAGCTTGCCGTAGCCCCAGGTGTTGTTGGGTACCGTGCCGGTGAAGCCGTCCGCGCGCGCATGCGCCTCGAACGTCTGCCGGATCTCGCTCGGCGTGGCGTGGGGTGCGTACTGCATGAAGAGCGCGACGGCGCCGGAGACGTGCGGCGCCGAGAAGCTCGTGCCCTGCGTGACGCCGTGCATGCCGTCGTCGGCGTCCTCGCACGTGCCCAGCGCGACGAGCGACGACCACGTCGTGGCGACGCCGAAGCCCGGCGCGGTCAGCTCGGGCTTGAGCACGCCGTCGCGGCGCGGGCCGACGTTCGAGAAACTCGCGATCGCGCCGACGGTGGGCGGCGAGGTGTAGCCGCACGAGCCGCTGCTGCACGATGTCCACGCCGCCTTCGTGGCGTGCGCGCCGACGGCGATGATGCTGTCGCCCACCGCGGGCTGGGCGACGAGCGTCGTGGCGTCCGCGTTGGTCGTGACCGTGGGCGCGACACCGACCGCGCCGAGCAGGTCGTCGTAGATCCAGATGTCGGTGCGCGCCCCGATGCTCGCGGCGCTGTTCGGCACGACGTCGATCTCCCACGTGCCGCTGCGCGGCGGGCTGGTCGCGATCGAGTCGTAGACCTCGACCTCGAACTCCCGGGCCTTCGAGGTGCCGTCGTAGCCGTAGTAGACGTTCTGATTCGCGATGAAGAGCTTGCCGCCCTTGCCAGCGGAGACCGTGAGGTTCCGGTCCTTCGTGTCACCCATGCCGACCGACAGCGTGTCGCCCGCGTTCGGTCCCTTCACGCGGATCGTGATGTTCGCGGTCGGGTCGTACCAGCCCGTCACGAGAACGTAGTCGTTGAACGTGCCGCCGTTCGCCGTGTAGGTCGGGACGTTGAACGTGTACTTGTCCGCGCCAACCGTGGTCGACGTCGTGACGCGCTTGCCGTGGATCTGGTCGGTTTCGTCGTTGCCCGCCGACGCCACGATGATGCGGCCCGGGCCCGTCAGCGCGCTGAGCGACTGGGTGAACAGGTCGGAGCCGTCGTGCGGGCCGAACTGTCCGCCCAGCGAAAGGTTCACGACGCAGTCGAGACCCAGCGACGCCGCCTTCTGGAAGATGTAGTTGACGCCGTCGATGATGCCCGCGTCCGAGAAGTCCGTCGCGACCTCGACGAACTGCGCGAGCGGCGCGACGCCGACGAAGCGATACGCCGGCATCGAGCAGCCGGTGATCGAGCCGTTGCCGACGAGCACGCCCGCGACGTTCGTGCCGTGGCCGTTGCTGTCGACCTCGCGCACGTTGCCCGGCGTGTTGTCGATGTTGGCCTTCGTCCACTCGGTGCCGTAGCCGAAGCCGGACGGCGACGGGCCGCCGGCGTCGTTCTGGTCCCAGATGTCGACCACGCGCGTCTTGCCCGTGGCCGGATCCTTGAAGTCCGACAGCGTCCAGTCGATGCCGGTATCGACGTCACCGATCAGCATGCCCTGACCGGCTCGGCCGGCGTACACCGGCGGCGAGCCCGACGCGTTGTGCTCGAGGTTGGCGCGGATGTCCGGGATGCTGAGGTCCAGGTGCGGGCGCAGGTAGCGCGCGAGCCGGACGCTGCGCAGCCCGGCGACCGCACGCAGTTTGCCGATCTCGTCGCGACGCACGCGCGCGGTGAAGGTCGAGCCGATCTGCGACTGCACGCGGATGCCGGCCGCGGTGAGCGCGGCGCGCGAGCCGTCGAACTGGAACGTGACGCCGAACTCGGCGGGCTCGACGTAGTCGTGCGGCGCCACGTGCCCCACGCGGCCCATGAAGCGCTCGGCGAGCGAGACGCGCGAGGCGAGCGGGCGGTTCGCGATCGGCACCGGGCCGCCCGATTCGAGCGACTGCAGATCGTGGCCCACGGGATCGTCGATCCGGCGCGGCTGCTGCGCGAGCACGGGACTCGCCGCCATCAGGAGGACGGCGCCCAGGAACAGGAGACGGGAAGGCATCGAGCGGGGCCTCCTCAAGGAGCGGAGAACGGGAAAACGAGCGATGAGGGGCGCACGAGCTCGCCCCTCGTGGGAGACCCGGGACGCACGCCGCGGGCCAGCCAGGCTGGCGATCCGGCCGAACCGGCGGGCCCGCGGTACGCCGGGACATCTGACCGCCAATTCTACGCATGCCCGCACAGCCCGGAAAGGGTCATTGTGGCCGCGTCCGGCCCACGGCCCGCGCCCGTCATGCGAATTGCGCGATCCCGGGGCGTTTCGCCCCCGTGGGGCCGGGCCGGACGGCGCTCAGCGCATCCTGGCGGTGATGATCGGGAGCGCCTCGCGCAGGTGCTCGCGCCAGTAGCCCCAGTCGTGCGAGCCCTTGTTCTCGTGGAACACGTGAGCGATGCCGAGCTGCGTCATCCGCGCGTCGAGCTCGCGGTTGTCGGCGATCGATTCGTCGTCCTCGCCGCAGTCGAAGTAGAACACGCAATCGTGCACCTCCGCCGCGACCTTGGGGAGGTAATCGAGCGGGCTGTACTCCGCCCGCAGCTCGGAGGCGGCGGGCTCGCTGCCGAAGACGTGCGCGCTGCTCAGGTCGCGACGCAGGCGGAAGTCCCCCGACAGCGCGGCGCACGCGCCGAAGACGTCCGGGTGGCGGAGCACGAGGTTCATCGCCGCGGTCGCGCCGTCGGACAGCCCCACCACCGCGCGCCAGCGCGGGCCCGGGCGCGTGCGCAGCGTGCTGTCGGCCCACGCGACAAGGTCGTGGACCACGTAGTCCTCCATGTTCGAGCGCCCGCCCGCGGCGTTCACCCAGACCGAGCGCCCGAGGAGCCCGACGCCCCCGCCGTCGGGAAAGAGCGCGAGCACCTCGGGGATCGCCCCCTTTGCGCTCAGCTGATCGAGCGCCTCGAGCGCGTGTCCCTGGCCCGGCCAGTTGCCCTCGCTTCCCGGCCAGCCGTGCAGGAACACGATCACGGGATAGCGCCGGTCGCGCGAGGCGGGATCGTCGTACGACGGCGGGAAGTAGACGCGGCAGTCCTTCTTCGCGCCGTTCAGCGACGGCGGATGGAAGCTGCGGAACTCGACGCGAGCCTGCGCCGCCGATGCGAACAGGAGCGCGGCGAGCGCGAACGCACAGCGGGCGCGGCGGACCATGATCGCACTATCGCACGCGCCCGGCACGGGCGCGAGCGACGCGTCGGCGCGCTTTGACGCTGCTTTCGGCGCGCTCCTATACTGCGTCGCTCGCGCGTGGAACGACATGCGCCCGGCCCCGCGAGGGGCGCTCCGGCGCGCTCCCACCGCTCGATCCGACCCTTCGGCACGGAGAACTCCCGCCATGCAAGCCACCCAGACGCTCGTGAACACGTCGGTCAAGAACGGCGTGATGACCTTCGAGCTCAGCTTCGATCCCGGCAACTGCTACACGCACGAGATGATGCGTCAGCTCGACGAGGCGATCCTCAAGGCTCGCTTCGACGAGAGCGTTCACGTGATCGTGATCCGCGGCGCGGGCGACAAGTTCTTCTGCGCGGGCGCCGACATCAACATGCTTCGCAAGTCGGATCCGACGTTCAAGTACTACTTCTGCCTGCACGCCAACGAGACGCTCAACCGCCTCGAGCACACGCCCAAGCTCGTGATCGCTGCGCTGAACGGCCACACCGTGGGCGGCGGTCTCGAGATCGCGATGGCCGCCGACCTCCGAATCGGCCTCCGCAACACCTCGCTGCCGGCCGAGAAGCAGCCCAAGATGGGCCTGCCCGAGATCAACCTCGGCGTGCTGCCCGGCACGGGCGGCACGCAGCGGCTGGCGCGGCTCGTCAACAAGTCCACCGCGATCGAGATCATGGTCGAGGGGGCGACGTTTCCGTTCGAGCGCGGCCGCGAGCTGGGACTGATCAACCAGGTCTGGGACGCGGCGAACGCGCAGGAGTTCATGGACCGCGTGCAGTCCTACGCCGAGACGTTCTGCGCGCCGAACAAGGCGAGCCGGGCGGTCGGCCGCATCAAGCGCTCGGTGCAGAGCGGCTCGGAGATTCCGTTCGAGAGCGCGCTCGCCGTCGAGCGCGAACTCCAGCAGCTGCTCTTCCAGGGCGACGACGCGAAGGAAGGGCTCGCGGCCTACCTCGAGAAGCGCAAGGGCAACTTCTCGGGCCGCTGACGCCCGCCGCCCCGGATCCACCACGACGCTCCGCGGCCCCGCCGCGGGGCGTTGCGCCGGGCGCTACGCCGCGTCGCCGGTGGCCGCCGGCTCGCCGACGCCCGCGCCGAGCTCACGCCCCGGCGGCTCGTCGCGGCGGAGGTACGACCACAGCCCGCCAGGGCTCTGCGCGCGCATGAGCGCGAGCGCGATCCGCGGCAGCGCGAGCGCATGCGGGTAGATGAGGTAGCGGTCCTCGAACTCCGGGTTGAACTTCCGCTTCCAGCGGAAGAGGCCCTGGAAGTCGTAGAAGCGGCTCAGGCGCTGGATCAGGAACGCGCGCGCGGGATCCTCGGTGACGAGCGAGTCCTCGGGCCGGCCGCTCGTCTGCTGGACCTTGACCAGCGCCGAGAGCGACAGCGACATCAGCGCGTCGCCGCGCTCGCGCGCGTGCTCGACGCTGCGTGTGACGAGCAGTTCCATCGTGCCGGTCGGCGCCTCGTGGCGGCGGCGCATGAGATCGATCGCCCAGCCGCGGCGCGCCCAGATCGGCGTCCACGTGCAGAACGCCTCGACCCGCCGCCCGCCCGGGTGACACGCGACGGACAGCCAGGCCTGCGCGAGCTCCGCGGGATCGAAGCGGCCCATGCAGAAGCCGCGCTCACCGCCCGGGTGCTCGCGCACCCACTCGTTCGAGATCGCGCGGATCTGCTCGAGCAGGTCGTCGGGATCCTCGTCGGGATCGAACGGGTTCTCGCCGGGCACGAAGTGCCGCACGACGTAGCCCGCCTTCTCGAGCTTGCGGACCTGGCGCCGGACGGTGCCGAGCGCCGAGCCCTCGAGCGTGAACCGGTCGGTGCGCAGCACGGGATCCTCGCCGATGTGCACGGCGTTCCAGCCGCGGGCTCGGTACCAGCGGAGGTGCTCGGGGCGCACCTGGTAGAAGCCGAACGTCCAGTCGTGCTCGCGGCAGAAGCGCTCGAAGCTCTCGAGCAGCGCCGGCATCTCCTCCGGCGGACCGATGGGATCGCCGATCGCGAGCAGCGTGTCGGACTCGAAGTGGTACGCGATGACGGCGCGGCCGTTCGCGCTGAAGAAGTGGTCCGTGTCGTGGCCGCTCGCGAACGCCGACACCGTGCTGTCGCCGTAGCGGCGGGCGAGATCGCGCACGCGCGCGACCTCGGCGCGATGCCGGCTGCGGTGACGCGCGGGTCGCAGCGAGAGCGCGACGAAGCCGAGCAGGGTCGTGATGCCGATCACGCTGATCGAGCCGAGGAACCACCGCACCGCGTGCTGCGTGCGCGTCACCTCGAGCGTGGGAGCACCGAGCCCGAACATCTGGTACGCGGCCTCGGCGATCGCGCGCTCGAGCGAGGCCTCGTGCGGGCTGAACAGCCATTCGACGAGCCAGCAGCCGCCCACCGCGTAGATCGCGATGCCCACCGTGAACATGAGCAGCGGCCCGATCATGCCGCGGAACGTGAACGCGCGGCTCTTCACCGTGAAGGCTTCGCCGTTGATGCCGAGCAGGAACAGCATCGCCGCGGCGACGCTCGCCTCCTCGAAGTCGAACGCCTTGAGCAGGTTGACGGGCACCGAGAGCGCGGCGAAGAACATCGCGACGACGAACGCGCGGCGCTTGCCCCGGCGCAGCCCGTTCGCGGTGAGGAGCAGCAGGGCGCCCGCGAGCAGCGTGAACGTGCGACTCGTGTCGAGCACGTCGGTGGGGACGAGGTGCCGCAGCGCGAGCAGCCGCTCGGGGGGCCGCGACAGCAGCGCGGACGCGAGGTCCACGAGCCCGAGCGCGGCAACGGCCAGCGACAGCGCGTGGCGGACGAAGGACCTGTTCATGGCCTGGTCGCCAAGCTATCACAGGGGCGCGCCCGGCGTGCCGCGACGCGCCCGGCGTGCCGCGCCCGCCGCCCGGCGCGGCGCCGCACCGGCCGGACGGGGGTCCGCGCCCGTGCCGCGCTTGAGGCGCGGCCGCGAAGGGCGGTGTAACCTCGCACCGATGATCCGGTTCCCGTACGGCGTGCCCGCGCTGTTCGTCCTGCTCGTCGCGCTCCCGGCGCGCGCCAGCGTCCCGCCGCTCCTCGTGCCGCCGCATCGCGACAGCGTGACCGTCAGCTCTCCCGAGGCGCCGCTGCTCGCTCCCGGTCGCACGACGCTCGCCGACACGACGCACAAGAGCCGGGCGCAGCTCGCGCTCGAGCAGCGCACGCTCGGCCACGCGCTCGAGCGCCAGGGTGCGCCGGTCGCGGCGATCGCGGCCTACCGCATCGCGGTCCAGCTCGACCCGACGATTCCGCTCGCGCACTACCGCATGGGCCGGCTGTTCTCGGCCGTGGGCCAGCACGCGGCCGCGCTCAAGGAGTACGCGGCCGAGACGCTGCACCACCCGGACGACCGCGATGCGCGCCGCTGGCTCGGGCTCGAGCTCGCGCAGACGGGGGACACGGCGCGGGCGAACGCGCTGCTCGAATCGATGGTCCGGCGCGACCCGAAGGACGGGGCGTCGTGGCGCGCGCTCGGATTCGCGTACTCGACCGCGGGGCGCGCCTCGCAGGGCGAAGCGGCGCTGCGACAGGCGATCCAACTCGATGCGAACGACGCCGAGGCGTGGCGCGATCTCGGCGTGGTGCTCGGCGCCGGGCGACGCGACGACGAGGCCCGCAAGGCCTACGAGCGCGCGGTCCAGCTCGATCCGGCGGACGCGGGCAGCTACGTGAACCTCGGCAACCTCGAGCGCCGCAACCAGCGCTACCCGGCCGCGCTGGCCGCGTACCACGCCGCCGAGCAGCGCGACTCGACGCTCGCGCTCGGCTGGCGCGGTGAGGTCGAGGTTCTGAAGCAGATGCAGCGCGGCGCCGAGGCGGGCGAGGTGTTCCGGCGCTGGCTCGCGACCCAGCCCGACAACCTGTCGCTGCGCGACGAGGCCATGGATCACTTCATCGCGATCGGGCGGCCCGACGTCGCGCTCGAGCTGGGCCGCGACGGCGTGCGCCGGCTGCCGCGCTCGGGCGAGACGCACCTCGCGCTCGGCATGGCGTACCGCGCCGACCACGAGCTGCGCGCCGCGCTCGCGGAGCTGCGCCGCTCCGAGGCGCTGTTCTCGCACCCCGAGCAGCGTGCGCGCGTGGCCACCGCCATCGGCGCGCTGCGCGCCGAGGCGCCGGATTCGCTGCGGGCGTTCTTCGCCGCCGACAGCGTCGCGCACGAGGGCCCGGCGCCGGCCGACACCGCGGCCGCGCGCCTGCGGCGCTGAGCGCAGCGCCGCATGCAATCGTCGCGCGCTCCCGCTATCTTCGGCGTGCCATGACCGCCACCCGCACGCTCCACCTCGCCGCACCGCGCGGCTTCTGCGCGGGCGTGGACCGCGCCATCGACATCGTCGACATGGCGCTTCAGGTTTACGGCCCGCCGATCTGGGTGCGGCACGAGATCGTGCACAACCGCCACGTCGTCGACGAGCTGCGCGCCAAGGGCGCGATCTTCACCGACGACCTCGCCGACGTGCCCTCCGGTGCGGTCGTGATCTTCAGCGCGCACGGCGTCGCGCCCGCGGTGCGCGACGAGGCCAGGCGCCGCGGGCTGCGCGCGCTCGACGCCACGTGCCCGCTCGTCACGAAGGTCCATCTCGAGGCGCTGCGCTACGCGCAGAACGGCTACACGATCGTGCTGATCGGCCATCGCCATCACGTCGAGGTGATCGGCACGCTCGGTGAGGCGCCCGGTTCGATCGTCGTGTGCGAGAACGTCGCCGAGGTCGAGGCGCTCGAACTGCCCGATCCCCGCAAGGTCGCGTACATCACGCAGACCACGCTGTCGCTCGACGACTGCCGCGCCATGGTCGATGCGCTGCGCCGGCGCTACCCGGACGTGCACGAGCCGGCGAAGGACGACATCTGCTACGCCACGCAGAACCGCCAGAACGCCGTGCGCGCGATGGCGCCACGCTGCGCGACGGTGCTCGTCGTGGGCGCGCCCGCGAGCAGCAACGCCAACCGGCTGGTCGAGGTGGCGCGATCGCTCGGCGCGCGCAGCTTCCTGATCGAGGCCGCGGAGGACATCCGGCCCGACTGGCTGGAAGGCGACGTCGGTCTCACCGCGGGCGCCTCGACGCCCGAGGACGTCGTGCAGGCGTGCGTGCGCCGGGTGTGCGAGCTCGGCCCCTACCGCGTGGCCGAGTTCGTGCTCGCCGAGGAGCGCATCATGTTCCCGCTGCCGGGCGAGCTGCTTGCCGCGGCGCAGACGAAGGGCGTCGCGATCGCGGCGGGCAACGAGCGCGCGGCGGAGCGGGCTCGCGCGAACCACTGACGCGGGCGGCCACGGCGTCGGCCCGGCGAGGCGTTCCCGGCCGCATTCCCACGGAGGCAACGGATCCTCACGCCCGCCTCAGCGCTTCGCCGGCTGGCGCGCGGCGATCTGCACGACCGCCGCGGGCCCGCGATGCCACTTCCCCTCGGACAGCTCGCGCTCGGTCTCGAGCGCGTGCTCGAACTCGAGTCCCTCGAGCTCGCGACGCAAGTCGGAGAGCGTCATCAGCCGCGCCGCGTCCGAGGGCCCGCCGCTGTCGTGCGTGAGCTGGCGCGGCGTGTAGGCTTCGAGCACGAACAGGCCACCGGGCGCAAGGCCGGCGACCACCGCGCGGTGGACCCGCGCGCGCAGCTCGGCGGGCACGTGCACGAAGATCGACACGATCCCCTGCCAGGCGCCGGGCGCGACGGCGTAGTCCGCGAGGTCCGCGACCTCGGCGTGGATCGTGACGCCGCGCTCGGCGGCGAGACGCCTCGCGCCCTCGATGCCCACCGCCGAGAGGTCCATCGCGGTCACGTCGTGTCCGAGGGACGCCAGATGCACCGCGTTGCGGCCCTGTCCTTCGGCGAGGCAGAGCACGCGCCCGCGCGGGATGCGCGGCGCCATCTCGCGCAGGAAGTCGTTCGGCTCGGCTCCGAACGCCCAGCCCGGTTCGGCGTAGCGCTCGTCGAAAGGCGGTCGGGACGGACGGTCGTTCACGGCACGGAGCCTAGTTCCGGAGGGTCCTGAAGGCACGCGTCGGCTTGGCCCGCCCGAACGGCTCGTCTACTGTCCATCGGCCATGCTCACGTCCCGCGCGCTCCTCGCTCCCAGCCTGCCCACGATGCTGATCGACGAGCAGCGCGGCGACGTGACGGAGCTGATCGAAGCGCTCGAGGGTGCCGGCCGCCGGCTCTCGCAGGAGGACCCCGCGGTCTTCGTCGTGCTCTCGCCGCGCTGGGTGAGCCCCGACGCGTTCCACGCCGACGACGCGCGCCGCCACCGCTCCGTCGTCGACCTGCCCCAGTTCGGGGTCGAGCCGCGTCACGATTGCGCCGGGCATCCGGAGCTGGCCCGCGCGATCGTGCGCGAGGCCGGGCGCTCGGGCGTGCGCGCGGCGGCGGCGGCGCACGGGCTCGATTCGGGCGCGAGCGTCGCGCTCCACTTCCTCGACCGCGACCGCCGCACGCCGGTCGTCCCGGTCTCGATCGGCCGCGGCGGCGCGGACCTGCACCGTGCGTGGGGCGCTGCGCTGCGGCGTGCGCTCGAGGCCCATGCGGAGCGCGTCGCGTTCGTCGTCGGGGGCGCGTTGTCGTGGAATCTGCACGCGTTCGGGCTGCGGCGTGAGCTCGACGAGTGCGCCGAACTCGACCGGCGCGTGATCGAGGCGCTCGCGACGCGGCGATTCGGGGATCTCGCGGGCGTGATCGCCACGCTCGGCGAGCGCGCGCGTCCCGAGGCCGACCTGCACCACCTCGACGTGCTCGCGGGGTTCGTCGGCGAGCACGGCGCGCCGCCCGTCGTGCTGGAGCGCGATCATCTGCCCGGGATCGGCGCGGCGCTCGTCGAGTTCCCGCTCGCCGCGGCCGCGCCCGCCGAGCAGCCGTAGGCCGGGAGCGAAACGCCGTGCGCGTGCTGCTCGTCAACGCGTTCCACTGGCTCAAGGGCGGGGTCGAGCGCACCTACCTCGACGAGTCGCGCTGGCTCGCCGCTGCGGGGCACGACGTCGCGCACTTCGCGATCCGCGATCCGCGCAACCTGCCGAGCCCCACCGCGGCGCACTTCGCGCCGCCCGCGGACTTCGGCGAGAACGCGCCGCTCGCGGCGCAGCTCGCGACGCTGCCACGCGCGCTCTGGTCGGCGCCGGCGGCGCGTGCGATGCGCGGGCTGCTCGCCGCGTTCACGCCGGACGTCGCGCACGTCCACGCCCCGAGCCGTTACCTCACCCCGAGCGTGCTGCGGCCGCTCGCGCGCGCCGGCGTGCCCATCGTGCACACGCTCCACGACTTCAAGCCGTGGTGCACGAACCGCATCCTCTACGCGCACGGCGAGCCGTGCGAGCGCTGCCGGGGCGGCCGGCACTGGCGCGCGATCACCACCGCCTGCGTCCAGGACTCACGCGCGAAGAGCGTGGTCGGCGCGGTCGAGGCCTACCTCCACGACGCGCTCGGCGCGTGGTCGGGCGTGCGGCGCTGGATCGCGCCCTCGGAGTTCGTGCGCGCGAAGGCAGCGAGCTTCGGCGTTCCCGCGGCGGCGCTGCGCGTGCTCGCGCACGGCGTCGAGCCACTGCCCCCGGGCGACCCGCCCCCCGGCACGCCCGGCCGGTTCGTGCTGTTCGCGGGCCGGCTCTCGGCGGAAAAGGGCGTGCGACTGCTCCCGGCGATCGCGGCAGGCGTCGCACCGGTGCCGCTCCTCGTCGCGGGCGAGGGCCCGCTCGCGGGCTGGCTCGACGCGCAGCGCACGCCCGGACTCCTCCGGCTCGGGCACCTCGCGGACCCGCAGCTCGCGGCGCTGCGCGCGCACGCGGCGGTCGTGATCGCGCCGAGCCTGTTCGTCGAGCACTTCGGCTACGCGGTCGCCGAGGCGCTGCTCGATGCGCGGCCCGTGGTCGCGTCGCGGATCGGCGCGCTGCCGGAGCTGGTCGAGCACGAGGTGACGGGGCTGCTCGCGCCCCCCGGCGACGCGCCGGCGTTCGCGTCGCTCGTCCGGCGCGCGCTCGGCGATCCCGCGGCCGCCGCTTGGGGTGCGGCGGGAAGTGAACGCGTGCGACAGGTGGCGGATCCCGCGGCGCACCTGGCGTCGCTGCTCTCGATCTACGAGGAGGTGACCCGACGATGATCGTGGCGGAGCGGAACTGGATGCAGCTCGAGGCGCAGCTGAAGCGCGACGACCGGGCGGTGGTGCCGGTCGGCTCGACCGAGCAGCACGCCTACCTGAGCCTTGCGACCGACAACATCCTCGCAGAGCGCGTCGCGCGGGAAGCCGCGGCGCCGCTCGAGGTCCCCGTCTTTCCCGTGATGCCGTACGGCATCACCCCGCGCTTCATGGCCTATCCGGGCTCGGTCTCGCTGCGCGTCGAGACGCTGTGCGCGGTCGTTCGCGACGTGCTCGATTCGCTGCACGGGCACGGCTTCCGCCGTGTCCTGCTCGTCAACGGCCACGGTGGCAACGCGCCCGCGCAGGCCGCGGTGGCGGAGTGGCTCGGCGCGCACCCGGACGCGCGCGTGCGCTGGCACGACTGGTGGAACGCCCCGCGCGTGCTCGCGCGCGTTCGCGAGATCGACCCCGTGGCCTCACACGCCTCGTGGATGGAGAACTTCCCGTGGACGCGGCTCGAAGGCGTCGCGATGCCGCGCGAGGCCAAGCCCGAGCTGCCGTTCGCGAAGTGGACCCACCTCGGCCCGGCCGCGATCCGCGAGCGGCTCGGCGACGGCAACTTCGCCGGGCGCTACCAGCGCGACGACGACGAGATGTGGTCGCTGTGGCGCGTGGCGATCGACGAGACGCGCGGGCTCATCGAAAGCGGCTGGGAGGGATGAACCGCGCGGCGCGTTCCCGGACGGAACTCAGGCCGGCGAGCCGAACGCCCAGGCCTCGAGCCCGGGCTCGAGCTCGACGCCCAGCGCCAGCACGACGCGGTTGATCCACGCGTAGTAGCCGGCGATCTCGACCGCGCGCACGATCCCGGCGTCGTCGAAGCCGTACTCGCGCAGCCGCTCGAGATCGGCCGCACCGCGCTCGGACGGCTCGCAGGTGAGCGCGATCGCGAGATCGAGCAGCACGCGGTCGCGTGCGGCGAGGTTCGCCGAGCGGAAGTCGCGCGCCACGTCGCGCGCGATTTCCTCGCCGACCAGGCGCGCAAGGCGTGGACCGTGGTGCGACACGCAGTAACCGCAGCCGTTCGTCGCCGAGACGACGAGCGCGATCATCTCCGCCTGCGCGCGCGAGAGCGGCGAAGGCTCGTCCATGAGCGCGCGGTAGGCCTCGAATGCGGCCTCGAGCCCGGCGGGATGCGAGCCCCACGCCTGCCACACGAACGAAACGCGCTGCGAGGCGGCCTTCGCGCGGATGCGGTCGTAGACCGGGCGAAGCTCCGGCGGGGCGGACTCGGGTTCGATCCGGGCGATCCAGCTCATCGTTCCGCGCTCCTCGTTCGTGGGGGACGTGCGCGCATGCTAGCACGCGGGCTCGCGCACGCCGTCGCGCGAGGCGCGGAATCCGAGGCGATGGTTGACCCCGCTCCGGCGCCCGCCTAGGCTCTGCCCGCATCGATACCACGCGGCCGAAACAGAGCGGCAGCGGGCACCCGGCGCATCCCGCTCGAACGGAGGACGTCATGGCCTGGAAGGACCTCACCGCGAAGGAGTTCGCCTCGATCCGCGAGCTCAAGGGCATTTCCGAGCGCACGCAGAAGGAGCACTACGAGCTCTACAAGGGCTACGTCGCCAAGACGAACGAGATCCAGAAGAAGCTCGATTCGGTGGACCGTTCGACGGCGAACCAGATCTCCAGCGACCTGCGCGCGCTGCGCGTCGAGCTGTCGTTCGCGATCGGCGGCGTGAAGAACCACGAGACCTACTTCGGCCACCTGGGCGGCAGTGGCGGCCGGCCGCAGGCGAAGACCGCGGAGCTGATCGCGCGCGACTACCCGTCCTACGACGCGTGGCTCGCCGACTTCAAGGCGTCCGGCCTCGCGGCGCGCGGCTGGGTGTGGCTCGCGTACGACCACGACCTGCACCTGCTGACGACGGTCGTGGGCGATGCCCAGAACACGTTCCCGCTGTGGAACGCGACGCCGATCCTCGCCATGGACGTCTACGAGCACGCGTACTGGATCGATTACGGACGCGCGCGCGCCAAGTACATCGACGCGTTCTTCGACAACCTCGACTGGGGTGTCGTGGAGCAGAACATCGAGCGCGCGCTCGCCATGCAGGCCGTCGCCCGCTAACCCCCCACTCGACCGGGGCGGCGAGATCGCCCCCGGCCCGGGCTCCCATCGGGGGCCCGGGCGCGCTTTCGGAGGTCGCACGCATGGCCACCGCCAGCCTGTTGCCGGTGATCGGCAAGCCCGCTCCGGACTTCTCGCTGCCGTCGACGTCGGGCGAGACCGTTTCGCTGCGCCAGTTCAAGGGCAAGAAGACGGTCGTGCTCTACTTCTATCCCAAGGACGAGACGCCCGGCTGCACGCGCGAAGCCTGCTCGTTCCGCGACCTGCGCGAGCAGTTCGAGCGGAACGGCGCGGTGATCCTCGGCGTCTCGAACGATCCGATCGACTCGCACCAGAAGTTCCGTGAGAAGCACAAGCTGCCGTTCGACCTGCTCGCCGACGAGGACGCTTCGGTCTCGAAGGCGTTCGGCGTCTACAAGCAGAAGAACCTCTACGGCAAGAAGTACCTGGGCATCGAGCGCACCACGTTCATCATCGATCGCACCGGCCGCATCGCGCAGATCTACCCCAAGGTGAAGGTCGATGGGCACGTCGACGACGTGCTGAGCTTCATCGCCGAGGAGTGACGCGCGCGCCCGGCGGCCGCCGGGCGCCCACGCATCGGCTTCGCGGCGCGCGCGAGGGCGCTATGGCCGTGCCGGCGCAGCGAACCCTACCCGTGTTCCCGCTGCCCGACGTGGTGCTCTTTCCCCACGTCCGCCTGCCGCTCCACGTGTTCGAGCTGCGCTACCGGCAGCTGGTGCGCGATGCGCTCGCGGGCGAGCGCGAGATCGCGATCGCCACGTTGAAGCCCGGCTGGGAACAGGATTACGCCGGCAGTCCCGCCTTCCACGAGCTGGCGTGCGTCGGACGCTTCGAGCAGGTGCAGTGGCGCACCGACGACTGCTACGACCTCGTGCTGACGGGCGTGCGCCGCGTGCGGCTCGGCGCGGTGCGCCAGGAATTCCCGTATCGCGCGTGCGCGAGCGAAGACCTCCCCGAGCAGCCGCACGAGGGCGGCGATCCGCTCGCCGAGATGGAGCGTCACGCGCTGCTCGCCGAGTTGCGCCGGCTGCTGCCCTTCGGCGCGCAGGCGTGGCGCACGTCACCCGGCGCCGCGCCCGACGCGGGCCTCGAGACGCTCGTCAACGCGATGGCGCACGCGTTGCGCATCGAGACGAGCGCGCGGCTCGAGCTGCTCGCGCTCGACAGCGTGCTCGATCGCGCGCAGCGGCTGCACTCGCACCTGCGGCACATCCGCCTCGCACCGCCGTCCGAGGGCGACGCGTTCGAACGCAACTGAGTTCGACGCGAAGGGAACCGGCGCGGGCCCCGGGGGGCGGCTCGTCGTGATCACACCGGAGAGATGCGCTGCTTTCCGTCCGGCTGGCGGAGTCCCCCGATCCCACATCCAACCGCTCGGTCCACAGCGCATCCTCCCGCGCCGAGCGCACGGCGGCCCGGTACGAGTCCACATTTTCGGGGGAGGGCGCGACGGGAGGTCAGCGGCGATCGGTCGTTCGACGAGGGGCTTGCTCCCGAGGGGATCAACTAAAGCACGCCACCCATCGACGATAGTCTAATTGGTCTTTGAGTCTCAATCATTGTTTTCATGGGACCGCGCATTCGCGACAACCTCTTCGTGGGGCGCGTGGTGCGCGGCTTGAGCGCCCTCGTGAACGCCGGCTAGACTCGCCGCATGCGCTTTCCCGCCGAGCCGTTCCGCATCAAGGTCGTCGAACCCATCCGGCGTGTGACACGCGAAGAGCGCAACCGCCTGATCCGCGACGCGGGTCTCAACATCTTCGCGGTGCCCGCGGACAGCATCTACGTCGACCTGCTCACGGACAGCGGGACGTCGGCCATGAGCGACGACCAGTGGGCCGGACTGATGATGGGCGACGAGTCGTACGCGGGCAGCAGGAACTTCTTCCACTTCGAGTCCGCGGTTCGCGACATCTTCGGCTACCGCCACGTGATCCCCACGCACCAGGGGCGCGTCGCCGAGAACCTGCTCTTCTCGACCGTGCTCAAGCCGGGCGACGTCGTGCCGAACAACATCCACTTCGACACGACCCGCGCGAACGTGCAGCACCAGGGCGCCGAGGCCGCCGACCTCGTGATCGAGGAGGGCCTCGATCCGACCTCGCCGCACGCGTTCAAGGGCAACCTCGACCCGGCGAAGCTGGATCGGCTGCTCGAGGAGCGGCGCGGACGCGTGCCGCTCGTCATGATCACCATCACGAACAACTCGGGCGGCGGCCAGCCGGTGTCGATGGCGAACGTGCGCGCGGTGAGCGAGGTGTGCCGCCGCCATGGCGTGCCGCTCGTGTTCGACGCCTGCCGGTTCGCGGAGAACGCCTACTTCGTGCAGCAGCGCGAGAGCGGCTACGCCAACCGCTCGGTGGCCGAGATCGCCCGCGAGATGTTCTCGCACGGCGACGGCTGCACGATGAGCGCGAAGAAGGACGGACTCGTCAACATCGGCGGGTTCCTCGCGCTCGACAACGACGACTGGGCGCGGCGCGTGACGAACCTGCTCATCCTGATCGAGGGCTTCCCGACCTACGGCGGCCTCGCGGGCCGGGACCTCGAGGCGATGGCGCGCGGCCTGCGCGAGGTGCTGAACGAGGACTACCTGGCGTTCCGGATCGGCCAGGTCGCGCAACTGGGCGCGTTGCTCGATGCCGCCGGCGTGCCGATCGTGAAGCCGGTGGGCGGCCACGCGGTCTACGTCGACGCGCGGCGCTTCCTGCCGAACCTGCCGCAGTCGCAGTTCCCGGGGCAGGCGCTCGTCGTCGCGCTCTATCGCGACTACGGCATCCGCGCGGTCGAGGTCGGCAGCCTCATGTTCGCCGAGACCGACCCCGCGACCGGCGAGACGACCTACCCGCGGCTCGAGCTCGTGCGGCTCGCGATCCCGCGCCGCGTCTACACCACCGAGCACATGCGCTACGTCGCCGAGTCGGTGATCGCGCTCCACCGCGAGCGCGAGCGGCTGCGCGGCCTGCGCATCACCTACCAGGCCCCGGTGCTGCGCCACTTCACCGTACGGCTTGAAGAGATCGCCGAGAGCGGCGTCGGCGCAGCGCGCTGACCGCCTTCCTTCACCCGATCCGGCCGAGAGGGAGCTCGCGATGGGGACGTGGAACAAGGGCTTTCGCCTCACCTGGCTGGGGCACTCGGCGTTCGAGCTCGTCTCCTCGGCGGGCAGGATCGTGCTGATCGACCCGTGGCTCGAAGGCAACCCGCGCTGCCCGGCGGATCGCAAACGTCCGGCGCGCGCCGACGCGATCGCGGTCACGCACGCGCACGGCGATCACGCCTCCGAGGTCGTCGCGCTGGCGACGCGGCTCGGCTGCCCCGTCATCGCGTCGTTCGAGGTGGCCGAGCACTTCAGCGGGCAGGGCGTCAAGACGTGCGTGTCGATGGGCAAGGGCGGAACGGTGCACGTCGCCGGGCTCGCCTTCACGATGGTCCCCGCGTCGCACTCGTCGTCGTTCGACGAGCCGGGCCGCCCCAACGGTGGCGGCGAGGCGGGCATCGTCGTGACGCTCGAGGACGGCACGCGCGTCTACCACGCGGGCGACACCGGTCCGACGATGGAGATGGTCATGGTGCGCGAGCTCTACGCGCCCGAGATCGCGATCCTGCCGATCGGCGACCTCTACACGATGGGCCCGCGCGAGGCCGCGTGGGCGGCGGAAAAGCTCGGCGCACGCTGGATCGTGCCGATGCACTACGGCACGTTCCCCGCACTCACGGGCACTCCCGCGGCGCTGCGCCAGGAGCTCGAGCGTCGTGGCGTCGCGGCCGAGGTCATCGCGCCCGAGCCGGGAGTGGGCGTCGCCTGACGGGTCAGTGGCCCGCGGTCAGCGCCGCGAACACGTCGTAGACCGCGTGCACGACGATCGCCGTCGTCGTATTCGAGCGCGCGCGGATGACGCCGAGCAGCACGCCGAGCAGTCCGACCGACGCCATGCCGAACCACGAGTACTGCACGTGGCCGCAGGCGAAGACGAGCGCGCTGAGCGCGATCCCGAGCCGGGGCTGGAGCGCGCCGCGCACCGCGAGCTCCTCGCCGACACCTGCGCTGGCGCCGAGCAGCAGCGAGGTCCAGAGCGGCAGGTGGGCCGCGATCGTGTTCGTGATGTCGGTGTCGGAGCGGTAGAGCCCGGGAAACGCGTGGCGCTCGAGCCAGTCGGCGCCGCTGTTCAGCGCCATCGCCGCGAGCACGCCGCCCGCGACGAACAGCGCATCGCGTGGCCGCAACGCGGTCAGCCCGAGGCGGGCGCGCGCCCCGCTCCAGTCGCGGCGCACGAACAATCCGACGCCGGCGAGCGCGAGCGCGATCTCACCGGTCATCTGCGAGAGCAGCGTGCTCACGTCGACGAGCGACGTTCCGCTCTGCTGGACGGCCGAGAGCATCGAGGGGAAGAGGATCCGCGCCGGCACCGGAAGGAGCAGCGCCATCACGACGAGGCGCGCGGTGAGGCGCCGCGTGCGCCCCGGCGTACCGCGGAAGAACGCGCGCATGACCGCGTCGGCGCACGGCCGCCACGCCAGCGCGAGGCTGGCGAGCACGGCCGCAACGCACCAGCCGATCGCGAATCCGCGGCGCGGCAGGTCGGCCGCCGTGTTGGCGTAGATCGCGAGCAGCGCATAGAAGAGCGCGCCGGCCATCGGAACCAGCGAACGGACGAGCAGTCGGAACAGCACGCCGTGCGCGCTGTCGCGCGGCAACCGCTCGCGCACCCAGACGCGGTAGCCCTCGACGGCGGCCGCCGAGTCGGTCGCCTGCGCGAGCGCGAACGCGCCCGAGACCGCGAGCAGCAGCGCGCCTTCGGCGCGGCCGAGCAGCAGGAAGACGAGGCCGCCCGCGCTCACGATCGCGAGCCAGACGAGCAGGCCGCGCTGGATCTCCGCCGGCGAGAAGCCGCGCTCGTGCGGGTCGCCGTCCGGGGTCTGCGGGGCGCCGCCGCCGCCGGGTGCGACCTCGAGGCGCGGCGCGCCGGGCTCGGAGCCTTGCGCCGACTCGTCCATCCGGCGAGCATAGGGGCCGCATGAACGAGGGTCCAACGTTGCGCACCCGGGTGATCTACTTCGCGCAGGCGCGCGAGCGCGCGGGCACGGCGGGCGAGCCGCTCGAGCTGCCCGCGGGCAGCCGCGTGCGCGACGCGTTGCGCGCGCTGGCGGCGAAGCACCCCGCGCTCGCGCCGCTCGAGGGCACGCTCGCCGTCGCCGTGGACGGAACGCTCGCGCGAGCCGACGACGCGCTCCAGGACGGCGCCGAGCTCGCGCTGCTGCCGCCCGTGAGCGGCGGATGAGCGCGGGACGCACGAAGCGGGCGGACGCCACGCCGCGCCGCGTGACCGCGCCGTTGCGCGCCGCCGCGCGCTGGCGGATCGAGCCGCTCACGCCCGGGCGCTGGGACGACTTCGTCACGCTCTTCGGACCGAAGGGCGCATGCGCCGGGTGCTGGTGCACGTGGGCGCGGATGCCCGCGGCGGAATGGCGCGAGCGGGGTCCGGGCGGCCGCCGCGCGGCGATGCGCCGGCTCGTCCACGCGGGCGGGACGCCGGGGCTCATCGCGTACGGCGGCGCGACGCCCGTCGGCTGGATCGCCGTGGGTCCGCGCGCGCACTTCCGCCGCTACGAGTCCTCGCGCCTGCTCGCGCCGGTCGACGAGCGGGCGGTGTGGTCGGCGCCCTGCTTCTTCGTGGCGCGCACGCATCGCGGACGGGGGCTCACGGTGGCGCTGCTCGAAGCGGCGGCGCGCTGGGCGGCGAAGCACGGCGCGCCATGCCTCGAAGGCTATCCGGTCGACACGCGCGGCGGGCGCCAGGCGGCGGTGTTCGTGTGGACCGGACTGCCGCAGACGTTCCTCGCGGCGCGCTTCCACGAGGTCGCGCGCCGCTCGCCCGCGCGGCCGATCATGCGACGCGAGCTGCGCGCGCCGGCCCGGCGTGGCTGAGCTCACGCGCGCACCGCTCGACGTCGCGGCGCTCACGGCGCGTGCGGCGCATCCGGAGCGCGGCGCGATCGTCACGTTCCTCGGGACGACGCGCGACCACCATCGCGGTCGCGCCGTGGTGAGGCTCGAATACGAGGCTTACGAGCGCATGGCGCTCCCGGCGCTCGAACGCATCGAGCGCGAGACGTGCACGCGCTTCGCGATCGCGACGTGCGCGATCGTCCACCGGCTGGGCGAGGTGCCACCGCGGGAGGCGAGCGTCGTGGTGGTGATCTCGGCGGAGCATCGCGGGCCGGCGTTCGACGCATGCCGCTGGGCGATGGACGAGCTCAAGCGGAACGTGCCGATCTGGAAGAAGGAGCGCTTCGCGGACGGCGGCGAGGACTGGGTCGAGGGCGAGCCGCTCGCCAGACGCCCCCCGTCAGGCGAGCGCTGCGCCGGCCTCCTCGCGAACGCCCGGATCGGCATCGCCCGCGGCCGTGTTCCGAAGCGCCGAGCACCATTCCTCGTCGCGGCCGGCGAGCCGCCCGAGCGCCCACGCGGCATGACCGCGCACGAGCGGTGACGGATCGCGCGCGAGCGCGCGCGCGAGCGCCGGCGCCGCGGACGCATCGCCGCGATTGCCGAGCGCGACGCACACGTTGCGCAGGAAGCCTTCGCGACCCGCGCGCCGGATCGGGCTGTCCGCGAACAGCGCGCGAAAGCCCGGTTCGTCGAGGTCGAGGAAGCGCTCGAGCGACCAGCCGTCGAGCTCGCGCGCGTGCAGGCGGGCGATGCGCGCGGGCGGCGCGAAGCGATTCCACGGGCAGACGTCCTGGCAGACGTCGCAACCGAAGATCCAGTCGCCAACGAGCGGGCGCAGCTCGCGCGGAATCGCGCCACGATGCTCGATCGTGAGGTAGGAGATGCAGCGCCGCGCGTCGACCTGGTAGGGCGCGACGATCGCGCGCGTCGGGCAGGCGTCGAGGCAGCGTGCGCAGGTGCCGCAGTGCTCGCGCTCGAGCGGCGCATCGGGCTCGAGCTCGCGATCGACGAGCACCTCGCCGAGCACGAACCACGAGCCGCGCCCGGTCGAGAGCAGGCCGGAGTGCTTGCCGATCCAGCCGAGCCCCGCGCGCTCGGCCCAGCCGCGCTCGAGGATGGCGCCCGTGTCCGAGTACCAGAGCGAGCGCGAACCGGGGAAGAGCTCGCGGCGGATCCAGCGCTCCAGCTCGCCGAGGAGGTCCTTCATGACGCGGTGGTAGTCCTCGCCGGCCGCGTAGCGCGCGATGCGCCCCAGGCGGCGGTCGCGCGCCTCGTCGGCCCCGGGCGGATGCGTGAGCGCCACGCAGAGCACGGCGCGGATGTCGCGCAGCAGCCGCCCGGGATCGGCGCGGCGGCCGCGGTGCTCCGCGCTCGCGAGCCAGCTCATGCCGCCGTGATGGCCGGCCGCGATCCAGGCCTCGTAGCGCTGCTGCGCTTCGAGCGGCGCGAGCGCCGCGACGCCGACCGCGTCGAAGCCGAGGGCGAGCGCCTTCGCCTTGAGCTGGGCGGTCGGCGAGCTCAAGCCTCGCACCCCGCCCGCTCGAACGGATTCAGGCTCTCGCTGAGAACGCGGCGCGACGCCGTTGCGGGCACCGGTGAACCGTTCCCGGTCGGGATCTAGCCCCGCCGCGTCGAGTCCGCGGGCGCGGGCCTGGGGCGTGCGCCGCGATGCCCGCTCCTGGGCTTGTGCTTGCCGGCCCCGCCGGGCGCGTGCGCAGGGTGGGCGCGCGCGCTGTCGGCCGCCGCAGGCGGCGCCGGCCGGACCGGCGCATGGAACGCCGGCGCCGCGGGCGCGTGGTCGACCGGCGAAGGCGCGGGCGCATGCTCGTCGAAGTGCGTCGGGCTCTGCTGCACGGCGGGTGCCGCCTGCTCCGGCGCGGGCGCGGGTGCGACCGGTACCGCGGGCGCGGCGGGCATGCGGGACCCGGCCGCGCGTGGCGGCCACTGACCGCGCTCGCGGAACGCGCGCGTCTCGCGGGTCGCCTCGGTGACGAGGCGCGTCGTGCCCGCCTGCACGTCCGGAGAGCTGCCACGCGTCGCGGGTGCGCTCACGCTCAGACGCCGGAGCGTGGACGGATCGACGGGCTCCGGCAGCGCGACGCCGCGCGCGCGCAGCTGCGCGATGTCGGGCCCGCGATTGAACGTCGCGCCGCCCGCGCGGCCGACGTTCACGATCGCGCTCGGCACGGCGACCGTCGTCGGCAGGCTCGTCACGAACATCGATTGCGTGCCCACGTCGTGGTTGCCTAGCGCGTTCAACGACGTGTACGTGAACACCCCGCCCGGGACCTGGCCGTAGCCGTCGTACTGGCTCGGCGCGAGCGGCGCCCAGCCGACGTAGTCGCCGGCCTGCACCCACGCGACCCACGCGGGACCCCACACCGGGCCCGGGGCCCAGCACCAGCCCTGGTAGGGATCGTAGAACCACGAGCCGTAGTGGTACGTGATCCAGCCGAACGATTCGGTGGAGTTCCAGATCCAGCCGTACTCGTCGGAAGGTTCCCACCAGCCGTATTCGTACGGCCGCCACGCGTCGAAGTTGACGCGCGGCCGGAACACCCAGCCGTACGGCTCGATCTGCGTCCAGTCGCCGTCGTCCTTGAGCTCGTCGAAGAAGACGCGGTACTCGGGCGGCAACCCGATGCGCGCGGGCGGTTGCGGCGGCCCGTAGGCCGACGTGTCGCCCTCGCTGTAGACCGAGCAGCCCGCCGCGAAGAGCGCGAACGCGACGAGGAGCGCGGGCAGCAGGCGTCGAGCGGTCACGGGCGGCCTCACAGTCGTTTGTAGTCCGGACCGCCGCCGCCTTCCGGCGTGGTCCACGTGATGATCTGGTACGGATCGGCGATGTCGCACGTCTTGCAGTGGACGCAGTTCGACGCGTTGATGCGCAGCTTCAGCTCGCCCGGTTTCGCCTCGTCCGGAACCATCTCGTACACCTGGGCGGGGCAGAAGTGCTGACAGGGATTGCCGAACTCCGCGCGGCACTTGGTCGCGCACACCGAGGTGTCCGCGACGACCAGGTGCACCGGCTGGTCCTCGTCGTGCATCGTTCCCGAGAGGTAGACGTCGGCGAGCTTGTCGAACGTGAGCGTGCCGTCGAACTTCAGGGCCGGAGGCTCGCCCGCGGGGTGCACCGCGCGGAGAGGTTTCATGCGCTCGTGGCCGGCGTGGCCCGGCAGGTGGTCGCCGAACGGATCGCGGCCACCCATGAACATCTGCAGGCCGGTGCGCGGCAGCGCCTGCCAGAGGCCGCCGTCGAACGCCTGGTGGAAGTTGCGCATCCCGCGCAGCTCCGCGCCCGCCCACGACGCCGCGACGCGCGATTCGTAACCCGCGAGTCGCTCCCTGGAGAAATCGCCCGCGAGCAGGCCGTCGAACGCCGTTTCCGCCGCGAGCATGCCGGACTTGATCGCGAGGTGGATGCCCTTGAGCCGGCCGCCGTTCAGGAAGCCGCCGGCGTCGCCCGCGATCATCACGCCGTCGGCCGACAGCTTCGGCATCGCGTACCAGCCGCCTTCGGGAATCGCCTTCGCTCCGTACGCGACCGGCTTGCCGCCCGCGAGCAGCTCGCGGACGAGCGGGTGCGTCTTGAAGCGCTGCAGGTTGCCGTGCGGATCGCTCGTGGGATCGGCGGCGTCGAGCCCGGTGCAGAAGCCGACGGCCCACAACGTGTCGCTCATCCCGTAGATGAAGCCGCCGCCGAACGTCGCCGCGGGCAGCGGCCAGTTCATGGTGTGGATGACGCGGCCCTTCTGCGCCTGACCGGCCGGCACTTCCCAGAGTTCCTTGACGCCCGTCGCGTAGACCTGGGGCTGCCGGCCCGCGGTGAGCCCGAGCGCACGCTCGAGCTGGCGCGTCACGGTGCCGCGCGGTCCCTCGCAGAGCACCGTGACCTTCGCGAGGCAGTCGGCGCCGGGCTGGTACGTGGGCTTGTGCGAGCCGTCGCGCGCGACGCCCTTGTCGCCGGTGCGCACGCCGAGCACGCGGCCGTTCTCGAGGAGCGGCGTCTGCGCCGGGGTCCCGGTCGCGATGAGCACACCCTTTTCCTCGGCGATGCCGGCGAGCCAGCGCGTCACGTCGCCCAGACTCACGATCCAGTTGCCGTGGTTCTGGAGCACCGGCGGGAGCAGCGGCAGCCGGAACTGGCCGCGCTCGAAGAGCAGGTAGACGTCGTCGCTCACGACCGGCGCGGCGAGCGGGCAGCCGCGCTCGACGAAGTCGGGGATCAGCTCGCGCATCGCGCGCGGATCCATGACGCCGCCCGAGAGGGCGTGCGCGCCGACCTCGGCGGATTTCTCGAGCACCGCGATGCTCGTCTCGGGGATCGCGGTTCCGGCTCCGCCGGCCGCGACCCACGCGTTGTGCGTCCCGATCAGGTTCGCGAGGTGGATCGCGCCCGCGAGCCCGGCAGGTCCCGCCCCGACGAACTGGACGTCGAACTCGAGCTGCTCGCGCTCCACGGCCGGTCGCGCTCCCTTATCCCGAGTGCGCCGGCGCGCCGGCGGCCTCGGCGTGAGCCTGCGCCTCGAGCCAGCGTTCGCAGTCGATCGCCGCCATGCAGCCGCTGCCCGCCGCGGTCACGGCCTGTCGGTAGATCGCGTCGTGGACGTCGCCCGCGGCGAACACGCCCTCGACGCTCGTGAAGCTGCGCCCGGGCTGCACCACGACGTAACCCTTGGGGTCGAGCGCGATCTGGCCCGCGAGGAACCCGGTGTTGGGCTTGTGGCCGATTGCGACGAACACGCCGTCGATCGCCAGCTCGCTGATCGCGTTCGTCCTCGTGTCGCGCAGGCGCACGCCCGTCACGTGCTTCTGGTCGACGCCCTGGATCTCGATCACCTCGGCGTTCCAGAGGAAGCGGATTTTCGGATTCGCCTGCGCGCGCTCGCGCATGATCTTCGAGGCGCGCAGCTCCGCGCGTCGATGGACCACGATCACCTCGCGGCAGAAGCGGGTGAGGTACGTCGCCTCCTCCATCGCGGTGTCGCCGCCGCCCACCACGATCACGCGCTTGTCGCGGAAGAAGAAGCCGTCGCACGTCGCACAGGCGCTCACGCCGAAGCCCATGAACTGCGTCTCGCTGGGCAGGCCGAGCAGCAGGGCGCTCGCGCCGGTCGCGACGATCACGCTGCGCGCCGCGTGCTCGTGGCCGTCCGACACGATGCGGAAGGGGCGGCGCGAGAAGTCGACGCGTTCGACCGGCGCGTCCACGACTTCGGTGCCGAAGCGCACCGCCTGCTCGCGGAACTTGTCCATGAGCTCGGGCCCGAGGATGCCGGCCGGGAACGCCGGATAGTTCTCGACGTCGGTCGTGATCGTGAGCTGGCCGCCGGGTTGGAGCCCGGAAAAGAGCAGGGGCTTCAGGTTCGCGCGGGCCGCGTAGAGCGCGGCCGTGTAACCGGCGGGGCCGGAGCCCAGGATGATGACTTCGCGGACGGACGACACGCGGGCCTCCCTGGATGGAACGGCGATGAGCGTCGGGATTCTAGCGGCGGGGCGTGCGGCGGACCAGCGAGCGGCGCGACGGCGCTCAGCGAATGGATGCGCGGATCGCGCGTCGCGACGCACCTCTTTGCGAGAGCGGAACAGCCCCTGCCCGCGAAAGCGGAGTGGGTCCAGGCTGGCCCGCGGGCGCGCAATCTCCTAACATTCACGCACCATCCCACGTCTGCGCCGCAGCCGGGGCGAGTCGTCCCGCACCCGGCCCGGCCCCGGGCCCGCCCTTCCAGGCCGAAACGAGTGACGCCATGCACCGCATCGCTGCCGCGCTGATCCTGCTCGCCGTCGGCGCACCCGCCGCGGCGTCCACCATCACGGTCCCGACGAACTTCGCGGATTCGATCGTGGTCACCGGTTTCGCCCAGCCGCGGGCGTTCGCGTTCCTGCCGGATGGCCGCGCACTCGTGCTCGAGCAAGTCACGGGCAAGATCCGCCTCGTGGTCGGCAACCACATCGCCTCGACCGATCCCGTCGGATCGGTTTCGCCGACGACGTCGGGTGCCGAGGAGGGAGCGCAGGGGATCGCGATCGATCCCGGCTGGCCGGCGCGGCCGTACGTCTACGTGTGCTACACGGGTTATCCGCACGTCGTCTACGTGGTGCGTTTCACGGCCAGCGGCCAGCTCTCGAGCCCCACCGGTGAATCGATGTCCCTGGGATCGATGCTCGTCCTGATCGGCGATCATCCCGATTCGGACGGGGAGCACCATTCGGGCTGCCTGCGCTTCGGCCCCGACGGCATGCTCTACGTGAGTTTCGGCGACAACGACGTGTGGTGCTCGGCGCAGGACTCGACGTCCCAGTGCGGACAGTTCGAGCGCCTGCGGGTCGACCTGCTGCCGACGGGGACCAATGGCGGCGTGCAGGTGCCGCGCGGGCTGATCATCGCGCCCGGCAATCCGCTCTCCTCGCCCGATTCCAACGCGAAGCTCGTCTGGGCGTACGGCTTCCGCAATCCCTGGTCGTACAACATCGATCCGCAGACCGGCCTCATCTACAGCGCCGACGTCGGCGACGCCACCGAGGAGGAACTGGACGAGGTGCACGCGGGCGGCATGTACGGCTGGCCGTGGCGCGAGGGCAACATCGTCCGGGGTCGCAACGACTGCCCCGAGCCCGGCGGTCAGGGCAACCCGGCGAACGGCTTCGTGGCGCCGATCGCGGCGTACCTGCGCGACGACAACCCGCATGCCATCAGCTCGCCGGGCATGTATCGCGCCCCCGCGGGCGGCGCGGCCGACTGGCCATCCGGGTACGACGCGAGCGTGTTCTACGTCGACTTCTTCGTCGGTGACCTCTATCGCATCGTGAAGGATTCGATCTCGGGCGCGTGGAACCCCGCGCCGTCCGTGCCCGGCCAGAGCGGCGCGCCGTGGGGGAGCGGATTCCTCTATGGAGCGGACTGGCGCATCGGCGCGGACGGCAGCTTCTACTGGCTGCAACAGTCGACGACCGGCGGGTTCACCTCGACGGACGGCGCGCTCCACCGGCTGAGCTACGTCGGCCCGCCGGCCGGCGTCGCGCCCGGCCCGGCCGGCGCGCTTCGACTCGCCGCGGGTCCCAATCCGTTCGGTTCAGCGACCGCGCTCTCGTTCGTCCTTCCAGCGGCCGGGCCGGCGCGGCTCGCGCTCTACGATCTCGGCGGGCGGCGCGTGCAGACGCTCTACGACGGCGCGGCGCCGGCGGGCGAGACGAGGATCGAGTGGAACGGCCGGGACGCCGGCGGTCGACGCGTCGCACCCGGACTCTACGTCGCCCGCCTCGAAGCCTCGGGCGG
>DATJXF010000085.1:0-20440 GCA_035500415.1 Candidatus Acidiferrales bacterium | reverse complement strand
GCGTCGGAGTGGCCGGCCAGGCCCCGGGCCCCGGGCAGCTCGACCAGGCCGAGGACCAGGGCGCGCGCGGGGTCGTCGCTCACGCGGTGCACGTCGTAGCCCTGGCCGATCCTCACGCCCGCCCCCGCGCCGCGCACCCGCGCGAGGTCCCCCGCGTCGGTGATCTTGACGTTACGCGCGTCGCCGTCGACGACCACGACCCGCCCGCCGGCCGCCTCGACCAGCGCGGCGTCGTCGGTCGCCTCGGCGCCGCCCTCGTGCGCGGCGGCCAGCGCGGCGCGCCGGAAGGCCTGGGGCGTCTGGACCGCGACCAGCCCGGCGCGCTCGACGGTGGCGGCGACCCTCCCGGCCTCGACGCGCTTGAGCGTGTCGGTCACGGCCAATGCGGGCACCGCGGCGTCGGCGCCGGCGCCGACCGCGGCGACGACCGCCTCGAACAGCCCGGGGGCGGCCAGCGGCCGCGCGGCGTCGTGCACGACGACGACGTCGGCGTCGCGCGGCGGCAGCTCGGCGCGGCGCGATGCGAATTCGCCGGGCACGAGCCAGCACGCACCGGGCAGGTGGCCGCGCACGAAGGCGGGCTCGCCGCGGACGTCCAGTCGCGCCGCACCGGCCGGCGGCTCGTCGACGGCGCGCGTCGGGATCGTCGGGTTCGCGGGGGGCATCCGAATACGTTCGGTGGGAGTCCGCGCAGCGTCAAACCGCCCGATCCGCGTTGACCGCCCCGGCGCCGGCGCACCATACTCGGGCTCGTTCCCACCGGGCGCGTTCGCGCGCCGCCCCGTTCGGCGGCTCGAGCTCACATGAACCTTCGCCGCCTCGTTCCCTGCCTCGCACTCGTCCTGCTCGCCGCCTGCGCCGCACGGTCCGCGGCCGGCCGGCCCGTGCCCGAAGCGGCCCCGACGGACCCGGCCGCGGGCGAGGCGCACGCGCTCACCGAGCGCGCGATCGCCCACATCGCCCGGCGCTCGATCGAGGGCCGGCGCCTCGCCATCGCGGAGCTCGAGCGCGCGACGGTGCTCGAGCCCGACGATGCCTCGCTCGAGCTGATGCTCGCGCGAACCTACTGGGCCGCCGGCTTTCGCCGTCTCGCGCTGCAGCGCTTCGAGCGTGTCCTTGCCCTGCAGCCGCACGACCCCGACGCGGAGTACGGCGTCGCGCTGGTGTGGCGGCACGACTGGCTCAAGTATCTCGACACGACCTCGCTCGCGCGCGCGGTCGATCACCTGATGGAAGCGGTGCGCGACGACAGCACGCGGCTCGAGCCCTGGCTCATGCTGTCCTCGTTGCGCTTCGAGCAGCACGATACGACCGGCTCGCTCGCCGCGGCCGAGCGTGCCGAGCGTCTTGCGCCCGACCGGCCCGAGGTCGAACTCGCGGTGGCGTCGGCGGCGTGGCGGCTCGGCGACGTCGAGCGCGCCGAGCGCGGGTTCGAGGCCGCAATTCCGCGGCTGCCGCGCAACGCGCGCGAGCGCTTCGAGGACATCGCACCGGTCGCGAGCGAGCGCGACACCGCGCTCTACAACCACCTCACGCCCGCGGCGCAGGCGGAGTTCCGGCGGCGCTTCTGGAAGGAGCAGGATCCGGATCTCTCGACGACCGAGAACGAAGCGCAGCTCGAGTACTGGGCGCGCGTGGCGCAGGCGTATTCGCTCTACTACGACGCGCACCGCCGCGAGTGGGACGAGCGCGGCGAGGTCTACGTGCGCTACGGACCGCCCGAGCACGCCGAGTACAACCCGGTCGGCGCCAATCTCTTCACGACGATCGGGCAGGATTCGCAGACGCTCTATCCGCTCAACCTGCTGGTGTGGTCCTACCCGCGGCTGGGCATGACGGTGAACCTCCAGGACCGGCTGCTGAGCGAGTACTACCTGCTGCCGATCACTTACGACCACGATCCCGATCCGCGCCCCGATCCCGACTCGCTCGCACGGCTCGACGTCGTGGGGACGCACGACCTGCGCGGCGTCTTCCCGACCCTGCCGCCGCGCACGCAGCGCCTGCCCGTCGAGGGGGAGGTCGCGTGGTTCGAGGGGAGCGCCGGCTCGCGCCTCTACGAAGCGCTCGAGGTCCCGTCGACGCCGGCCGAGAGCCTGGTCGCCGATGCGGTGGTGCTCGACAGCACGCAGCGCGAGGTGAGCCGCACGGCCGGCGCGTTGTCGCCATCCGCATGCGAGGCGAGCCGCTACCGCGTCGCCGACTTCACGGCGGACCTGCCGCCCGGGAGGTACACGGTCGGATTCTCGGTGCGTGGCGCGGGCCGGCGCGGCAGCGCGCGACTCGCGATCCAGGTGCCCGCGCCCGACACCTCGCTCGCGTTGAGCGGGGTGGTGGTGACCTGTGGCGCGCCGGCGGAGCCCGGCCCCACCGTACGGCTGGAGGCGAACCCCGCGGCGCGCGTGCGCGCCGGTGAGCCGCTCACGGCGTACTTCGAGATCTATCACCTGCGCACGGACGCGGGCGGCGAGGCGAGGTTCGAGTACGTCTACCGCGTGCGCTCCGCCGATCGCGACCCGCGCATCTGGCTCCAGCGCGTGCTCGCGCCGCACCCGCCACCGCCGGGAATCGAGGCCTCGCAGATGGAGGAGAACGCGGGGCCGCTGCGGCGGCAGTTCGTGAGCGTGCCCGTGCAGACGCTACCGCCCGGGCATTATCGCCTCGAGATCCAGGTGCGCGACCGGCTGACCGGTGCCGAAGCGAGCGGGAGTGCGGACTTCCTTCACCTCGCGGCGGAGGCGCCCGGCGCGCCGAAAGATTAGGGTCCAGTCGCGGGCGACCCGGGCCGATACCGCGCGGGAACGGAATCACCCCTCGTCTCCGCCTGGACGCGCCCGAATGCCCGACACGAAGCGCCGCATCCTGATCGTCGACGACGAGCCCGATCTGCTCGCGGTGCTCCGCTTCGCGCTCGAAGCGGACGGCTTCGACGTGATCGAGGCGACCGACGGCGAGCGCGGACTCGAGCTCGCCTGGCGCGAGAGCCCCGACCTCATGGTGCTCGACCTCATGCTGCCGCGCATGGACGGCTACAAGGTCTGCCGGGCGCTCAAGTTCGACGAGCGCTATCGCCGCATCGTGATCGTGATCCTGAGCGCCCGCACCGGCGAGACCGACAAGCGGCTCGCATTCGACCTCGGCGCCGATGCGTTCGTGACCAAGCCGTACGACGTGAAGTCGCTTATCCGGGAGATCCGCTCGCGGCTCGGCATGACGGAGAGCTCGGCGGCCGCCTGAAGGCTCGCGCGCGCGGACGTCAGGGCGCGCCGGCCGCGATCGCCGCGGGGTGGCGCGCGATCACCTCGACGAGGCGCGGGTGGAGTGCGGGCGAGGCCGCGCAGATCTGCCGGCCGTCGATGCGGAACGGGCCGCCGCGATAGTCCGTCACGACGCCGCCCGATTCGCGCACGATCAGCGATCCCGCCGCGACGTCCCACGGCGCGAGCCGACCCTCCCAGAAGCCGTCGAACCGGCCCATCGCGAGGTAGCACAGGTTCAGCGCGGCCGAGCCGTCGCGCCGAATGCCCTGCGCACGCAGCAGGAAGTCCTGGAAGAGCGGCACGTGCCGCTCGGGGTGTTCGCGCACGTCGTACGGAAAGCCGGTGACCAGCAGTGCGTCTTCGAGCGCGTCGATCGCGGAGACGTGGATCGGCTCGCCGTTCAGACGGGCGCCCTCGCCGAGCGCGGCGTCGAACGTCTCGTCGCGCACCGGATCGAACACGGCGCCGGCCACGACCTCGCCTCGCCGTTCGGCCGCAACCGACACCGCGAAGAACGGATAGTTGTGCGCGAAGTTCGTGGTCCCATCGAGCGGATCGACGATCCAGCGCACCTCGGCGTCGCGACCTCCGTCGCGCTCTCCGGACTCCTCGGCGAGCACGGCGTCGTCCGGGAAGCGCGCGGTGATCCGCTCGAGGAGCCGCGCCTCGGAACGCCGGTCGAACTCGGTGACGAGGTCGATGCGGCCCTTGCGCTCGGGCGCGTGCCGCCGGCCGAAGCCCTCACGCACGATCGCTCCGGCGTCGCGCGCGAGCTCGGCCGCGGCGTCGCGCAGCGCGGCGGGGGAGCGCGCGCTCACGTCGTCCGGCTCGCCGCGCTCGCCGGGCACACGTGGCGGTAGTCGCAGTGCGCGCAGGTCCGGGGATCGGGTGTCGCGCCGAAGCGCGCGCGCCGGATGCCCTCGCCGGCGGTCGCGATGCGCTCGGCGGCGCGCGCGAGGTGCTCGTCCTCGACGTCCACGGCGCCGACGGCGCCCGAGCCGACGAAGTGGAGCTCGACGCGCGCCGGCGTGACGCCGCGCGTCTCGCGGTAGGCGAGGGCGTAGAGTCCGAGCTGACCGTCCCTCGCGCTCTCCTTCGCGCGCTTCTCCGCCTGGTCCTCCTCGTCGACCTGCGAGCTCTTGTAGTCGACGAGCACGATGCCCGGGGAACGTTCGTCGATGCGGTCGAACCGGCCGTGCACCTGGTTCGTGCCGAGCGCGAAGCGGAAGTCGGTCTCGATCGCGACCGGCACGAGACCCGACGCGCGCTCGCGACGCACGAACGCTTCGACCCACTCGCGGCCCTGCGCGAACATGCGATCCTCGTGCGCGAGCGTCAGGAACCCGGCGCTCGACCACGCGCTCTCGAACGCCGCGACCACGTCCGCCGACTCGATCGGCAGGCCCTTGATCACGTGCTGGTGCCAGACCCTGATCGCGTGGTGGATCGCGTTGCCGAACATGAGCGCGGGCGAGTCGGGCAGCGGGACGTGCGCGACGTCGGCGTACCAGTAGCGCAGCGGGCACTCCAGGTAGCGCTCGATCGCCGAGTGCGAGAGCACGACCGGGACGTCGTCGGGCAGCGGTGCGGGATCGCTCGCGGTGGACTCGGGCGCCGGGGCGTAGCGGGCGATGGCCTCGAGCGCGCTCACGCCGCGCGCGCCCTTGGGCGGTGCGGGCAGTCCGAGCGCCTCGTGGACGAAGCGACTCGGCCGGGCGGCGCGCTTGCCGCCGAGATCCTGAGCGTGGCAGAGCACGAGCCGGTCGCGTGCCCGGGTCATCCCGACGTAGAAGAGCCGCCGTTCCTCGCGGTAGTGCTCGTCCTTCTCGTCGCCGCCCGCGTGCCGCAGCTCGGGCGGGAACGGCAGCTGGTTGCCGCGGGGGTACTGCGGGAAGCGCTGCTCGGTGAGGTCGACGAGGTAGACGGTGTCGAACTCGAGACCCTTTGCGCCGTGCGCGGTCAGCAGGCTCACGCTCGACTCGTCGACGTCGAGCTCCGCCGCCGCGGGGTCGTCACCCATCTCGATGAGCAGGTCGAGGTGCGGGATGAACTGGTCGACGCGGTCGCGCTGGAGCAGCGGCCCGACGCGCGAGACGATGCCGAAGAGCTTGTTGAGGTTCTGCGCGCGCTCGAGGTTCTCGCCCGTCTCGCCGTCCGCGAGCTGCGCGAGCAGCCCGCTGCCGTGGACGAAGGCGTAGAGCACCTCGGAGGTCGGGCGCGCGACCGCGAGCGCGGCGAGCTCGCGGTGGAGCGCGTCGAACTTCGCGATGGCGGCGCGCGTCGCGGGCTCGAGCGCATCGTCGTGCGCGGCCGCCCGTGCAACCTTGAGCAGTCCGCGGTGCGTGCGTCGCGCGTGCGCGCCGAGCTGGGCGAGATCCTCGGCGTCGGCGCCGAAGAGCGGATCCCCGAGCGCCATGTAGACGCTGGCGCCATCGTCGGGATCGGCGAGCGAGCGCAGCGCGTTCAGACACAGCAGCACCTCGGGGCGCGTGTAGAGCCCGCGCTGCCCCATGCGCCGGAACGGCACGCCGTGGGCCTTGAGCGCGAGCGCGAACGCGTCGAGATGGCGATGGGCCCGCGCGAGGATCGCGAAGGCGCCGGCCGGCGTGCCCGCGGCGACGGCGTCCGCGATCTCGCCCGCGACGATGTCCGCCTGGTCGCTCGCGGTCTCGAACGCGCGATGTTCGACGACGCCCTCGAAGCGTCCGCCGCTTCCGTCCGCGCGCTGGGCGAGCATGCGCTTGTCGTAGCCGCGCATTGCCTCGAGCCGGTCGGGGTCGTTGAAGCGGATGAGCTGGTGCGCGAGGTCGAGGATGCGCTGCCCCGAGCGGTAGTTGCGCGTGAGCACGATCTCGCGCGTGCCGGGGAACGTCTCGAGCACTTCGAGCAGGTTCGTCGCCTTCGCGCCGCGGAAGCGATAGATGCTCTGGTCGTCGTCGCCGACCACGGTGAGGTTGCGGCGCGTTCCCGCGAGCAGGCGCACGAGCTCGAACTGCACGTGGTTCGTGTCCTGGAACTCGTCGACCAGGATCCAGCGGAAGCGCTCCTGGTACTCGCTGCGCAGGTAGGGCCGCTCGCGCAGCAGCCGCAGCGCGAGGCCGATCTGCGAGCCGAAGTCGATGCGCGAGGCGGCGAGCAGCAGCCGGTCGTACTTCGCGTATGCCCGCGCCTTCTCGATCTCGGCCGCCGCACGATCGCGCGACGCGTCGTCGCCCGCCTCCTGCGCCAGCGCCTCCGCCCACGCCGCGTAGCGCGAGGGCGGGACGTCCTCGCTGCGCGCGCGGTCGAACACGCCGGTCAGGGCTTCGAGATGGGCATCCGGATTGCCGAGCGGGAGGTAGCGTTCGAGCCCGAGCTCGAAGAGGTGCTCGCGCAGGAAGACGAGGATCTCGGCCTTGCTCTCGACGCGCAGCGGCGAGGTCAGCCCCAGCTCGACAGCGTGCTCGCGCACGAGCCGGTCGCAGAACGCGTTGTAGGTCGAGATCGTCGCGCCCACGAAGCCGTACGGCACGAGCAGGTCGACGCGCTCCTCCATCTCGGCGGCGGCCTTGTCGGTGAACGTGAGCGCGAGGATCTCGTCCGGGCGCGCGTGTTTTCCGGCGATGAGCCAGGCGATGCGCCGCGTGATGACCTGCGTCTTGCCGGTGCCGGCGCTCGCGACGATGAGGAGCGGGCCCGCGCCGTGCGTGACCGCGGCGCGCTGTTCGTCGTTCAGGCCCTCGAGAACGGCGTCGAGGGCCGGCGGCGCAGGGCCGGGCGCGGTCGAGGGCATGCCGGCACGCTAGCGCCCGTCTCGGGCGGGGGTCAACGCGCGCCGGCGCCACGCGGACCTTCCGGGTGCCGTACACTGCGCCCATGCGACGGATCGCGCGATGCTCCCGGAAGCCGCTCGTTTCGGTGACGCTCGCCGCGCTCCTCGCCGCCGGCTGCACGCATCCGAGCGCGCCCGCTCGCGTCACGCTGCGCTGGCTGATCGCGCGCCCGGCGCCCGCATTCGACCCGTCGGGCCCGCCCGACCGCCTGCGCCTCGCGCTCGAACGCCAGCTGAGCTACGGACTCTTTGAGCGCGACGCGGCCGGTGCGCTTCACGCCGTCGCCGCCGACAGCGCGTGGACGAGCGACGACGGCCGCCGCGTGACCGTGACGCTGCGGCCGGGATTGCGCTTCACCGACGGCACGCCCGCGACGAGCGCGGACTTCCGCGCGGCACTGCTCTCCGGGCTCGCTCGCGACGACCATGCGACGCGCAACTGGCTGCTCCGCTCGGTCACCGGCATGGACCGCGTGCGCGCGAACCGTCCGCTCCCCGCGATCGGGATCGAGGCTCCGGACGCCCGCACGCTCGTCTTCCACCTCGCCCGTCCCGATTCGCTGTTGCTGGACCGGATCGCGAGCGTTGGCATCTCGGCGCCGTGGCGCGGCGCGAGCGGGAGCTGGGCGGGCGCCGTGGGCCTCGGGCCCTACCGCGTGCTGCGCGACGACCCGGGCCGCGCGCTCACGCTCGTGCGCGCGGATTCCGCGGGCGTGCTCGCCGCGCGCGTGGACACGCTCGCGGTGCGCTTCACGATCGGCGCTCCGCGCGCCCGCACGGCGCTTCGACGCGCCGAGACGGACCTGCTCTGGCCGCTGCCGCCCACGCTGCTCTCGCTGCCGTTGCCCGCCGGCTACGCGCTCGGGCGCGTCGCCGCGCGGCCGCCACGGCGGCTGCTGCTCGTGCTGCGCGCGGACGTGCCGCCCACCACGAAGCTGCCCGCGCGACACGCACTCGTCCACGCGCTCAATCGCGCGGAGCTCATGGCCGCGCTGGGCGATCGCGGTGTCCCGGTCGAGCGCTGGCTCTCGCCGGCGCTGCCGTTCGACTTCCCGGCGCTCGATGCGCAGCAGGTGCGCGACTGGATGCAGCGCGGCAAGCTCGGCGCGTCGTTCCACTTCGTGCTCGCGTTCGACGCCGACGGTCCCGGCGCCGAGATCGCCCGCACGCTGCAGGGCGAGTGGGCCGCGCTCGGGCTCTACGCGGAACTGCGTCCGCTGCGCGGCCCGGACGCGGTCGCTGAGCCGCTGCGCGCGGCCGCGACGCAGGCCGAGCTCGTCGTCGCGCAGGCGCCGGCGCCGGGCGCGGCAGCGGAACTCGCCGCACTCGTCATGCCGCTGCGCGGGCCCGCGGTCGGGACGTTCCGCACGGGGTGGCGGACGCGCGAGTTCGATCGCTGGATCGCCGGATGGGCCCCGCCGACGGGTGCCGACGTGACCGTCGCCGAGCAGCGCCTCCACGAGGAGCGGATCGTGCTGCCGCTCGCCAACCTGCCGCTCGAGTGGGTGGGGCGCACCGCGGGACCGATTGTGGCTTTTCACCCCGAGTACGGACCGCAATTCGCCACGATTTCCGTCAAGCCGGCCGGTTCCGGGGCGCCCGCGAGTCTCCGTCGTTGACCCCGGCAGTCCCGGTTCCCTATCGTTGAGCTCGGAATCTGGTTCGGGAGCCACCACCCGCGCCCTTCATCGATCGTCCCGATCCTGCCCCTGGCCTCCACACGGTCGGCAGGACTTCCGCGCCTGCCTCGTTCGCTGACCTGGAGAGCCCGTATGCGTCGCCCCCCGATGGTGCTGCTGGCCCTGGTGCTGCTGGGCTCCGCGTCCACGGCCCGCGCTCTGACCCTCGACCGGCAGTTCACGTACGACGTGCACCGCGTGCGCGTCTCGAACCGCGAGGGCTACACCTCGGTCCAGCTGCAGGGTGGAGGGCGGGAATCGCGCGCCGGCCGTCCCGACCTGCCCTGGACCGCGGAGCGCATCGACCTGCCTCCGGGGATGAAGGTGACGGCAGTCGAGGTGACCGCGCTCGCGACCGAGCCGCTCGCGGCGAACGCCCTGATCGCGCCCGCGGTCGTGGCGGCGCCCGGTCTGGGGCCCGTCGAGCGTTCGAAGCCCGACCCGGCCTTCTTCTCGGCTTCGACGCCGCAACCCGCCGAGATCGTTTCGCTCGGCGCGCAGGGCGACATGCGCGGACACAACGTCGCCTACCTCCGCGTCAACCCCGTACAGTGGAACCCCGCGACCGGCGCGCTCACGCACCTGAGCCGCGTGAGCGTGCGGCTCACGCTCGACGCCGATGACACGCCGCCGCTCAAGCGCGAGCGCATTGTGCGCGAGTGGGAGGACGGCGGCCTGCCGAGCGGCATCCCGTCGGCCGAGCTCGCCAGGACGGTGACGTCGGTGAGCGCGATCCCGACCGGGCGCGCCGAGCCGTTCGTCGCGCAGCAGGTGCCGTCCCTCCTGGGCAGCCCGGTCGAGTACGTGATCGTGACCAACGACGCGATGGCGCCGGTGTTCCAGCAGCTCGCCGACTGGAAGACGCAGACGGGAGTCCCGACGGTCGTGCGTACGCTCTCGTTCATCCAGTCGCAGTACCCGTCGGCGGCCGACGACGCCGAGCGCGTCAGGCTCTTCCTGCGTGACGCCTACACGCGCTGGGGCACCAAGTGGGCGCTCCTCGGCGGCGACACGGACGTGATCCCGACGCGGCTCGCCTACTGCAATTTCTACGTGCCGGGCGGCGAGATGATCGCGACCGACCTCTACTTCAGCTGCCTCGACGGCAACTGGAACGCCGACGGCGACAGCCTGTACGGCGAGGCCTACTACAGCTCGTCGAACCCCGGTGACAACGTCGACCTGCTGCCCGACATCTACGTCGGCCGCGCGCCGTGCAACACGCCCGCCGACGCCCAGGTGTTCGTCAACAAGACGATGCAGTACGAGAAGACGCCGCTCGGCAACTACGAGTTCCGCTGGCTCTTCATGGCCGAGGTGCTCTTCCCGCAACCGTGGACGCCCGGCACGATCCCCACGTTCGACGGCGCCGGCGTGGCCGAGCAGCTCCTGCCGCTCACCGACGAGCAGCCGCAGATCCACGTCGCACGGCTCTACGCCAACTACACCGACAGCGTCTACCGCGCCGGCGCGCTTCCCGAGAACAAGACCGCGTGCGTCGATTCGCTGGACTCCGGGTTCGGGCTGGCGCTCCACGTCGGCCACGGCTACCGCAACGTGATGGAGGTGAACGGCGGCGACCTGACGAACGCCGACGCCACCGCGCTCTCGAACGGCAACCAGCTGTTCAACCTCTACTCGATCAACTGCACCTCGAACGCGATCAACTTCCCGTGCATCGGCGAAGCGTTCATCAACAACCCCAACGGCGGCGCCGTCACGAACATCGGGTCCACCGACTTCGACTTCCCGAGCGAGGGCCAGCAGTTCCAGTACGAGTACTTCCGCCAGTTCTTCGAAGGCGGCGTCTCGGCGATCGGCGAGCTCGAGGCGCTCCAGAAGTTGCCGTTCGTCTCATCCGCGAATTACGACGGCGTGGACCGCTGGACCGAGTTCACGCTGCTCGAGCTCGGTGATCCGGAGCTCCACATGTGGATGGGCAGTCCGCTCGCGCTCACCGTCACGCCGCCGCCGTCGATGGCGGTGAGCGACACGCAGATCACCGTGCACGTTGTGAGGGCGGGCTCGCCGCTCGTCGGCGCAACCGTGACCGGGTACAAGTCCGGCGACGACTACGAAAGCGTGACCACGAACGGCAACGGCGACGCGGTTCTGCCGTTCCATCCCGACTCGCTCGGCTCGCTCACGCTGACCGTGACCGCCAACAACTCGCGGCCCTGGCAGGCCTCGCTCCCGATCGTCGCTTCGAGCTCGGCCGCGGTCGTGATCGGCCACGTGCCCGTGGACGACGACAACCTGAACGGCACGCACGGGGACGCCAACGGCAGCGTGGATGCGGGCGAGCTCGTCGACCTCGGGGTCGTGCTCAAGAACCAGGGCGGCACGAGCGCGAGCGGCCTGAGCGCGACGCTCACCACCTCCGACGGGCTCGTCTCGATCGTCACCCCGACCGTGAGCTACGGCACGATCGGCGCGGGCGGCAGCGGCGCCCCGGTCTCACCGTCGACCGGCTTCCGGGTGAGCTTCCCGTACACGCTCAACGACCAGCGCGAGGTGCCGTTCGTCCTGCTCGTCTCGGACGGCGGCGGCCACAGCTACCGCCAGACGTTCCAGCTCACGGTGCACGCCCCGCAACTGCGCAGCTATGCGCACGTCGAGAGCGAGACGGTGGGCAACGGCGACGGCATCCCCGAGCCCGGCGAGACCGTCAACTACGTCATCAAGCTCCGCAACCTCGGCACGGGCGCCGCACACGGCGTCTCGCTCGTGCTGCGTTCGTACGACGGGCTCTCGACGGTGAGCGACAGCACCTCGAGCCTCGGCGACATCGCGGCGGGGGCGGAGGTCTCGGGCGATCCGGTCACGTTCTCGCCGACCTCCCCGGGCGCGGTCGTCAGCTTCGTCGCGTCGGACCAGTACGGCGTGGTCGACCAGCAGTCGATCGACTTCTCGGGCCCGCCGACGCCGACCTCGCTGCTCGGCACGGGCGCCGCGGGCAGCATCGCGCTCACGTGGGCGCACCTGACGACCCCCGACCTGCTCGGATACAACGTCTATCGCAGCACGTCCAGCGCCACCGGGCCGTTCACGAAGGTGAACGCCTGGCCGACGGATCGCATCGCGTACTTCACCGACTCGGGTCTGCAGTCGCTCACGCGCTACTACTACCGGGTGACGGCGGTGGACTCCTCGGGCAACGAGTCGTCGCAGTCCGCGACGGTGAGCGTCAGCACGAACCCGCCGCTCCACGCCATCTTCCCGGTGCCCACCGGGCGCAACACGCCGTCGTCGGTGGCGCTCGAGTACGTCTACTCGCCGCAGCAGATGGACATCGCCGCGGGCGCGGACGTGTTCTACGTGCTCCACGCCGACGGCACCGCCCCCGTGGACGCGGACGGCTCGAGCTCGACCCTCGGCGACTTCACCACGCGGGGCAGCTACTACGCCGCCGGCCCGTCGATCGCGGTGCTCGCGCCCGCGCAGGGCTTCTCGTTCATCGCGCCGGCCTGGGACTCCGCCGGGGTGTACGTCTTCGACACGCAGGGCAACGTCCGCCCGGGCTGGCCGCTCATGACCGACCAGCCGGTGTGGTCGTCGGCCGCGATCGGCGATCTCGACGGCGACGGCACGATGGAGCTCGCGTTCGCGAGCAACGGCAACAATTTCTACGTGATGCACGCGAACGGGACCGAGTGGATGGACGGCGACAACAACCCCTCGACGAAGGGCGTCTTCAAGGTGCTCGGCCAGCCGTACAACTACGGCACGCCCGCGCTCGCGGACCTCGACGGCGACGGCAAGCCGGAGATCATCTACGGCGGCAACGACGGCAACCTCTACGCCTGGAAGTCGGACGGGTCGAACGTGCCGGGCTTCCCGTTCCACACGGGCGGCAACATCACGTGCTCGGTCGCGGTCGGCTACCTCGACGGCCCCGGTGACACCGTGCCCGAGATCGTATTCGCCACGACGCAGGATTCGCTCTACGTGCTCGAGCCGAACGGCCAGCGCCGGCCGGGCTGGCCGGTGTGGGTGCGCTGCGCCGGCAATACGAAGATCCCGTCGCCGGCGATCGCGGACATGAACAACGACGGCATCAACGACATCGTGTTCCAGAGTCCGAACGGCCACCTCTACTGCTACTACGCGAACGCCCAGGGGATTCCGGGTCTGTACGGAGTGGCGTACAGCCAGCTCACGGCGTCGGCATCGGAGTGCAGCCCCGTGGTCGCGGACATCGACGGCGACGGCCGCAACGATGTCATCTGCGGCGACGAGAACGGCCAGCTCTCGGCGATCTCGGGTGCGACCGGGCAGATGCTGCCCGGCTTCCCGATCCAGCTGCAGGGCGAGGTGCGCGGCACGCCTTCGGTCGGCGACATCGACCGCGATGGCAAGACCGAGATCGTGGTCGCGGACTGGGACAAGAACATCTACGTCTGGGACTACGACTTCCCGTTCCAGCCCTCGGGCACTCCGCCGTGGCCGACATTCCACCACGACGCGCGCCGCACGGGCTTCACGGGCACGCCGATCACGGTTGGCGCGGTCGGCGATCCGAACGGGCCCAATGCCGCGGTCGAAACGCTCGAGTTCGCCTCGCCGGCGCCCAATCCGACCAACTCCGGCTCGCGGATGTGGTTCGGCATTCCGCAGGCGATGGGCGGCAGGACGTACGCGCTCGCGATCTACGACCTCGCCGGCCGGCGCGTGAGGCTCGTCGACACCGGTATCGCGCGGCCGGGCCGATTCTCGCTGCAGTGGGACCTGAAGGACGAGGCCCGCAATCCCGTTCACGGGGGCGTGTTCTTCGCGCGCTTCACCGTCGGCGGCAAGAGCCTCGACCGCAAGCTGGTCGTTCTGCCCTGAGCGTCCGCGTCCGCTTCGCCCCGAGCCCCACGGGTTTCCTGCACGTGGGCGGCGCGCGCACGGCGCTCTACAACTACCTTTTTGCGCGCGCCCGGGGCGGCGCGTTCGTGTTGCGCATCGAGGACACCGATGCCGCGCGCTCGACCGCGCGCTCCACGGACGCCATCCTCGACGCGCTGCGCTGGCTGGGCCTGGAGTGGGACGAGGGGCCCGAAGCGGGCGGCGCCTTCGGCCCCTACTTCCAGAGCGAGCGCGCGGCGCTCTACGGCCGCTACGCGGACCGGCTGCTCGCCGAGGGGAACGCGTACCGCTGCTGGTGCACACCCGACGAGCTCGCCGCGCGACGCGAGGCGCAGCTCGAGCAGGGTGGCGAGCCGCGCTACGACGGCCGCTGCCGCCGGCTCACGGCCAGTGAGCGCGACGCGAAGCTGTCCACGGGCGCGCCCTTCGCGCTGCGGTTCGCCTCGCCCGCGACGGGCGAGGTCGCGTGGGACGACGTCGTGCGCGGCCACGTCGCGTTCCAGTCCGAGGTGCTCGACGATTTCGTGCTGGTTCGCTCGGACGGGCTGCCGACCTACAACTTCGCGTGCGTGGTCGACGATCTGGAGATGGCGATCACCCACGTGATCCGCGGGGACGATCACCTCTCGAACTCCCCGCGCCAGCTCCTCATCTACCGCGCGCTGGGGGCGCGTCCGCCGGTGTTCGCGCATGCCTCGATGATCCTCGGGCCCGACGGCAAGCGGCTCTCGAAGCGGCACGGCGCGACGTCGGTCGAAAGCTTCAGCGAGCTCGGCATCGTCCCCGAGGGGATGGTGAACTTCCTCGCGCTGCTCGGCTGGTCGTACGACGGCGAGCGCGAGCTCTTCACGCTCGCCGAGCTCGAGCACGCGTTCGCGCTCGAGCGCGTGGTCGCGAACCCGGCGGTCTTCAACGTCGAGAAACTCGAGTGGGTGAACGGCCAGCACCTCAAGCGCCTGAGCGAAGCCGAGCGCGCGCGTCGCGTCGTCGCGTTCCTCGAGGCGCGCGGCGTCGATCTCTCGGCGCGCGACGACGCATGGCGCATCGCGTTCGTGCGCGCGCTCGGCGAGCGCCTGCGCACGCTCGCCGACGCCGAACGCTACGGCGCGTTCGCGCTGCGCGAAGAGCTGGCGATCGATCCCGCGGCGTGGGATGAACTGCGCGCGCGGGCGGGCGCGGGGCCGCGGCTGCTGGCCCTCGCCGAACGGCTGGGGACCGTCGCCGACTTCTCGCTTGCGGGCACCGAGGCCGCGACGCGCGCCCTCGCTGCGGAGCAGGGCGTCAAGTTCGGGGAGCTCGTGGCGCCGGTGCGGATCGCGCTCACCGGGCGCACGGTTTCACCGGGACTCTTCGAGGTGATGGGTTTGCTCGGCCGCGAGCGTACGGTCGCGCGCCTCGGCGCGGCGGCCGCGCAACTCGAGGCCGCGGGCGCGGGGGCGCCCCCCGCATGACGGTGCGTTTCGACCCGGCGGATGCTTGCGGGATGGCGGGCCACCGGGTAGATTGCCGCACCTCCACTGCCCGGTAGTGTAACGGTAGCACGACAGGTTCTGGCCCTGTTAGTCGAGGTTCGAATCCTTGCCGGGCAGCCAAACCTTCGCGCGCCGGCGGCGATGCGCCGCCGGCGTCCTCATTTGGCGCGCGTTCTTGACGCGGCGTCGAGGCGAACGCTAGATTGCCGCCCGCTTCGCGCGGTGAGCGAACGGCGAAGGCTCGTGGCGCTATCGTCTAGGGGTCCAGGACGGGTGGTTCTCAGCCATCAAACCGGGGTTCGAATCCCCGTAGCGCTACCAACTCCGCCCGCCGCGATCCGCGAACGCGGTGAGATCCGTACGAGCTTGCCGCGGTGAGCGGGCGACGCCTTCCGGATTGCGTCGCGGTGACGGGGCCGCTCGGGTTCGTCGCCTCGCGCCTGCTTCCGGAGCTCCTCTCGCGCGACGTGCGCGTGCTCGCGGTCGTCCGCCCGGGGCGCGACGCCTCGTCGCTCGCGGCGTTCGCGAACGTCGAGGTGCGGCGAGGCGACCTGGCTCGTCCCGCGGACCTCGCGGGCGCGTTCGCGGGTGCGCGGGCGGTCGTGCACCTGGCGGGCATGGCGCTCGGCGAAGCGCTCGTCCCGGTGCTCGTTTCGGAGCGCGTCGCGGGCGGTGTGTTCGTGAGCTCGGCCGGCGTCCACACCCGGCTCGTCAGCGCCGGCGCCGAGCAGAAGCGCCGGGGCGAGGCCGCGCTGCGCACCTCGGCGCTCGGCTCGACGATCCTCCGTCCGAGCATGATCTACGGCACGCCGCGCGATCGAAACCTGATCCGCCTGCTGCGCTGGCTCGAACGCTTCCCGGTCGTGCCCGCGCCGCTGGGCGGAACGACGCCGCAGCAGCCCGTGCACGTCGACGATCTCGTCGCGGCGATCCTCGCCTCGCTCGAAGACGTCGACGCCCGGCGCGAGTTCGACGTCGGCGGGCCCGAACCGGTTCCGCTGCACGATCTCATCGCCGAGTGCGCGCTCGCGCTCGGCCGCCCCCACGTGGTGCTGCCGGTGCCGCTCGCCCCCGCGCACGCGGCGGCCGTGTTCGCGCGACGGCTGCGGCTGCCGTTTCCGGTGCGCCCCGAGCAGGTGCTGCGCCTCACCGAATCGAAGGCGGTCGACGTGTCGCCGGCGCGTCGCGCGCTCGGCTTCGCGCCTCGGCCGTTCCGCGACGGCATCCGCGCCGAGGTCGGGCTCATGCGGGCCGAGCGCGGGCGCAAGGCCAAATGAGAGCGAAGTATCGTTGCGCTGGGGGGCGCGCCCGGTCAGTATCCTGCCGGGCGTCCGCCCCGGCCCGCGTCAGGCTCCCGATCCGACGATCGCGGATCGCATGGCGATCTTGCGTCCCCGGGCGGCTCGGCTCGAGTGCCGGACGCGCGGTCAGGAGTGCCCTGCAGCCCGCGGGACCCGCTGCAAGCGACGTCATTGCGGCGCTTTGACGTCTAGCCCGGCCGGGGCTGCTATGCTGGCGGATCATCGGCCCAGTTCCACCCGCTGGCAGCATTCAGGATTCGATCGGGCCCCCCATCGCAAGGCTGCTCCCCCACATGGGGCCGCGCCGCCGCCAGCGGGCCGCCGGGCGCGTCACTTGCTTGTGATTCGAGGTTCGAACTCGCCGCCGTCCTGGCGATGCCGTGCGCGGACGGAGTCAGGCTCCGGCGAGACGGTCGCTCCAGCTCGTTCCACCGCGTCTCGTCGTTCCGATGGGCGGGTGCTCCGGCCCGCGGCGTGGCGCGTCGATTACGAACAGAACCCGGCTTCCCCCTCATGCACTTTCGCAAGGCTCCGCGCTTCCTGGTGCTGACGATCGGCTACGCCGCGATCGTCAACCTCGCGTACCTCGCCGCGCTCGCGCTGCGGTTCGAGGGACAGATCCCCGCACGCTTCTGGCAGGGCTACCTCGAGGTCGCACCCGCATTCACCCTGCTCTCGCTGCTCGGCTTCTTCCTCGCGGGGCTCTACCACGGGCTGTGGCGCTACGCGAGCACGGTGACGCTGTTCCAGATCTTCAAGGGCGTGACGCTCTCCGCGGCGACCCTCGTCGGGCTGCTCTTCCTGCTGCCCGACCGCAAGTTCCCGACGAGCCTCATCGTCATCACGTGGCTGGTCGAGCTCGTGATGGTGGGCGCGGCGCGCTTCGCGTGGCGGCTCATGCGCGAGCGCGTGCTGGGGCCCTACAGCGGCCACGCCGTGCCAACGCTGGTGATCGGCGCCGACCACACCGGCGTCGACCTCGTGCAGGAGATGCGGCGACGGCTGTCGGGCGAGGAATCGCTCATGCCCGTCGGCTTCCTCGACGACGACGAGCGCCTCACGGGCCACCTGATCGAAGGCCTGAAGGTGATGGGTACGATCGCCGACCTGCCTGCGGTGCTGCGCGACCGTCACGTCGAGATGGTGGTCGTCTCGGACTCCGACATCCCGGGGCGCGTGCTGCGCGAGATCGCGCGCGTGTGCACCGAGGCCGACGTGCGCATCAAGACGCTGCCCGGCCTCTCGGACCTGAGCCACGGCTCACGGCCCTCGCTCGCGCAGATGCGCGACATCCGCATCGAGGATCTGCTCGGCCGCGAGCCCGTGCAACTCGACCTCGAGGAGGTCGGCGGCTTCCTGCGCGGCCAGCGCGTGCTCGTCACGGGCGGGGGCGGCTCGATCGGCTCCGAGCTCGCGCGCCAGGTGTTCGAGTTCGGGCCCGCCGAGCTCGTGCTCCTCGATCACGCCGAGAACGGACTCTACTTCGTCCACAACGAGCTCCTGGCGCAGCGGCCGGCGTTCGCCGTGCAGGCGGTCGTGTGCGACATCCGCGACGCCGCCGGGATCGAGGCCGTCTTCCAGCGCTTCAAGCCCGAGGTCGTTTTCCACGCCGCGGCCCACAAGCACGTCCCGCTGCTCGAGTTCAGCCCACGCGAGGCCGTGCTCAACAACGTCGTTGGCACGCGCAACCTCGTCGACTCGGCCGACCGCCACGGCACGCGCAAGTTCGTGCTCATCTCGACCGACAAGGCGGTGAACCCGACGAGCGTGATGGGCGCCTCGAAGCGGGTCTGCGAGATGCTGCTGCAGAGCGCCTCGCAGCGCAGTGCGACGCGCTTCTGCGCGGTGCGCTTCGGCAACGTGCTGGGCAGCGACGGCTCCGTCGTGCCGCTCTTTCAGCGCCAGCTCCAGCGCGGCGGTCCGATCACGGTCACCCACCCCGAGGCGCGTCGCTACTTCATGACGATCCCCGAGGCCGTCCGGCTCGTGCTGCAGGCGGGCGCGATGGGACGCGGCGGCGAGGTGTTCCTGCTCGACATGGGCGAGCAGGTGCGCATCCAGGACCTCGCACGCCAGCTCGTACGCCTCGCCGGACTGCGCGAGGGAGAGGACATCGACATCGTCTTCACCGGCCTGCGACCGGGCGAAAAGCTGCACGAGGAGCTCCACTCGCACTCCGAGAAGACGCGCATCACCCGACACGAACGCATCCTCACGTGGGAGCTCGAGTCGCGGCCCGAAGCGGCCCTGCGCGCCGAGGTCGGGGTGCTGGTTTCGGTCTCCGAGATCGGCGATCCCGAGGACGTGAAGCGCCACCTCCACGGCCTCGTGCCCGAGTACCGCGAGCCCACCGCGGAGGACCTGAAGTTCCAGCCTTCCTCACCGCTGCCCGACGTCCAGCTGCCGGCCGCCGTGACGGAGCCTCCGGCCTCACGCGCGCTCGACGTCGTCGACAGCGCACGGCAGTGGCTCGACGTCGTGGCCGCGGCGGGGCTGCTCGCGGTGAGCTCGCCGCTCTGGCTCGCGCTCGCGCTCGAGGCGCGCGCCCATGGCCAGCGCGAGTTCCTGACGACCGAGGTGCGCATCGGGCGCACGCGCCGGCACCGCCAGCGCCGCGCACGCGGGGGCGACGTGGAGATCGACCGCCGCAACATCGAGCGCCGCACGCAGGACCTGTCCGGCTCACCGATCACCTGCGCGCGCTTCCGCAGCGACCTCGGCGCGTTCGGGCGCTGGGTCGCCTGTCGTCGGCTCGACAAGCTGCCGTGGCTGCTCAACGTGCTGCGAGGCGACATGGCGCTCGTCGGCCCGAAGCCCGAGAAGGAGGAGCTGGTCCTGCGCTGGCAGAACCTGGTGCCCGACTACGCGCGCCGTTTCACGGTCCGGCCGGGCCTCACGGGGCTCGCGCAGGTCTCGGGGATCGGCGACGGCGACGCCGACGGCGTCGTGCGGCGCGTCCACTACGACCTCTTCTACGTCGATCACCGCTCGATCGTGCTCGACGCGCGCACGCTGCTGCGCACGCTCGCGGTCGTGGCGCGGCGCCCGCGGCTCGCGCCACCCGGTCAGCAGGCGGCCGCCAACGCGAGGCCGGCGGCGTGAAGGAGCGCGCGACCGCGACGGCGCGGGCGGCAGCGGCCGGCCGCGCTGCGGTAGGATGCTGGTCGTACTGGCCGCGCGGGTTCCGCCCCGCCGGCGCCGGTCCAGGAGGGACTCGATCATGAGGCAGGGGATGCGCCGGTTCGCACCATGTCTGCTCGTCCTCGCGTGGCTGGTCGCGCTCGTCGCGCCGGCACGGGCCGAGGACTACGTGCTCGGCTCGGGGGACGTCATCGCGGTCTCGGTGTGGCTGCACCCCGAACTCGAGCGCACGCTGACGATCAACGAGGACGGCAACGTCACCCTGCCCCCGGTCGGCGACATCAAGGCCGCGGGCTTCACGACGAAGCAGCTCTCCGACAAGATCGCCGACCGGCTGTCGTCCTACCTGCGCCAGACGACGACGGTGACGGTGACCGTCACGACCTACATGAGCCAGAGCGTGTTCGTGACCGGCGGCGTTGCGAAGCCCGGGCACTACGGCTTCGAGCGCATTCCCACCATCATCGACGTGCTCGGACAGGCGGGCGGCGCGGTGCCCGGCTCCGACCTCTCGCAGGTGCAGATCCTGCGCAAGGAGGGCGACTCTCGAAAGGTGATCAACGCCGACCTGACGACCGCCATCCGCACCGGGGACACGAGCTCGCTGCCCGAGCTCAAGGTCGGGGACACGATCGTCGTGCCGGGCGCGAGCGCGCCGGGCGCGACCGCGGCGGCCGAGGGTGTGGGCGTGCTCGGCGAGGTGGCCAAGCCCGGCGTCTACCCCGCGGGCACCGGTCTCGACATCTGGACGGCGCTCGCGTACGCCGGCGGCGTGACGCCACGGGGCAACTGGAAGAACGTTCGGATGCTCAAGAAGTCCGAAGGCGGCCAGACCATGACGACCCTGAACCTCCGGGACGCCCTCGATCACGGCACGCGCTCGCCCGTCGTGCTCGGCCCCGGCGACGTCGTCGTCGTGATGCCG
>DATJXF010000084.1:0-3797 GCA_035500415.1 Candidatus Acidiferrales bacterium | reverse complement strand
CGCTGATGGCGAAGGACGTGCCGTCGATCCCGATGTACTCGCGCCCGAACCCGCTCATCTACAAGTCCTCGATCCTCGGGATGAAGAACAACCCGTCGAATGTCGGATTCGCATGGAACATCGAGCAGTGGAAGTGGAAGTCCTGAACCCGGTGTGACCCGGCGGCCTCGGGAAGGGAGCCGCCTGCTCGGATCGGCGCAGCGGCTCCCTTCCGGGGGTTTCGGAGCGGCAGGGCCAGCAGGTAGAACTGCCGTGGAGATGGCGCTCCGGATTCGCTTCCCCGGCGAGCGGCCGCCGTCGGCGACGCTCGCCAGCTACCCGCTCACCGAGCTCTACCTCAGCCTGCACGTGCTCAGCGAGCCGGGCCATCACGTGCCGCACCAGCCGTTCGTGCAGCGGATGCGGCGGCGGCTGCCGCCGGCGTTCCGGTCGGAGTTCTCGGCGTTGCGGGCGCTGTTCGGGCCGCCGGTGCCGGGCGCGTTCACGTTCCCCGAGGCGTCGGCGCAGGGTGACGCGCCGAGCGCGATCCGCGCGCTCGAGGGCGACGAGTCGGCGCTCGCGTGGAGCCTCGTCGAGGTGGCGACCGAGACGTGCGTGCCGAAGCAGCCGACGCGCGCGGCGGCGCGCACGCAGCTGCTCGCGGAGCTCGAGCGCGACCCGCGCGGAGTCGCGCAGCGGTTCGTGCGGCTGCTGTGGGACTACTGGAGCTACTTCGAGGACGAGTGGCAGGCGCTCGAGCCGCAGCTGCTGCTCGCGCGCACGGATGCGGAGCTCGAGCTCGCGAACGGCGGGCTGCCCGCGTTCCTCGCGCGCAGCTCGCCGCGCGTGCGGTTCGGCGAGCAGGGGCTTGCGATCACGCCGAACTTCCCGACCGAGCTCGCGGCGGACTTCCCGGATCACGGGTCGCTGCCGCTCGTGCTCAGCCTGTTCACCGCGCCGCACGTGTTCACGCTCTGGAACCCGCCGCAGATGTTCGGGCTCGTGCTGCCGCCGCCGGGGATGAACGGCCGCGTCGTCTCGCCGACGCTGAACCTCGTGCAAGGGCTCGCCGCGATCGCGGACCCGACGAGGCTGACGATGCTCCGGCTCGTCGCCGCGCGGTCGCGCTCCACGCGCGAGCTGGCGCAGCTCCTCTCGATCAGCGACAGCGCCGTGTCGAAGCATCTGCGCCAGCTGACCCAGGCCGGCCTCGTCGAGAGCCGGCGCCAGGGCTACTACGTGCTCTACCGGCTCGTGCCGGAGCAGGCCGTGAAGACGTCGGACGCGGTGCTCCGCTTCCTCGACGTCCCGGGCAACTGATTTCCTCCTCGGTTGATCGCACAGACCGACCGCCCGCGGCTGCGTCGTAGCGGGCAATGGAGCGCGTCAGCAGCGGCGGCGCTTCGGCGGCGGCAGGCAGGTCCGAGTCCAACTGGCACGGCGTCGAGCTTCGTCATCTGATCGCACTGCAGGCCGTTGCGGCCGAGCGCTCGTTCAGCGCGGCCGCGGCGCGGCTCGGCTATACGCAGCCGGCCGTGTCGGGCCAGATCCTCGCGCTCGAGCGGCTGATCGGCGCGCGACTCTTCGTCCGGATGCGCGGCACGCGCCCGCTCGAGCTGACGGAGGAGGGAAGCATGCTGCTGCAGCACGCCGCGGCGATCACGGCGCGGCTCGACGCGGCGCAGGCGGATCTCGCGGCGATGCGCGCGTTCGGCCAGGGCGCGCTGCACGTCGGCACCCTCGGCACGACGCCGCCGGCGCTCGTGGCGGCGATCCTCAGCGAGCTGCGCCCCGGCGGGCTCGACGGGCGCGTCGTCCTGCGCGAGGGCTCCGACTCGCCGGCGCTGCTCGAGCTGGTCGAGCGCGGCAAGCTCGACGTCACGTTCGTGTCGATGCCGGTTCCGGACGGGCCGTTCGCGACGACCCCGCTGTACCGCGATCCGTTCGCGCTCGTCGTGAGGCGCACGGATCCGCTCGCGTCGCGCACGACGATCTCGCTCGAGGAGCTGACATCGCTGCGCGTGCTCACGCTCGGGCGCTCGCGCGCGCAGGATGCCGTGGAGGCGGCGATCGCCTCGGGCGGCAAGCCACTCGAGGTCGCGCGCCGCTTCGAGAACGTCGCCTCGATCCTCGCGTTCGTGGCCGCGGGGCTCGGCCGCGCGTTCGTGCCGTCCCTCTCGGCGGAGCCGTCGGCGGAGCTCGTCGCCGTCGAACTCGACGCGTCGATCCCGGCGCGCGTGGTCGCACTCGCGTGGCACCGCGACCGGCTGCTCGGCCCGCTCGCGGAGGCGTTCGTCGAGGCCGCGACCGAGACGGCCCGCACGATGCTCGGCGAGCGGCGCTCGCTCCGCGCCGCGTCCTAGGCCGCCGCGGCCGCGCGCTCGTCGAGGAGGACCTGGAGCCGGTCGAGGCGCTTGCGCGTCTCCTCGTCGACCGGCGAGTACGTGACGATGCGCGTGCCGATCCGCTGGCCGAGCCAGAGGTACGTGTACTCGAGCTTCAGCAGCCCGACGTCGGGATGGCGCACCCGCTTGACGCGGTTCTCCGGCGGCTGCACCTCGTGGCGCTCCCAGAACGCGGCGAACTCGGGCGACGCCTTCCGCAGCCGCGCCACGAGCTCCTTCCACGCGGGCTCGGCGACGTGCTCCGCCATCCCGGCGCGGAACTGCGCCACCATCCGCGCGGCGGTGTCGTCCCAGTCGAGGATCGTCTTGCGCCAGGCCGGGTTCGTGAACATCAGCCACAGGCAGTTTCGGTCCTCGGGCGCGACCTGCTCGAACTCCGGAAAGCCGCTCGCCCAGACGCGGTTGTACGCGAGCAGGTCGTAGCGCCCGTTGACCGCGAGCGACGGGAACGGCTCGAGCTTGTCGAGGACGAGCTGCGTCGCCGGCGTGATCGAGGAGCAGTCGACCGCGGGACGCGTGTCGGTCGCGCCCGCGAGCGTGTACAGGTGCGCGCGCTCGGGCGCGTCGAACAGGAGCGTGCGCGCGATCGCGTCGAGCACCTGCGGCGAGGCGTGGATGTCGCGCCCCTGCTCGAGCCACGTGTACCAGGTGACGCCGACGCCCGCGAGCAGCGCCACCTCCTCGCGGCGGAGACCCGGAGTGCGGCGGCGCCGCGACGGTGGCAGGCCGATCTGCTCGGGCGCGATCCGCTCGCGCCGATGGCGCAGGAAATCGCCGAGCTCGCGGCGTCGGATCGCGTCCGCGTCGAGCTTCGGGAGCGTGGAGACCGTGGCCATGGGTGCAGTATCGCCGACGGGACGGAGGCTCAGCCGGGTGGCGCTGGTACCAGGATAAACGCGCTCTGGTACTGGGTTGTTGACGGCAGCCACGATGGGAACATGAACCCGCGCACCTCGCTCTCGAACATCGGCCTCGCCACCGTCCTCCTCGGCGCCTTCCTCTCGATCGCCGACTTCTTCATCGTCAACGTCGCACTGCCCACGATCGATTCCGACCTGCACGCGTCCCCCGCGACGCTCGAGCTCGTCGTCGCCGGCTACGGCACGCCGTACGCGCTGGCGCTCGTCCTCGGCGGGCGGCTCGGCGACCTCTTCGGGCGCCGGCGCCTGTTCATGACCGGGATGGCGGCGTTCACCGCCTTCTCGCTGCTCTGCGGGATCGCGCCCACCGCCGGTGCGCTCGTCGCGTTCCGCTCGCTCCAGGGCCTGTCGGCGGCGCTGATGGTCCCGCAGGTGCTCGCGACGATCCAGTCCTCCTGCGACGGCGGGCGCCGCGCCCGCGCGATCGGCCTCTACGGCGCGACCGCCGGCGTCGCCGCCGTCGTGGGCCAGGTCGCCGGCGGCGCGATCCTCG
>DATJXF010000083.1:0-23376 GCA_035500415.1 Candidatus Acidiferrales bacterium | reverse complement strand
CCGCGTCCGATCGACAGGTGGACGTCGGAGAGTGCGTGCGTCTCGACCTCGTCCGTCGTGAAGACCTTGTGGACGGCCTCGAGCCGCAGCAGCGGAGCGCCCGCGGGCGCAGCCGCCGCGCCGCGCGGCCCGGTGCGGAGTCTCTCGTGCAGCGTCGTCGCCATGTTCCCTCCCTGCTCGGAATCGTTCGCGCTCACTGCAGGCGCACCCGCGGCACGCCGTTCCACTGCGACATCTCGGACAGGATGACGCGGTCGCCCGCGCGCAGGCCGCCGAGCACCTCGACCGCGTCGGCCGAGCCGCGCCCGAGCCGGACGGGCCGGCGCGTCGCCATGCGGCCATCGGGCCCGAGCACGAACAGCGAAACGGTCGCCTCGCTCGAGCCGTCGCCGGGCCGGCCCATGTGGAGCACGTGCGGCAGGCGCTCGATCTCGATGAGGGCATCGACGCCGAGGTCGGCGCGCGCGACGCGCGGCAGCGCCGAGTCGAGCGCCACGTCGACCGCGACCGTGCCGCCCTGCGCCGCGGGATCGACGTGCTCGACGTGGCCCCGCACGGTGCCATCGTGGGTGTCGACGGTCACCGGCTGGCCGAGCGAGACGTCGCGCGCGTCGGACTCGGGCACGCGCACCACGGCCTTGAGGCGCTCCTGACCCGCCACGCGGGCGAGTTCCTGGCCGGGATTGACCCACTGGCCGGGCTCGAGCGGCAGCGACTGCACGACGCCGTCCGCGCCCGCACGCACCGTCATCGAGGCCACGCGATCGAGCTGGAAGCGCGCGATCGCGCGCAGCCGGTCGAGCTCGGCCCGGCGCAGCTCGAGCTGGGCGCGGAGCGCGTCCGCGAGCACTTCGAGCCGGCGCTTCTCGCTGTCGTAGCGCGTGCGGGCCTCCTCGACGTGATCCTCGGCGCGCGCGCTGTCCATGCCGGCGGTGAGCCCGGCGGATGCGAGCCGCTCGGCGACCAGCACGCCGCGCTCGGCCTCGTGCAGATCGGTCGTGGCGGAGGCGACCGAGCCCGCCGCGACGAGCCGCTGCTCCTCGAGCGAGGAGCGCAGGCTCGCGAGGTCGGCCTCGGCGAGCTTCACCTGGCGCTCGGCGTCGAGCGACTGGAGCTGGACGTCCGGATTCGACATCTCGACGAGGACGCTGGACGACGTCACGCGGGCCCCGGGGCGCACGCGCACGCGATCGATGCGCCCGGCCGTGAGCGCCGAGACGATGCGCAGGTCCTCGGGCTGGAGCGAGCCGTTGCCGCGCACGGTGCGGACGAGCTCGCCGAACTGCACCGTGTCGATCCACAGAGTCGCGCGCTCGAGCCCCGGCGCCGCGGCGCGCAGCTGCGCGAGGCCCATCGCCCCGAGGACGAGCACGGCGGCCGCGCCCGCGAAGAGCGCGGTGCGGTGACGGCGTTTCGGGGTGCGCGGCACGTCCATCGGGATCCTCGCGGCGAGAGGCGGCGGTCGGATGCCGCCGCGTCACCCCGGAGGAAGTTCCATGCCACGCGCACGCACGATCGAGAGCGTTGCGCCATGCGGGCTTGGCCCTCCGCGCGTCACGCGCGAAGCGGCGCGCTGTTCGTTCGTGGGATGCGCGTGTCCCGGAAGCGGACACGCGAGCGTGGTCCGGGAGGCGCATCGCACCGGACGCGGACATGCGGCGCGGGCCGCGTCGTCGCGGGCTCGTCGCCGGTCGTTCCCCCCAAACGAGCCGCCGGGCCCGGCGCAGACATCGCTCCGAACCCGGCGTTCGTCCACGCCCGGGGCTCTCGGCCGGGCGGGAGGTGCGTCACTGCGCGCTGGCTCGCGCGAGGCGGATGCTGCCGTTGACGGTGCTCGCGGTGAGCTTCGCTCCGCCCTTGCCGATCGTGCCGTGCATGCTGCGCGGCCCCCACCTGCCGCTCATCGTGACCGGGAAGTCGGACTCGATGCCGCCGTTCACCGTCGAGCCCTCGACGTCGGCGCTCAGGTCGTCCGGGAGGAGCAGGGTGATGCTGCCGTTCACGGTCGAGAAGTCGAGCTTGCCGCTCGCAGGCACCTTGCCGAGCACCGCGTGCACGCCGCCGTTCACGGTCGCGGCCTCGCCGCTCGAGCTCGTCTCGATGTCGCAACCGCCGTTCACGGTGTGCGCCTTCACCGGACCGCTCAGGCCGTGCACCTTGACGCCGCCGTTCACCGTGTTCGCCGAGAAGCGCACGCCGCCGGGTACGAGGACGTGGAAGTTCACCTCGACGTCGTTGTTGTGGGTGTGCGAGCTGTGGTCGCCGGGTTCGCAGGCGTTGCCCGCGCCCGGGTAGACCGCGCAGATCGTGATGCCGTCCGAGTCCTTGACGACGTCGATCTTCACCTCGGCGGGGTCGCTCCTGCGCCCGCTCTTGTCCGCGGTCACCTCGACCTTGTCGCCCGTCCCGGGCTCGGCGACGATCTCGCCGTTGACGCCGTTGATCTCGAGCTGGCCCGACGAGAGCGTGCCCGTCCAGCTCCAGCTCTCGTGCTTGCGTCCGTCGTCGCCTGCGTGGCTCGCCGCAGCGACGAACAATCCCGCCGCAAGCGCGCCGGCCAGCACCACCGACGCGACGGCCGCGCCCCATCGTTTCGAGCGGCTCACTTGTCCTCCTCCTGCGGCGGTGCGGGCGGCGCAGGCGGCGCCGGAGGCGCGGGCACCATCGCCAGACCATTCGACCGCAGCAGCTGGATCAACCCCTGGAACGACTGGAGCTGGAGCGACGCGCCGCCGCCGCCCAGCGTGAAGGTGAAGCGCTTGCCGTGCCCGTGCGGCGCGATCTGCACCGGGATGCCGCTCTCGAACGAGCCGTTGAACGTGGCCACGGAAACGTCCACGTCGGAGCCTACGGGAACGCCGACCCTGAGGTTGCCGTTGTGCGATGCGAGCCGGTAGCGCCCGCGCGGCTGGAACGGTCCGAGGAACTCGACGCCGCCGTTGACCGAGCTCGCGTCGACGTCGGGGGACTCCACCTGCATCATCTGGATGTCGCCGTTCACGCTCTCGGCGTCGATCTTGCCGATCACGCGTTCGAGCTGGACGAGGTTGTTGATCGAGGCGGCCCTGACGCGTCCGCGGGCGTCGAGCACGCGCACGCCGCCGAGCACCGAGCTGAGCTCGAGCGGGCCCCGGCTGCGGCGCACGACCACGTCGCCGCGCACCGAGCCCGCCTCGATCGCGGCCTTCACGCCCTGCACGTCGATGGCGCTCTCGACGCTGTTCAGGTGGAGCGGCATCCACTCGGGAACCCAGAGAACGAGGTCGGCGCTGGCCGGTCCGGCGTGCCGTCCCACCACGCTCACGTTGAGCGTCCCGTTCTCGAGCCGCGGCTCGAGGTGGTCGCGCCGGCGGTGATCCGCAACGATGCGAACCTCGTTGCGATCCCACGCGCGCACCTCGATCCGCCCGGCGAAGTTGTTGATCTCGAGCTCGGTCGAGCGCGGCACGACGAGCAGGGTCTCGCTGTGAACCTCGTGAACGACCGGCGCGTTCGCGGGCAGGACGATGACGTCGCCGTCGTCATCGACCCACGAGGGGCCGTCGACCACGATGACGCGGGACGCGCGCGGCGCAGGCGGCGCCATCGGCGCGAACCCCGCCGCGGGGGCAAGTGCCGCTTCGGGCGAGAGCGGCGCGGCAGGCGCAATCGCGCTCACGCAGGCGAGCGGAGCGGCGGGCGCCGGCGGCGCATCGGGCGCCGTGGTCGCGAGCGTGAGGGCGAGCAGGGTGCTCAGCATGGCGTCACACCCCCGCGAGCGCCGTCGCGCGACGCATGAGGTCGAGCTTGCTCTGCACGGTCCCGGCGAAGTAGTTCTGGAGATCCCGATTCGCGGGATCGCTCTCGAGCGCCTTGCGCGCGTCCTCGGTCGCCTGTCGGATCACGCCGAGGTTCTTCTCGAGCACCGCGATCGTGTGCGGATCGAGCTTGCCGCGGCCGCGATCGAGCGCGCGCTGGAGCTGCGCGATCTCGCTCTCGACGCGGGACGCGTCGAACGCGGCGGTCTGAGCGTTCGTCGACGGCGCGGCGGCCGACGTCTGCGCCGTGCTCCGCCGCGGCAGCTCGCGCGCCATCCACAGCGCGGCGCCCGCGACGACGACTGTCGCAGCCGCAGCCGCGAGCAGCGGCCGCAGCGACAACGCGCGCCGCCTCGGCAGCTCGAGCAGCCGGCCGCGTGCGCTCGAGGAACCCGCCGTGCCGATGCGTTCGGCGATCCCCGCCCAGAGATCGTCCGGCGCCGGCGGGCCCACGAGCACTCGCGCGCGCTGCTTCACGGCGCGCAGACCGGCGAGCGCAACGCGGCATTCCGCGCACTCGTCGAGATGGCGTTCGAGCGCCTGTTCCCCGGACGGCGGCAGCCCGCCGTCCACGTACTCCGAAAGCTGGTCCGTCCACTGGTCGCGCATGGTCCCGTGCTTCCCTCTAACCGAGATGCCGGCGCAGCAGCATCCGGGCCCGATGCAGCTGCGCCTTGGTGGTGCCCGTGGCGACGCCGAGCAGCCCGGCGATCTCCTCGTGGCGATATCCTTCGATGTCGTGCAGGACGAACACCGTGCGCGCGCCGTCCGGCAGGCGCGCGATCGCGGATTCGAAGTCGATGCCGAGCTCGCTGTTCGAGCTGCGGGCGGGAAGGTGGTCGAGCGAGTCCTCGCCGTCGAGGAACCTCGCACGCTCGATCGCAAACGTGGCGCGGCGACTGAGGATCAGGTTGACCGCGAGCCGGTGCAGCCACGTGCCGAACTGCGCCTCCCCGCGGAACGTCCCGAGCTTCTGCCACGCCCGCACGAACACGTCCTGCGTGAGCTCCGCGGCGCGATCGGGGCTCGTCATGCGACAGGCCAGCGCCCAGATCCGATCCTTGTGATCCTCGTACAGGCGCGCGAAGGCCTGCGCGTCACCGCGCGCGGCGAGGCCAACGTCACTGGTCTCGAGGATCGGGGACAGTGCGGTTCCGTCCATTACAACCCGGGGTGGCAACTGCCAGATGGCCGTAAGCGTCATTCGACGTCTTGGACTTCGGGCAGGGGCTCAAGGTTGGAAGAAACGGACGGGCGGGCGAAAGAGTTGCCATCCCGACGCGGTGACCGTTCGGACCGGTGCGGGAGGACGCCCGCCGGCTGGACGCGGGCGTGACAAGCGCGCCCGGCGGGGCATGCGGGCGCAGGACGCGGACGCAGCGCCATGGGCGCTGCGCCGCGGGCGCTACGTGGCCGGCCCGAGCCGCTGAGCGAGCCGCCCCAGCGCCGTCATCACGCTCAGGGCGACGCGGCCGTTCACACGCGGGTGCACGACCCGGGGCAGCAGCCGGAGCCGCGGCGAGATCACGCGGCGCTCACGACGTGGAGACTTGCGACGCTTCATGTGGCGGGACCCCGATACGGCCAAGGAGCTCGTGAAGAAGACGGTTGCGGTCGAGGAGGCGATGCCCACGAACGTGGGTTCGGCGGGAAGCGGCCGAGCCCATCCATTGATCGGCCACTTCCGTCGCCCGCTAGAGTTCGCGCGTGGCGCGGATCAGCGCCTCCATGTGGTCGAGGTAGCGCTGGAGCGCGCGCCGGCCCGCCCCGGTCAGGCGGAAGCTGGTGCGCGGCACACGGCCGTGGAAGGACTTGATGCACTCGACGTAGCCCGCCTCCTCGAGCCTGCGGGCGTGGACTCTCAGGTTGCCGTCCGTGATCCGGAGCAGGGCCTTCAGGTCGTTGAACGAGAGCGAGGCGTTGACCGCGAGCGCGCTCAGGATGCCGAGCCGCACGCGCTCGTGGATCAGCCGGTCGAGGGTCCGCGGCGACGCCGCCGCCGGCACGCTGGTCGGGGCGGGCGCGGCGCGCCGTGCGCTCCTGCGGCTCGCGGCCTCAGCCACCGTGCCTCCGCGCGATCCAGAACCCGAAGCCCAGGTGCGTGAGCCCGAAGCCGAGTGCCAGCCAGGCGTTCGCCCACGCGGGCGGCGTGAGAGCCGCGGCCGTGCCGAGCGCCATGAAGCACGCGCCCATCGCGGGCACGCTGCCCACCGAGAACGCGCCGCCGCTCGCCACCGCCGCTCCGTAGAGCAGCAGCCACGTGCCCGCGAGCAGCGGGTGGGCGTGCGCGCGCACCAGCGCCGCGGTCAGCACCGCGCCCGCGGCGGCCGGGGTCGCGAACGCGAGCGTGAAGCGCTGCGCGGGGGCGCCGAAGAGCGGGACGCCGAGCCGCTGCGACTTGATCGCGGCGCTCCAGACGCTGATCGCCGCGGCGACGAGCGCCTCGCCGAGCCAGATCGCCACCCAGCGGTCGCGCGTGCAGTCCGTGGGCGCGAGCGCGGCCGCGAGCAGCGCGGTGACGCCCACGGCCACCTGCCCCCAGCCCGAGATCGAGGTGAACGCGCCCGCGCGCTCGATCGCGGTGCGGATCCAGCGCAGGTCGGCTTCGGCGTGCGCGTGGAGCTGCAGCGGCGGGGGCGGATCGCTCCGGCGATGCGGGTCGTGCATGCCTCCATCAGACCGCGATCGTCCTGCCGCGTCAAGTCCTTTGCGCGAGAAAGCGCTTTCGATTGCGCGGGCACGCGGGGGCTCCCCGCCCGCTACGAACGCGCCGCAACCCCGGTCCGGGCGCCGCGCGCCCGGGCCGACTTCTCGAGCAGCCGCGTGACGAGCGCGGTCCACCCGGTCTGGTGGCTCGCCCCGAGGCCGCGGCCATCGTCGCCGCCGAAGTACTCGTGGAAGAGCACGAGCGAGCTCCAGTTCGGGTCGCTCGCAAAGCGCGGATCGGCGCCCGCGAACGGACGGCGACCGTCGCCGCCGGGAAGGAACAGCGTGCACAGCCGGCGCGTCAGCTCCGCGGCGACCTCGCCCAGGTTCATCCACTTCCCGGAGCCGGTCGGGCACTCGACGCGGAAGGAATCGCCGTGGAAGTAGTGGTAGCGCTCGAGGGATTCGATCAGGAGGTAGTTGAGCGGAAACCATACCGGGCCGCGCCAGTTCGAGTTGCCGCCGAAGAGCTCGGTCGTGCTCTCGTCGGGCGAGTACTCGACGCGCGCCGAGGCGCCGTCGAGCGAGAACTCGTAGGGCGCCGAGGCGTAGGCGCGCGACAGCGAGCGGATGCCGTGGGGCGAGAGGAACTCGTGCTCGTCCAGCATGACGCGCAGCACGCGCTCGAGCCGGTCGCGGGACGGGATCGCGAGCAGGCGGCGGCCGTCGCGGCTCGCCGAGGCATCGCTCGCGGAGCGGTCGAACCACGCCATGTGGCCCGCGAGGTCGCGGCGGTTGTCGAAAAACCACTGCAGGCGCTTCCGGAATCCCGGCAGCCGGTCGATCACGGGCTGCTCGAGCACCTCGACCGCCATGAGCGGGATGAGACCCACCGCCGAGCGCAGGCGCATCGGGCGCGTCTGGTCGTCGAGGTGCAGACGGTCGTAGTAGAAGCCGTCGCGCTCGTCCCAGAGACCGGTTCCGCCAAACGTGTTCATCGCGTCGGCGATCGCGACGAAGTGCTCGAAGAACTTGGAGGCCACGTCCTCGTAGGCGCGATCCTCGCTCGCGAGCTCCAGGGCGATCGACAGCATCGTGCCGCAGTAGAACGCCATCCACGCGGTGCCGTCCGCCTGCTCGAGGTGGCCGCCGCCGGGCAGCGGCTTGCTGCGATCGAACACGCCGACGTTGTCGAGCCCGAGGAAGCCGCCCGCGAACAGGTTGTTGCCCTCGAGGTCCTTGCGGTTGACCCACCACGTGAAGTTGAGCAGCAGCTTCTGGAACACGCGCTCGAGGAAGAGCCGGTCGCGTTGCCCGCGCGCGCCCGTCATCTTGTAGACGCGCCACGCCGCCCACGCGTGCACGGGCGGGTTCACGTCGCCGAACGCCCACTCGTACGCGGGCAGCTGGCCGTTCGGGTGCATGTACCACTCGCGCGTGAAGAGCAGCAGCTGCTGGCGCGCGAACTCCACATCGACGCGCGCGAACGCCACCATGTGGAACGCGAGATCCCACGCGGCATACCACGGGTACTCCCACTTGTCCGGCATCGAGATCACGTCGCGGTTGTAGAGGTGAAGCCACTCGCGGTTGCGGCCCTGCGCGCGTGCCGGCGGCGGCGCGGGCTGCGAGGGATCCCCTTCCAGCCACTCGCGCACGACGTAGAAGTAGAACTGCTTGCTCCACAACAGCCCGGCGTAGGCCTGGCGCGCAACCTCGCGCTCGGCGGGCTCGAGCGCCTGCGGGAGGGTGGCGGCGTAGAACGCGTCCGCCTCGCCGCGACGTTGAGCGAACACGCGTTCGAACTCCGCCCCGAAGGGGTCGGCCGAGGCGAGCGGCACCGACGCGAGACGCAGCCGCAGGGTCTGCGACTGGCCGGGGGCGAGCTCGAGGCGGTGGATCGCAGCGGCCTTCGTGCCCTCGAGCTTGGAGTTGACCGCGGCCTCGCGCCCGGAGATCAACAGCTCGTGAAACGCATCCTTCACCCATGGATCGGAATCCGACGCGCCGAAGAGCCGCTGCTGGTTCGACTCGTTCTCGGTGAAGACGAGCCGCGGCGCCGCGCCGTCCGGCGACGGCTGCACGTCGAGACGGAAACGGCCGAGCGTGGAGTGATCGGCGAGGATCGCCGACGCTCCTGCGGCGCGCAGCCACGGCCGCGGCGGATAGGCCTCGCCCGAACGGCCCCAGCTCCAGGTGTTGCGGAACCAGAGCTGGGGCAGCACGTGCAGCGTCGCGGGCTCGGGCCCTCGGTTGGCGATCGTGATGCGCACGAGCACGTCGTCGGGCGCGGCCTTGGCGTACTCGGCCGTCACGTCGAAGTAGCGGCCGCCGTCGAAGACGCCGGCGTCGGCGAGCTCGAACTCGGGGCTCTGCTTGCCGCGCCCCGCGTTCTCCTCGATCAGTCGCTCGTACGGGAACGCCGCCTGCGGGTACTTGTAGAGCGCGCGCAGGTACGAATGCGTGGGCGTGCTGTCGAGGTAAAAGTAGGCCTCCTTCACGTCCTCGCCGTGGTTGCCCTGCTCGCCGGTCAGGCCGAAGAGCCGCTCCTTGAGGATCGGATCGCGGCCGTTCCAGAGCGCGAGCGCGAAGCACAGCCGGCACTCGCGATCGCAGATGCCGAGCAGCCCGTCCTCACCCCAGCGGTAGGCGCGGCTGCGCGCGTGATCGTGCGGAAAGTAGTCCCAGCTCTGGCCCGTCGCCGAGTAGTCCTCGCGCACCGTGCCCCACTGCCGCTCGGACAGGTACGGTCCCCAGCGCTTCCAGTTCTGCTCCCGCGCCGCATCCTGCGCGAGGCGCGCGCGCTCGGCGTCGGCCGTTGGCTTGTGATCGGACATGGGGCGCGACCGTCCGTCGGCCGCGAATCGATGTCAAACGTCGCGCTCCGCCGTCTTCGCCCGCATGCGGCGGGCTGCGCGTGGGCGCCCGAACAGGCGCGCGCGTCGCTACGCGCCGATCTCGACCACCGTCTTGATGCCATCGCTGCGCGAGCTGAGCGCGGCGACGGCGCCATCGAGCGGGACGGAACCGGTGACGAGCGCGCGCACGGCCTGCGGCCAGCGCGTCATGAAGCGCGCGAGATCCGCGACCGCGGCCTCGTACGCGTCGCGTCCCGCGTTCACGCTGCCGAGCACGAGCTGGTTGCCGAGCACGAGCGCGCGCATGACCGCGCCGCCGTCCACGTCCGGAGCGCCGCGCCGGCCGGGCACGCCGGTGAACACGAAGAGCGCGTTGGGCGGCAGCGCGGCGAGCGCCTCGAACGCCGGCGCCGCGGCGCCGATCGCCTCGTAGACGAGGTCGATCGTGCCGAGTCGTCCGAGGATCGCCGTCAGCGAATCCGTCGCGGCCGACACGTAGGCGCCGCCGATCGTGCGCATGAGACCCGCACGCACGTCGTCGTCGCCCTGGCGCGAGATCAGCGTCACGCGGCAACCCGCGGTCGCGAGCGCCATCGCGCCGAGCAGTCCGACCGGCCCTCCGCCCAGCACGATGGCGTGAAGCCCGGTGAGGTCGTCGCCGCGCCACGGCATGCGGCCGAGCATGCGGCGCGCCTCGAGCAGCGCCTTCTCGGCGATGGTGAGCGGCTCGACCAGCACGCCGACGTCGTGGAGCGACGCCGGCAGGGGCACGAGGAAGCGGGCGTCCTCGACGACGCGCTCGGTCATGAAGCCGTGCTCGCCCTTGATGCCGCGCTCGCGGTAGGCGCCCGTCGTGCAGAAGTCCTGGCGGCCCGCGGCACACGGCACGCACTCGGGCCGGCCGCAGGGGCGGCGCACGATCAGCACGACGAGCTGTCCCGGAGCGAGGCCGGTGACGGCCGCGCCCACTTCGACCACCTCGGCGAGCGACTCGTGACCGATGACGAGGTAGTCCGAACCCGTGGGCGGCGTGCCGTAGTCGAACGCGCAGATCTCGCGATCGGTGCCGCAGATGCCCACGCGCAGCATGCGCATGAGCACCTGCGTCGGCTGCGCGAGCGCGGGCTCTGGATGCTCGACGATCTCGATGCGGCGGGCGGCCGGACGGACGGCGATCGCTTTCATGCGCGGGGGCGATCCTCGGGTGGAATCGATCGAGCGCCTCGAGCGTGAGGTGGCGCGAACGACGATCCTCGCGCCGCAGTCTAGCAGGCCCGCATGCGTTATCGTGTCCGCGGCCCCGCCCGCACACGCTCGGAGGACGCATGCCCGCACGCTTCGGCCACGCGCAGCTCGGAGAGTGGCCGCTCGATCCCGCGATCACCTATCTGAACCACGGCACGGTCGGCGTGGCGCCGAACCGTGTGCTCGCGGTGCAGCAGGCCGTTCGCGACGCGATGGACCGCCAGCCCGCGACGTTCCTGTTCCGCGACGCGAACCACCTGGGCGGCCGGGCGGTCGGCGAGAAGCCGCGTATGCGCTCCGCGGCCGCGGAGGTCGCGCAGTTCCTGGGCGCGGGCGGTTACGACCTCGTGTTCGTCGACAACGCGACGGCGGGCGTCAACGCGGTGCTGCGCTCGATCGTGTGGCACGAGGGCGACGAAGTCCTCGTGATGGATCACTCCTACGGCGCGGTCGTGCTCGCCGCGCGCGCCATCACGCGCTTCGCGGGTGCGACCGTGCGCGAAGCGGTGCTGCCGTGGCCGGCGTCCACCGAGGACGGCGTCGTCGAGGCCATCCTGTCCGCCCTCGGTCCGCGCACGCGGCTCGCGATCCTCGATCACGTCACGTCGAGCAGCGCGCTCGTGCTGCCGCTCGCACGGCTTGTCGAGGGCTGCCACGCGCGGGGTGTCGCCGTGCTGGTCGACGGCGCTCACGCGCCCGGCATGCTGGCGCTCGACCTGCCCGCGCTCGGCGCCGACTGGTACGCCGCGAACATGCACAAGTGGGCGTACGCCCCGCGCAGCAGCGGCATCCTCTGGGCGGCGCCCGCGCGCCAGGCGGGGCTGCACCCGCCGGTCATCTCGTGGGGGCTCGATCGCGGCTTCACCGCCGAGTTCGACTGGATGGGCACGCGCGATCCCTCGCCGTGGCTCGCCGCGCCCGAGGGCGTGCGCACGCTGCGCGAGCTCGACGTCGAGGCCGTGCGCGCGTGGAACCACGCGCTCGCGTGGGACGGCGCGCGCCGCATCGCGAGCGCGACCGGCGGCACGTTCGCCGCGCCCGAGTCGATGATCGGCTCGATGGCGACGATCACCCTGCCCGAATCCTACGGCACGAGCCCGGACGACGCGCAGCGGCTGCGCGATGCGCTGCTGTTCGACGACCGGATCGAGGTGGCGGTCGGCTCGTTCCGGAACCGTGTCTGGATGCGGATCTGTGGCCAGGTCTACGTCGAGGAAGGCGACCTTCAGCGGCTCGAGCGGGCGCTGCTCGCGAAGCGGCGCTGAAGCGCGCCGCGCGGCGAGCAGGGGCCTTCGCCCTCGTCGGCGTCGAGCCGCACGTCGGGCAGCGCCGGCAGCGGGGCTTCGAGCCACGCGGGCGTGCGGCGCAGGCTGGCGCCGGCCTCGCGCAGCGCCTCGATCATGCCGCGTCCACCCGCCGCACCGCGCGCGCCGGCGGCGCCTTGCCCGCGGGGGGCTCGGCCTTGACCTCGAACAGGACGATCTCGCCCTCGCCGAGCTCGGCGAAGGACGTCCCGTCGCAGATGTCGCTGTCGTGGAAGAAGTACTCGGGCCCGTCCCAGTCGCCGCAGCCCTCGACGCGGATGAACCCGTAGCTCTTGTCGGGGCGCTTGTGGCTCACCGCGCCGCGCAGCGGCGTTCCGACCGGCGCCCAGCGTACCGCGCGCGCCTCGGCCGCCCCGTCGCCGCCGTCGTGCCTCGCGCGCGCGAACGACTCGCGGCAGGTCTCGCAGTAGAACTTCTCGCCGCGACGCGGATAGTAGGTCGTCGTCACCTGGCGGTCGCCGACGTGGATCGGCGACTGGCACTCCAGCACGTGCGGATCGTAGCGGCGCGCGAGGCGTGGCAGCAGGTCCTCGAGCCACATCACGTCGAGGTCTCGCAGCCGCGCCGCATCGACCGGATCCGAGAGCTCGCCCGCGCACGCGCCCTGGACGCTCGCGATCGCGACGCGCTTCCCGAGCCGGCGCACGCTCTGGAGCACCGGCTTGAAGTCCTGGTCGCCGAGCACGGCGATCGCGACGTCGTACGCGTTCGGCATGGCCGCGTTGAACAGCATCGCGGTCGCGAGCGCGATGTCGACGCACTTCTCCTTCGGCTCGAACGTGTCGTCCGGATCGCGATCCGTCTTGCGCAGGCGCTTGCCGCGGAAGTTGATCGGGAACGCCTCGACCTCGTAATGGTGCTGCTGGCGCAGCAGGCCGAAGAAACCCAGCCGGCGCTGCACGGGCTCGACATCGCGCGGATCGACGTTGTCGGCGTAGCTGCCGAAGAGGTGCGTGCGCACGACCGTGTACTCGTCGTGGCCCATCGCGCGCGCGACCTCGTCGGCCAGCACGCGCGGCAGCTTGCCGAAATCGAGCGCGAACCCCGGCTCGCCCGACGCCTCGACGAGTCGCGACGTGTTCGAGTAGAGCCAGGTGCCGTCGATGAAGAGCATGAAGCGGATCATGAGGCGCTCCGCCGCTCCTCGGCGACCACGGTCCGCCATCCCACGAACGCGAAGACCGCGAGCACCGCCGCGCCGAACCAGCCGCCCGCAGCGAACCCCATGGGGCGCACCCAGCCGAGCACGTAGCCGCCGGCCAGCATCGCCCCGCCGAGCCCGAACCACTGCGGCATGCCGTAGAGGAAGACGAACGGAAGGTAGTGCGCGCCGACGATCAGCAGCACCGCCGGGAAGAACAGGCCCGGCGCGAAGTGCGCGAGCGTGAGCACGACCGGGAGCGCGAGCGGCACGGTGAACGCGACCTGGATCGCGAGCGAGTCGAGGGGATTGCGCGGACCCGCGGGGGCGCGCACGCCGCCGAGCCGCAGCGAGAGCACGGTGAGCGGGAAGATGAAGAAGCCGCCGAACACAAGCACGATCATCGCGAGCGTGTGGCTGCCCCACGTGCCGCAGGCGGCGGAAGCCGCCCACACCGCCGCCGAGACGAGCTGTCCGGCGAGCCCGCCGCGGTAGGCGGTGCGTGTCGCCCTCTGGGCGTCGGCGACGAGCATCAGAACCGGATCCCCAGCTCCTTCAGCGCCTCGTCCTCGATCGGGCCCGGGCTGCCGTCCATGAGGCTCGTCGCGCTCGCGGTCTTGGGGAACGCGATCACGTCGCGGATCGAGTCGCGGCCGGCCATCAGCATGATCACGCGATCGAGCCCGATGCCGATGCCGGCGTGCGGGGGCGAGGCGAAACGATAGGCCTGGAGCAGGAAGCCGAACTTCTCGTGCGCCTGCTCGTGCGTGAGCCCGATCACGCGCATCACGCGCTCCTGGATGTCGGGGCGATGGATTCGCACCGAGCCCGAACCGAGCTCGTTGCCGTTCAGCACGAGATCGTAGAGCTGCGCGTAGACCTTGCCGGGATCGGTCTCGAGGTACTCGAGCTGTTCCGGGTTCGGCATCGTGAACATGTGGTGCTTGGGCTCCCAGCGCTTCTGATCGGCGTTCCACTCGAAGAGCGGGAACTGGCGTACCCAGAGGAAGCGCCACTCCTGCTTTTCGGGCGGCGCATCGAGCAGGCCGCGGCGCTCGAGCTCGGCCTGGCCGAGCTGCGTGCGCAGCACGCCGAGCGCCTTGCAGGTGCGCTCCCACGGGCCGTTCGTGAACACGACCGCGTCGCCCTCGCGCGCGCCGCACGCCGCGAGGAAGCGGTCGAGCAGCTCGTCCGGGAAGATGACCTGCTGCTTCTCGCGATCGCCGGGCAGCACCTTGAAGAATGTGAGCCCGCCCGCGCCCGCACCCTTGACCACGTCCTCGTACTTGCGCAGCTGCGTGCCGGAGATGTCCGCGCCGCCGGGCAGCGTGATTGCAACGCCGATCCCGCCCGGCGCCCGGGCGCCGTTCGCGACGACGTTGCGCGGCGATTGCGCGCAGAGCGCCGTCACGTCGACGAACTCGAGCCCGAAGCGCAGGTCGGGCTTGTCCGAGCCGAAGCGGCGCATCGCCTCGTCGTAGGTGATGCGCGGAAAGGGCGCGGAGACGCTCACGCCGAGACATTCCTTCCAGAGCGTCGTGAACAGGCCCTCGACCGCGGCGAACACGTCCTCCTCGGACGCGAAGCTCATCTCGAGGTCGATCTGCGTGTGCTCGGGCTGGCGGTCGGCGCGCAGGTCCTCGTCGCGCAGGCAGCGCGCGAGCTGGAAGTAGCGGTCGAGCCCGCTGATCATGAGCGTCTGCTTGTAGAGCTGGGGGCTCTGCGGCAGCGCGTAGAACCGGCCGTGGTGAACGCGGCTGGGCACGACGTAGTCGCGCGCGCCTTCGGGCGTGGGCTTGACCAGCACCGGCGTCTCGATCTCGAGGAAGTCCTGCGAGCTCAGGTACGCTCGGGCCGACATCGCCGCGCGATGGCGCAGGGCGAGCACCTTCGCGAGCTCGGGCCGGCGCAGGTCGAGGTAGCGGTACTCGAGCCGCAGGTCCTCGCTCGCGAGCACGTGCTCCTCGTTCACCTGGAACGGCAGCGGATCGCAGGCGGACAGCACCTTGAGCTCGCGCACGTCGACCTCGATCTCGCCGGTCGCGAGCGCGGCGTTGACCGCGTCGGCGGGCCGGCGTTGCACGGGCCCGCGCACGGCGATCACGTACTCGTTGCCGAGGCGCGAGGCGCGACCGAGCAGCGCGGCGCCGCCCGTTTCGGGGTGCACGACGACCTGCGTCGCGCCGTAGCGGTCGCGCAGGTCGATGAACAGCACGCCGCCGTGGTCGCGCGTGCGGTGAACCCAGCCCATCAGCGTGACCGTCGCGCCCGCGTTCGCCGTCGTGAGCCCGCCGCAGGTGTGCGTGCGCCGCCAGTCCCCCAGCCCTTCCAGCTCGTGCGTCACCGATCCTCTCCCCGATCGCGCATCCGTTCGCGCAGCGCATCCGCCAGCGCCGTGCGCGCGAGCGTCACCTGAGCCCCTGTCTCGGAATCCTTGAGCGCCACCTCGCCGCGCTTCCACTCGTCCTCGCCCAGCACCACGAGCCAGCGGGCGCCCGACTTGCCCGCGGCCTTCATCTGCGCCGAGAAACCGCGGGCGTCGACGTCGGTCTCGACCGCGAACTCGCGCCGCAGCTCGCGCGCGAGCGCGGTCGCGGCCGCGCGCGTGCCTTCCATCGCGACCAGGCACACCGTCCGGGAGTTGTCGGCGCGCACCCCGCGCTGCTCCAGCACCAGCAACGCGCGATCGAGCCCGATCGCGAAGCCCACGCCGGGAGTGGGCGGGCCGCCGAGCATCTCGATCAGGCCGTCGTAGCGCCCGCCGCCGCCCAGCGCGCTCTGTGCGCCGAGCGAGCGGTCGTGCACCTCGAACGCGGTGCGCGTGTAGTAGTCGAGCCCGCGCACCAGGCCGTGGTCGATCTCGTACGCGATCCCCGCCGCCTCGAGCCCGGCGCGCACGTCGTCCCAGTGCGCGCGGTCTTCGGCGTCGAGCGTATCGACGAGACGCGGCATCGTGCCGAGCCCGGCGAGGAGCGCGAGGTCGCCCTCGTCCTTCGTGTCGAGCACGCGGAGCGGGTTCGTGACGAGCCGCTGCTGCGAGTCGGCACCGAGCTGCCCGCGCACCGGCGCGAGCCATTCGCGCAGCCGGTCGCCGTACGCCCGCCGCGTCGCGGGCTGCCCGACGCTGTTGACGAGCACCGTGAGGTCAGGAAAGCCCCACGCCTCGTAGAGGTCGACGAACAGCGCGATCATCTCGACGTCCGCGCCGGATGCAGCCGAGCCCACGAGCTCGCAGTTGAGCTGCGCGAACTGCCGGTAGCGGCCCTTCTGGGGCCGGCCGTAGCGGAACACCGGCCCCATGCTCCACAGCCGGTGCACGCGCGCGCGGCCGCCCAGGCCGTGCTCGAGGTAGGCACGCATCACTCCGGCCGTGAACTCGGGGCGCAGCGCCAGATCGCGATCGCCCAGATCACGGAAGCGGTACATCTCCTTCTGCACGACGTCGCTCGACTCGCCCGCGCTGCGCGCGAAGAGTTCGTAGTCCTCGAACATCGGCGTGCGGATCTCGCCGTAGCCGTAGCGCTCGAGCACGCCGCGCGCCTGCGCTTCGACCATTCGCCAGAGTGCGGTTTCATCCGGCAGCAGATCGCGCGTGCCGCGAGGAGCCTGGTGCTTCGGCGCCATGGCGGCGGTCAGTCGAACGCGCGCGGCGGCCGGGCGCGGCGCCGAACGGGGTCGGAATCGAGGCGGAGAGCGAGGCGCATCAGCGGCGCAGGCCGCGCGTGACGGGCCATCCCGGGCCGGATCTGTCCGCTCGCCAACCGAAGCCTCCGCGTGTGAAACGATCGCGTTCGAATGGCCGCGAACAGTAGCATGCACGCGTGCGGCCCGCCATTTGCGCGCTTGACGCACCCCCATGCCGACCGTAGATTCACGCGGCTTTTTCGCCGGCGCCTTCCCTCTTGCGTGTCCGTCGGCGAGGCTTTGCGCCGCTAGCTCAATTGGCAGAGCAACTGACTCTTAATCAGTAGGTTCTTGGTTCGATTCCAAGGCGGCGCACCAACTCCGGCACAACGAGCCCGCCCGCGGCAACGCGCGGCGGGCGTTTCGTTGCCCGGCGGGCGCAAGCGCGACGGGTCGCTGCCCGGTGGCCGGCTCGCAGCGAAGGTGAGCGCGGTGCAACCGATGCGGGCTACTTCCGCGTCTTCGCCGCCAGCAGGCCCGAGCGCGCCAGCTCGGGCAGGATGAGCCCGTCCGTCTGGTGGTGGATGGTGCTCGCGTCCCCGCGGTCGGTGGTGTTCGTCTCGCCCGACCAGACGAGCCGCCCGTTGCCGCCGGTGGCCCAGAGGTCGGTCTGGAAGTTCACGATCACGGTCGTCTCCGTGCTGGGCGGCACCTCGACTTCCTTCCAGTACGTGTTGTAGGCGCCGGTGAACGGGCTGAGTCGCGTGACCGCCTCCCGCCGGGTGTAGCCGGGCGTCCACGTCTCCTCCTGGCTGTTGGGACGGCGCATGTTGACGAGCACGCCGTCGTAGCCGTACTGCCGGACGGCGTCGATGACCTGCTGCGTGTCGGGGACCGCATCGGGCCACAGGCGGTACGAAGGCGTGGCCCTGGCGCCGTAGGCCGCGAGCCCGCCGGCGAAGCTGTCCTCCCAGAGCCGGCGGCGCATGGCGTCCTTGCGCAGGGTCACGACCAGCACGTTCTTCAAACCGGGCGTCTGGAACGTCTCGTCCCGCCACATGTTGCCCATCTGGCCTGCGGCGCATCCCGACAGCGCGGCGGCGACCAGAACGGCGAGGAGCGGCAGGTTGCGCAGGTGCGGTCCATGGAACGTGCGCATGGGAGGTCTCCTGGTGATCCGTCGCGAAATGCGTGATCGGCTTCGGTCGAGGCATGCTACGGCGCGCCGGGACCGGATCACAACGCGTGCGCCGGCCGGTGAAAGGTTGGCGCAGCCTTCGACTGGGCTCGGAAGGGCCGCGAGCCCTGGTGCGACGCCCGGGCGATCGCGCTCACGCCGGCCAGCTCCACCACGCCAGCGCCGCGAGCCCGGCCGCGGCGCACCAGAGCGCCGCCCGCGCGGCGAGCGGCGTCTCACGCGGCAGGGGCGACGCCGGCTCGGGCGAGCCGAAGGCGTTGCGGATCTCGCGCACGGCGACCGCGAACGAGGTGAGCCATGCGAACGCGAGCGCGAGCAGCAGCCCGGTGCGGTGGCGCGCGGCGAGCTCGCGCGCGACCGCGAGCCACCACGTGGCGCCTGGCGTGCCCGGCGCGCCCGCGAGCGAGAGCAGCGACCACGACCCGGCGAGCGCGCTCCACGGATGGCGGCGAAAGAGCGCCGCGGCGCCCTCGGAGGCGCGCGACTCGGCGGGCACGAAGCGCGCGAGCGCGCCCGCACCCGAGAGCGCGAGCGCGAGGTGCACCGCCCAGCGCGAGAGCGCGCCCGCGCCGGCCGAGGCGAACGGCCTCGCGCCGGGATCGGCGGCAAGCGCGGCGATCACGAGCGCGCCCTGCAGGCTCGCCAGGGTGCCCACGCGCCGCTCGGGGCGGCGCTGCACCGCGAGCGTCGCCGCGCCCGCGACGAGCGCGAGCACGGCCGCGAGCCCGAGCGCGGCGCGCGCGAGCGCGGCGCCCGCGGCGAAGCGGTCGATGCCGTCGAGTCGTCGCGCGAGCAGCTCCGCGCCGGCGGCCGCGAGCCCCGCCGCGACGATCGGCGCCTGCCACGCGCGCGCGCCCTGCACGACGTCCGCGAGCCAGAAGTGGAACGGCGCCGCGCCGAGCAGCACGACCGCCGCGAGCAGCGCGAGTGCGAGCGCCGACATCCAGAGCGCGTAGGGATCGAGCTGCAGCGCGAGCGCGGGCCACTGCTCGCGCGCCACGGCGCTGCCCGCCGCGCTCGCGAGCAACGAGTCGGCCGCCCACGCCAGCGCGAGCGCCCCGCCCAGCGTCCACGCGAGCTTGAGCGCGACCTCGCTCTGCGCGAGATCCTCACGATCGCGCGCGAAGAGCGCCACCGCGAGGCCCGCCGCGAGCCCCGCGCGCGCGAGCGTCGTCTCCTGCGGCCACACGACGAGCGCCGCGAGCGGCAGGAGCGCGAGCCAGGCGAACGCCGCGAACGCGCCGTCCGCGCCCGGTGCGCGGCCGTCGAGCAGACGCAACAGCAGCGCCGCGAGCAGCGCGAGCGCGATGCCGAGCGCGGCGGGCCCGAGTGCGATCATCGCAGCAGCGGCAGCAGCAGGGCGAGCATCGCGACCCCGACGAGCAGCAGCAGGTACTCCTGCGCGTCGCCGGTGTGCAGGTCGCGCGCGGGCGCGCCGAACGCTCCGACCGCGCGCACGACCGTGCCGGCGAGCCGTCGCTCGAGCCCGACCACGGAGCGCCAGATCGCGAGTGCGAACTCGCGCGCGGGCGCGCTCGCGGCGAGCGAGGCCCGCAGGAGCGCGGGTACCTCGGCCGCGCTCTCGGCGCGGCGTGACCGCGGCCACGCCCCGAGCGCGGCGGGCACGAGCGCGAGCCAGGCCCCGGGGAACGTCGCCTCGTAGCCCGCCCACCACGCGAGCAGCAGCGCCGCGGGGCCCACGAGCAGCGTGGCGAGCGCGCCCGCGATGCCGAGCGCGCGCGCAGGATCGCGGCGCGCGAACGCGCGGCGCTCCGGCGCCTCGATCAACCGCCCCAGCGAGAGCCGCGCCGCGAGCAGCACCGGCGCGCCGAGCAGCACGAACGGCAGCGGCCGGAATCGCCCGCCCGAGAAACCCGCCTCGACCAGCAGCGGCCACGACAGCGCCGCCCCCGCGGTCCAGCCCGCCGCACGCCAGAGCGAGGCGAGCTGCGGCCCGCGCCGCCCGGCCGCGCCCCGGATCTCCGCGCCGAGCGCGATCAGCCTTCCGCCCGCGGCGCCGAACCACAGCAGGAACGCGATTTCGGGAGGCACCGCATCGAGCGCGACGAGCAACGCCGCGAGCGCCGAGTCGAACACGGCGAGCCAGCGCAGCGACGCGGTCCAGCTGTGGCGCGTGTAGGCGCGCAGCACGGCGAGCATCGCGGCGACGAGCAGCAGCAGCTCGGCGGCTTCGCGCAGCCACGGCGCCGCGAGCCAGACCGGCGCCTGGCGCCAGAGCACGAGGAAGCCCGCCGCGGGCAGCACCGCGGGCAGCCAGGGGCCGGCGCTCGTGAGCGGCCCCGTGAGATCGGGGAACGGACGCGAGAGCGGCAGCGCCCCGATGAGCTCGAGGCCCGCCCAGAGCACCGCCGCCGCTTCGAGCGCGCGCAGGGGGGCGAGCGGGTCGCGTCCCTCGCGCGGCGGCGTCGCGCGGATCTCGGAACGATCGGATTCGGCAGCCGCGGGCGCCGCGGAAGGCGGGATCGCGCGCGGCGCGGGCAGCGCGAGCGCGAGCGCGCTCGCGAGCCAGAGTGCCATCGCGGGCCGGCGCAGCCACGCCCAGCGCGCAAGCTGTTCGCTGCGATCCGCGCCGAGTCGCGACCACGACCAGAACGCCACCGCCAGCAGCTCGGCGCCGAGCGCGGCCGCGACCAGGCCCCGCACCGCGAGCAGCGCGAGGCCCGCGGCCGCCGCGGCGAGGCCCGGCAGCTCGCGGGGAAGGCGTGGGGGCGCTGGCATGGGAGGCGCTCCCGCGCTCAGTCGCGCAGGTCGTGCGCGTCGCTCACGAGCGGTGAGCCCGCGAATCGCTCGCGCGCGACCGCGATGCGCGTGACGAGCGCCACCGCGAGCAGCGCGGCCCCGAGCGCCGCGCCCGCCGGCGGGCCGGCGTGGAGCACGTCGGTCGCGCGAGCCGAGGCGGCGAGCAGCTCGAGGCCGAGCGCGAGCGCGGCGAACGCGACGAGCGCGCGGCGCACGTGGCGGCGGAGCATGAGATGGAGCAGCCCCGCCGCGACGACGAGCGCGCCGAGCGAGGCGCGCCGGGCTTCGGCGGGCGCGAGGTCCTGACGCGAGAGCGCGACGAGCAGCAGCACGAGCAGCGCGAAGCCCAGCGGCAGCGAGACCGCGCCCGCTTCGAGCGCGCCGCGACGCGCGGGACGCGCGGGCGCCGCGCCCTCACCGCGCGCGCCCGCCTGCCACGCGACGAGCGCCCAGAGCACGACCCAGCCGATCCGCACCCACGAAGGGGCGGCGAGCTCGTCGAGCCCGGCGACGGTCACCGCGACGAGCAGCGCCGCGGCCATCGCCGCGCGCCGCCCGGGCAGCAGCGCCGCGAGCAGCACGACGACCGGAAGCAGGAGCAGGCGGACGAGGTCGAATGGAGCGAGCGAGGTCCAGGCATCGAGCAGCTGCACGGGCCCTCCCTGCGCGGCGCGCGCGGCCCGCGGCGGCCCGCCGGGGCCGGGTGGGACGCTGAGCATCCCCGGACTTCGCGCCGCGCGGCCGCGCGGCGCGATCCGACGGAGCCTACTGCGGAATGTGGACGCCCTCGGCCGCCTTGAGCGCGGCGAAGAACGCGTCGGGGCTCGTGGCCTCGCGCAGCTGGCGGCGCACCGCCTCCTCCTTGAGCAGGCGCGAGATGTTGGCCAGCACTTTGACGTGCAGTGCGCCGCCGCTCTCGGGTGCGACGAGCAGGACGAAGAGCGTCGCCGGCTCGCCATCGGCCGATTCGAAGTCGATGCCCGTCGGCGAGACGCCGCACGCGGCGACGAGGCGGTCGACGAGCCGGGCCTTTCCGTGCGGGATCGCGACGCCGTTGCCGATTCCGGTCGACATCATGGCTTCGCGCCGCAGCACGCGATCGAGGATCTCGCCCTGGCTGTTCAGTCCGTGCGCGGATTCCAGCAATTGCACCAGCTCCGCGATGGCCTCCCGCTTGGCCGTCGCCTGCAGGCGCGTCGAGATGGCCTGCGAATTGAGGAGTTCGGAAAGGCGCATGAGGTCTGCCGGGTCACGAGACATGCCATGAGAGGGCGCGAGCCCGCACCGTACGGAGCGGGCGCAGGGGCGTCAAGCCGAAACGGCCGCGCGCGTTGCGCCGGTTCACGCGCGCGCGTGTGATAGAATCTCGGCGTCCCGTACGCGGGTTCTGCATCTCGCATCGGCATCCTTCGAGGCGTCCCCCGTGAGCCAGAGCGTCCAGGACCATCGCAGGGCAACCGGCAAGGAGGCAGGTGAGCCCATGAAGCAGAAGCACATCGGATTCCGCGATCTGCTCGAACGCCTGCTGCCCGTCGAGGAGCTGCCCCCCGCGGATCGGATGCGCGTCCAGCGTGCGCTGCGCTCCGGCGTGGCCACCGAGGTGGAGCGCGCGGCCCTCCACGCGATCGACCTGCTCGAGCAGCAGGGCTCGCTGCGTCGCGTGCCCGCCGAGCCCGGCGCATCCGGGCCCGCTGTGCGCTACCAGCCGCGCGGCCAGCACGACATCATCACGCTCCAGCTGCCGGGGCCGCGCATGCGCGATGGCGTGCGCGTGCAGCCGCGCACGGCGCTGCCCACGCAGGCGCCCGCCCGACTCGACCAGGTGCGCCGGCTCATCCGTCTCGACGATCCGCTCATCTTCAGCGATCCGCGCACCGGCACGACGCGCGCGGGGCTCGCGGCGCAGCTCGAGCAGGCGGGGCGCGAGCTGCTCGACTCGGCGCTCGTCCGCTTCTTCGGGCGCGAGGACGACGACGCCACCGCGATGGAGCACCCGCTCGACCGGACGCTGGCGAGCGACGCGATGGAGCACCATGGCATGGTGTTCTACTGCCCGGATACCGAGAAGAGCGGCTCGCTGGCTGCGCCCGCGCGTCAGGCTGCGACGCGCTCGCTCGTCGTCGTGGCGGTGACCGGAAGCGACGGCCAGCCGCTCGGCCATCTCGAGGTGCGCAGCCTCGAAGTCGATCCCTATCGCGACGCCGACCTCGCAATGATCGCACTGCTCGCGGATTTCTGCGGCGGCGTGATCGAGCGCGCGCTGCGCATCGAGAAATTGGTGTTCGTCGATCCGCACACGACGGTCTACAACCGTTCGTATTACGACCTGCAGATCCGCAACGAGATCGCGCGGGCGCAACGCGAGCAGAACTCGCTCGCGCTGCTCATCTGCGACATCGACGACTTCAAGTCCTTCAACACGTCGTTCGGATTCGAGGCCGGCAACCAGGTGCTGGTGCAGGTCGCGCAGACGCTGCGCGCCGGCGTGCGGCCGTTCGACACGGTCGCGCGCTGGGGCGGCGAGGAGTTCGCCGTGCTCCTCACGCCGCCGGTCTCGAGCGAGGACGTGCTCACGATCTCCGAGCGACTGCGCGTCACGATCGAGCGCACCGCGATCCGCCTCGAGGGGCTGGACGGCCGCGCGCACCGCGTGCACGTCACGATGAGCGTCGGCGTCGCGCTCTTTCCCGAGCACGCCGAGACGCCGCAGGATCTCTGGCGCGCGGCGAACACTGCGCTCCTCAAGGCCAAGCGCCCACCCAAGAACCAGGTCGTGTTCTAC
>DATJXF010000082.1:0-5590 GCA_035500415.1 Candidatus Acidiferrales bacterium | reverse complement strand
GACCTGCGCCACCGCTTCGAGACGAGCGAAGTGCCCGCGATGCGCCGCCAGTACCTGGCCGCGCTCGGGGCGTTCGAGGATCCGACGCTCCGCGAGCGTGCGCTGGAGTACTCGCTCTCGGACGCCGTGCGCGCGTCGGAGACGACGACCATGTGGCGCGATTTCCGCGACCGCAGCGATGCGCAGACGGGCGAGTTCTTCCAGTGGATCATGGACCACTACGGCACGATCTCGCATCGCGTCCCGCCGCCGGCGCTGCGCTTCCTGCCCACGCTGGCAGGCGCCTGCTCGCAGGAGCGCCTCGCGGCGGCGAAGGCGTTCTTCGGCGATCCGCAGCGCAGCGCGCCGGGCGTCCGTTCGACGCTCGAGCGCCTGGGCGACCAGGTCCAGCAGTGCACGTCGCTGCGCGATCGCGAGGAGCGCTCGGTCGCCGAGTACTTGAGGAGTCAGGAGGCTCGCTGAGGGCAGCGCGCGCCGCTCGCGGTGAGCAGGCGTGCGCGGTGCACCTGAGATTGCCCTTGACGCGATTTTCGTCCCGCTCTGCGCGAGCCCGGCGGTGTTGTTGGCGAGCGGCGTGAACGCGACGCAGGCGCCGCGCAGCGAATGCGCCGCGCGTTCTTCGGCAACTTTGTCGCGACGCCTCACGATCTTCGCGCTCCGCGGCTCTGCGGGCGCCGATTCTCGCATGCGATGATGTGCGCGCCCTCGCGACCCGCCCCCGAGGTGGAGTTGCCGTGCGCACCTTCGACGTCGATCACGAGCCGTTCGCACAGCTCCAGCAGGAAGCGGTTCTCTGCCTTGAGCAGGAACGCCACTCGATCGCCCACCTGCTTGCACGGATCGGAGCGGTCGATGCGCTGCAGCACTACCTGGCCGCGGGCTACGGCTCGGCGAGCGCATGGTGCAAGGACGTGCTCGGCGTCTCGAGCGACGTCGCCGAGCGGCGCGTCCGGCAGGCGCGCCTCGCGCGACGATTCCCGCGGATCTTCGCGATGCTCGAGGACGGGCGGCTGGACATCAGTCACCTGAACGTTCTGGCGCCGCAGCTGACCGCGGAGAACTCGGCAGAGCTGCTCGCGGCCGCGGCGCACAAGACGCGTTTCGAGATCGAAGTGCTCCTGGCGGGGCAGGCTCCGAAACTCGACCTGCCGGCGCAGAGCGCACCGCTTGAATCGCGAGTTCAGCACGACGAAACGAAACCCGCAGCACTGCGGGTTGAGGAGTTGTCAGGTCCGCGACCCATCGTGCCGCGGCCTCGAATCGAACCGCTCTCGCCGCAGCGCTACGCCTGGCAGCTCACGGCCACGCAGCAGATGCAGGACGACCTGCAGCGTGCGAAGGAGCTGCTCGGCCATGCGGTCCCCAGTGGCGACATGACGCAGATTCTCGCTCGCGCACTTCGTGTGCTCGTGCAGCAGGAAGAGAGGCGCAAGTGCGCGGCGACGGACCGGCCCCGCCGCGCTCGCACCTCGAAGAACCCGCGTCACATCCCGGCGCATATTCGCAGGCACGTCTGGCAGCGCGACGGCGGGCGATGCACTTTCCTCGGCGAGTCAGGCCATCGTTGCGAAGAGAGATCTCGCCTCGAGTTCGATCACATCGAGCCCGTGGCCCGCGGCGGCCAGACGACCGTCGCGAACCTCCGGCTGCGCTGCCGGGCTCACAACCAGTTCGCAGCCGAGCGTTCGTTCGGCCGCGGCTTCATGGACGCGAAGCGGCGAAGCTCACAAGCCGTGATCGATACCGAAGAGGCCGCGCTGCATCGCGACGTGATCTCCTCGCTGCGCAACCTGGGCTGCAGCATCGACGAGGCCCGCCGCATCGCCGAGCGTCCGGAAGTGAGGTGCGCCCGCAGTCTGGACGCGCGCATCCTGCGAGCTGTCCAGCAGCTCGGCCCGCCGAGCGCTCGACGGATCGCGCCGGCCTGAGACGCCGGGCCTTACCCTGCGACGCGCACGCGAAGCTGCGACACGCTTGCCTCGCTTCGTGCTCGGCTCGCTGAGGCCGCTCGCCCTCCCTCCTTCCCTGGCTTCGGGCTCGCGGACTCATCGCATTTCGCGTGCGCGCCTCCGGGCGCGGCCCGGCGGCGCACCGAGGGCGCGCCGGCCAAGGCGCGCCCGGAGGCACCCGTGATGGCGCTGGTAACGCGCGCACCGGCCTCGAACGTCGATCCCCCGCCGGCTCGAGCTCCTTACACCACGGTGAAGTCCGGCGCCTTCGCGATCGCGCCGGCGTCGACCGCGCGGCGATACAGCAGTGCGAGCCCCGCGCGGCCACGCTCGCCCATCTCGAGCGTGAGATCGTTCACGTACATGTGGACGAACGTCTTGCCCTTGCGCACGTCGAGCCCGCGCCCGAACTGGAGCGCGTAGCGGATCGCCTCGTCTTCGTGCGCGAACGCCACCTCGATGCTCCGTCGGAAGCCCGCGCTGCATGCGCGCATCAGCGGCTCACCGAGATCGCGCCGCACGACGTCGAGCCCGAGCGGCACGGGCAGGTCATCGCGGTCCTTCCACAGCTCGCCGAAGTCGAGGACCTTGTGCAGGCCTTCGTCGCGATATGTGAGCTGGCTCTCGTGGATGATGACGCCCGCGTCGACCTCCCCCGCCAGGACGGCCGCGGGGATGCGATCGAACATGACCTCGACCGTCTCGACCTCCGGGCACTCCGTGCGCAGCAGCAGCGCGGCGGTGGTCAGTGGCCCCGGAATCGCGACGCGCCTGCCGCGCAGCTCGCCCGCGCGCATCGGCCGCGCCGAGACGACGACGGGTCCATAGCCCCAGCCGAACGAGGCGCCGCACGCCAGGACCGCGTAGCGGTCGGCGATGTGCGCGTAGGCGTGCGCGGAGCAGGCCGTGATCTCGAGGTCGCCATCGCGGATCGCGCGGACGTTGAGCGACTGGATGTCCTGCAGCACGTGCTCGACGCGGCAGCCTTCGATCGCCGCGCCGCCGGTGTGGAAGCCGTAGAACATGTACGCGTCGTCGGCGTCGGGGCTGTGGCCGAAGCGGATCGTACGCGGTGTGGTGGCGGTGGTGGTCATGCGTTCTCTCGTCCTTCGAGGAGCGCCCTAGGCGCGAGCCGCGGGCGCGAGGTAGTGCCGCAACCGCTCGAGCGCGCGCGGCCAGCTCTCGCGGAAGCCGCGCGCGAACGGTTCGTACTCGGGAACGTCGGGGAACTCGTGGCGCACGCGCAGCAGCGCGCCCGTGCCGTGCGGCTCGACCACGAACGTGATCTCGCCCGCATCGCGGCGGGGATAACCCTCATGGCCGCCGCGACAGCGGCAGCGCGTCGGCGCGTCGAACTCGGTCCACGTGCCCTGGTAGGGCCACACCGTGCTGCTGCGGCGGTGCCAGCGCATCGTGAGCCGTCCGCCGTCCTCGGCCTCGCTCTCGCACGCGTCGCAGAACCAGCGCTCGAGGTGGCGGCCCTCGGTTACCGCGGCGAACGCGCGCGCGGGCGGTGCGAGCAGCGCGAGATCGAACTCGAGCACGATACGGCCCGTCCCGACGATGCGGCCCATGGCGTCACGAGGCTCGCGCGACGCGCCGTTCGCTCGAGCGGCGGAAGAGCTCGAGTCGCAGCGATGCGAGCTCGTCGCCCGAACGCGCCGAGACCACGTGGCAGCCTTCGAACTCCGCGCGCAGCGCGGCGACCTGCTCGTCGTCGAGCCGGTCGCGCTTGTTGAAGACGAGCAGCCGAGGCGGGCGCGGCTCGGTGAGCAGCCGGTCGAGCACGTCGTCGACCGCGGCGATCTGGCGGCGGAAGTCCGGATCCGCGGCGTCGATCAGGTGGACGAGCAGGTCGGCCTCCACGGCCTCGACGAGCGTGCTGTGGAACGAGGCGACGAGGTGATGCGGCAGCTTGCGGATGAAGCCGACCGTGTCGGTCAGGAGCACGATCTCGCGCTCCGGGCTCACCATCTGCCGCGTCGTCGAATCGAGCGTCGCGAACAGCCGGTCCTCCACGAACACGCCGGCGCGTGTGAGCGCGTTGAACAACGTGCTCTTGCCCGCATTCGTGTAGCCGACGAGCGCGGCGCGGAACTCGCGGCGGCGCCGCTGGCGCTGGGTCTCGCGCTCGCGCTCCACCGCTTCGAGCGCCGCCTTGAGCCGCGCGATGCGCTCGCGCACGAGCCGACGGTCGGTCTCGAGCTGCGTCTCGCCCGGGCCGCGCGTGCCGATGCCGCCCGCCTGGCGCTCGAGGTGGCGCCACATGCCCGCGAGCCGTGGCAGCGTGTACTCGAGCTGGGCGAGCTCGACCTGCAGCCGCGATTCCCGCGTGCGCGCGCGTCGCGCGAAGATGTCGAGGATCAGCTCCGAGCGGTCGATCACCTTGCGCTGCGTCTCGTTTTCGAGGTTGCGCACCTGCGCAGGCGAGAGATCGTCGTCGAAGATCACGACCTCGGCGTCGCGCGCCTCGACGAGCGCCTTGAGCTCGTCCAGCTTGCCGCGGCCGACGAACGTGGCGGCGTGGATCGTGCCGCGACGCTGCACGAGCCGGCCCACGACGCGAGCGCCCGCGGTGTCCGCGAGCAGCGCGAGTTCGTCGAGCGAGCGCTCGAGATGGCCGCGATCGCGCGCCGCGTGCCCGACGAGCACCGCGTTCTCCCAGCGCGGCGGGCGCGGCACCTCGTAGGAGGTCGACTTCACGCGTGCGCTCCCACGTTCACTTCGAGCTCGTACGGAAACGGCGTGAGGTTCTCGATCCGACCGTCGGGCAGCACGGCGACGAGATCCTCGATGCGCACGCCGATCTCTCGCGACGGGTAGTACAGCCCCGGCTCGACCGAGACGACGTGGCCGGGCGCGAGCGTCGCGCGGTTCGCCTCGCCGCCGCCGAGCCGCGGTCCCTCGTGCACCGCGAGCCCGACGCCGTGGCCGAGCCCGTGCACGTAGCCCTCCTGCGTGCCCGCGTTCGAGCGCCCCGTGGCGTGGCCCTGGCGCTCGAACGCGTCGCACACCGCCTCCTGGGCGGCGCGGCAGGGCCGGCCGACGGCCACCGCCTGCATCGCGACGTCGAACGTCGCGCGGCAGTCCGCGTACACGCGGCGCAGCGCCTCGGGCGCTTCGCCGACGCAGAACGTGCGCGTCATGTCGGTGTGGTAGCCGCCGCCCGCTTCACCCGGGAAGATGTCGACGATGATCGAGCGGCCCGCGCGGATCGGCTCCGCATCGTTGCCGCGGTTGTGCGGCACGCCCGCGTCGCGGCCCTGCGAGACGATGCTCTCGCCGTCCTCGGCGAGGCCCTGCTCCGAGAACGCGCGCCGCAGCACCGCGCGGACGTGGCCGAGCGTCGCGACCGCGTTCGTCGCGTCGCGGAAGCCGTCGCCCTGCGCGCGCAGCGCCCCGAGGTAGTCGCGCACGCGACCCATCGCGACGACCGCGCCGCGCGAGACGGAGCGGATCTTTTCGAGTTCGGCCGCGTCCTTGGTCGACATGCCGAGCGCGACCACGTCCGGCTGCCGCGCGTCCACGCGGATGCCCGGCGCGACCTCGTGCAGGCGCGAGAGGAGCGCGTACGAGAACCCGAGCGGGGCGTCGCCGGAGAACGCCACGTCGCCCGTCATGCCGAGTCCGCCGGCCACGTT
>DATJXF010000081.1:0-25651 GCA_035500415.1 Candidatus Acidiferrales bacterium | reverse complement strand
TCGCCCTCCGGAACGCCCTGCGAAAGCTCCGGCGGGACGTACACCGTCGTCAGCGCGCGCATCACGGACTCGTTGAGCCGCAGACGACGCTCGACCTCGCGCACCACGTGGCCCGGGCCCTGCCAGACCACCATCGTGTAGACGCCGTCGCGCTTCTTGCGGATCTCGTACGCCAGACGCCGCTTGCCCCACTTCTGGATCTCGACCACCTCACCGCCCAGATCCTTGATCCAGCCGGAGACGCGGTCGCCTTCCTCGGTGGCCTTCGCTTCATCGAAGCTCGGGTCGAGGATGAAGACGGTCTCGTACTTGGTCACGACTCGGAAACCTCCTTGCGAAGCCTCGCATTGAACCGGTTCATCGCCGCCAGGAGGCCTTCGGCCGCCCAGCACTCCACCGCGTCCGCCGCGAGGCGGATCGCCGACTCCAGCACCGGCTCCTCCTCCGGCGCCACCGACTCCAGCACGTGCTCGCGCAGCCCCGCGCTGCTCCCGGCTGCACCGACGCCGATCCGCAGCCGCGCGTACTCGCGCGATCCCACCGCGTCCTGAATGCTGTCCAGCCCGCGATGCCCGCCCGACGTGCCGCGCGCGCGAACGCGGATGCGGCCCAGGGACAGGTACACGTCGTCCGTCACCACCAGCAGCCCGGCCAGGTCCGCGCCGTGCCGCGCCCACCATGCTGCCAGCGCTTCGCCGCTCGCGTTCATGAACGTGCGCGGTTCCATCATCACCACTTCGCCGCCCCGGAGGCTCACGCTGCGCGTCCGGTAGAGCGGATCGTCCTCGCCGGGCCGCGCGCCGTGGCGCCGGGCCAGATCGTCCAGCACGCGCCACGCGACGTTGTGGCGCGTCCGTGCGTAGCGCTCGCCGGGGTTGCCCAGGCCCAGCAGCAGACGCACGGCCGCCGGCTACTTCTTGTCCTTCTCGGCCGGGGCCTTCTTCTCCTTCTCGCCCGCGACCTCGTCCTCCTTCTTGCCCTTCGCGCCCACGACCTCGGGCTCCGAAGGCGTCGCGCCCTCGACCGGCGCCGCCTCCGCAGCCACCGGAGCCTCTTCGACGATCGGCGGCACGACGGTCGCGAGCGTGGCGTCGAGATCGGTGACGATCGTCACGCCCTCGACCTTGATGTCGCGCACGTGCACGGAGTCGCCGATCTGGAGATGCGCGACGTCGACCGGGATCTCGTCCGGGATCGCGGTCGGCAGGCAGCGCACCTCGACCGTGCGAACGATGATCTCGAGGATGCCGCCCGCCTCGCGCACGCCAACGGGCACGCCCACCGGCTTCACCTCGACCTCGACCTGGATCGTCTCGGTGAGCGAGATGTGCTGGAAGTCGAGATGGAGCACGGCGTGCGAGACCGGGTCGTACTGCGCCTCGCGCACGAGCGCCGTGTACTCGGAACCCTCGACGTTGAGGTTCACGATCGCGTTGCCGCCCTTGTGATGGCGCATCGCGACCTGCAGGTCGCGCGTCGCGACCGCGACGGCGAGCGGGGTCTCGCCGTGGCCGTAGAGCACGCCGGGGACCTGGCCGGCGGCGCGCGCCTTGCGGGCGCCGCCCTTGCCCAGCCGCTGCCGGCGCGTCCCGTTGAGCTGGATGACGTTCGACATGATGCCTCCTCGACCTGGATTCGGATCCGGACGCGGCCGGATCTGCGGGAAACCTTCACGCGCCGCGAGGGCGCGACGTTCAGACGAACAACGAGCTCAGCGACCTTTCCTCGTGGATGCGCTGCACGGCCTCGGCGAGCAGCCCGGCGACGGGCAGCACGCGCACCTGCTTCGGCACGCTGTCCGGCTCGTGCTGCAGCGTGTCGGTCACGACGATCTCGCGAATGGGCGAAGCGGCGAGCCGCTCGTAGGCGCCCGGGCAGAACACGCCGTGCGTGACGCCGGCGTAGATGTCGCGCGCGCCGCTGCGCTTCATGGCCTCGGCGGCCTGGCAGAGCGTGCGGGCGGTCGTCACCACGTCGTCGAACATGACGACGTTCTTGCCCTCGACGTCACCGATCACGTTCATGATCTCGACCGCATCCGGCCGCGGGCGGCGCTTGTCGACGAGCGCGAGCTCGGCGCTCAGCCGCTTGGCGTAGGCGCGCGCCATCTTCACGCTGCCGATGTCGGGCGCGACCACGACGAGGTTCGGGATCTGCAGCCGCGAGAAGTGCTCGATGAGCACTGGCGCCGCATAGAGGTGATCGAGCGGGATGTCGAAGAAGCCCTGAATCTGCGCGCTGTGCAGGTCCATCGTGAGCGCACGGTCCGCGCCCGCGACCGTGATCAGGTTCGCGACCAGCTTGGCCGTGATCGGGGCGCGCGGCTGGTCCTTGCGGTCCTGGCGCGCGTAGCCGAAGTACGGCAGCACCGCGGTCACGCGCCGCGCCGACGCGCGCTTGGCCGCGTCGAGCATGACCAGCAGCTCCATGAGGTAGTCCGCGGGCGCGTTCGTCGACTGCACGATGAACACGTCGCTGCCGCGGATGTTCTCGTTGAAGCGCACCGAGACCTCGCCATCCTCGAACGAGGACACCTCGGCGTCGCCGAGGGGCACCTTCAACTTCTCGCAGATCGACGCCGCGAGACGACGGCTGGCGTTGCCCGCGAAGACGCGACAGGGATCCAAGCGCGAACCTCCCGTTCATCCGCGACGACCGCGCGCACTCGTCGACGCGCGATCGCGCCGCGGGCTCCGGCGAGCCGGAAACGCGCGGCATGACGTCACATCCGGGAGATCGTCTCCGCTCCGCCGCGCGAGATGGCTGGGGCGGGAGGATTCGAACCTCCGAATGCGAGATCCAAAGTCTCGTGCCTTACCGCTTGGCCACGCCCCACCAACAGAACGGGATTTCCGTTACGGTCCGTTCGGCCGCGAAGGCCTCCCGGGGTGCTGGCTATTGGCCCAGAGAAACTGCTGGGGAAAAGCGGCGGGCAGCATACCCGCGGGGCACAGCGGGCGTCAACGCCGGGGGGCGCGGCCGCGGGGGAGTTGCGACCGGCGCGCCGAACCGCGGGTCAGTAGGAGTGCTCTTCCTCGTGCGGCGCGGGCGGCACCGACGGGTTGGAGAGCTCGCGCTCGTACTCCGTCATCACCTTCTCGGTCAGGTACTTGCGCGTCACGTCGTTGATCGGGTGCGCGAGATCCTGGTGCTGGCCGTCGGGCCGCTTGCGGCTCGGCATCGCAACGAACAGCCCCGAGTTGCCCTTGATGATCTTCAGGCCACGCACCACGAACGAATCGTTCAACGTGATGCTGACAAACGCTTTGAGCTTCTCGTCATTCCGCAGCGAAACCCTGACCTCGGTGATCTCGATCATAAGATCTACCTCGGAGCCATCCGTGAAGGGTAGCTGGCTCGATGAGCGCGCTCGTCGTGAGCGCTTGGATTTGGTGAAGCGAGCCCCGGCGCGCGATGCGATCCCTGCAGCGTTGCCGGGTTACGGCTGCGTTCGAAGCTGGAGGCCCCTCCCCCGGGAACGGACGACGAAGACCTGGCCAACCCCTTCGAAGCGGCCACCCATCTCCCGGAACGGAGCCTTCGCCGGCAGGAGGGCGAACGTCCCGGAGCCGCTCCCGGTCAGGTGCGGTTCGGACAGCCCGGAGGCGCGCATGGCCGCGCCCAATCGCTCGAAATCCCGCCTTCGAATGCCCAGCACCCGTTCAAACGTGTTCCCCAGGCGCGTCGCGCGAGATGCCGTAACTTGGCTTTGCCCAAGGCTTGCGGCAAATCTGAGCGCGGTTTCCCAACCTGTCAAGCCATATTTGCCTTTGTCAATCGTCCGAAAAGCAGCCGCAGTCGAGATACGCCAATTGGGTACCACGAGCAGTGCCTGAAACGGCCTCGCGAGCCTCAGGCGGCGCAAGCGTTCCCCCCGTCCGAGCCCGAGCGCCGTGCCGCCCAGAACGGCGAACGGCACGTCCGAACCGAGCCCGGCCGCGAGCGAGAGCCGCCACGAAAGGGGTGCGCGCAGGCCGTGGAGCGAGAGCACGGCCGCGATCGCCGCCGCCGCATCCGCGCTCCCGCCTCCCAGGCCCGCCCCGGCGGGGATGCGCTTGACGAGCCGGAAGCGCGCACCGCCACGGAGTCCCAACCGTTCGTGGACGAGCCGGGCGGCGCGCAGCACGAGGTTCCCCTCCCCGATCGGCACCTCGCCCGCGCCGGGCGCTCGCGACTCCGGCTCGAAGCGCACCTCGAGCTCGAAGCCGCGCCGGGTGCGCTCGGCGAGCAGCGTGTCGGCGAGCGAGATCGACTGGAAGGTCGTGACGAGGTCGTGGAAGCCGTCCTCGCGTCGCGGTCCGATCGCGAGCCCGAGGTTCAGCTTCGCGCGGGCGGTCACCTCCACGCGGCGAGGCGAGCGGCCGGGCATCAGCGCCCAACGTAGAGGATCCACCCCACCACCAGAAGGAACAGCGCGACGGTCGCCTGGATCGGCCGGTCGGAGAGCAGGACCGCGGAGGGATCCTCGCTCGTCTCCGAAACGCGCACGAGGTGCAGGTAGCGAAAAACGCCGTAGGAGACGATCGGCACGGTGTAGAGCAACGACTCGGTGTGGAACTTGGCCACGGTCGTCGGCCACATCGTGTAGAGCGCGTAGGCGATGAGAGTGCATGTCGCCGAGACGACCAGCATCACGTCGAGCAGCTCGGGCGTGTAGAGCGAGAGCACCGCGCGCTGGCCGACCGCGGCGGCGCCGGCGTTCATCATCTCGCGGCGGCGCTTGCTCACGCCGAGGAAGAGAGCGCCGAAGAACGTGCAGACGAGCAGCCACGGCGAGAGCAGGACGCCGCTCGCCACCGCGCGCACGATTTCGACGCCGGCAATCGCGCGCAGCACGAATCCGAGGGCGATCGAGAACACGTCGAGGATGACGTGACGCTTGAGCCAGAAGCTGTACGCCAGGTTGCTCGCGAGGTAGATCGCGGCGATCAGCGCGAACGAGCGCCCGAGCCACCACGCCGCGGCGCCGACGCCCGCGACGAGCACGGGCAGCGCGACGCGCGCGGCGGCGACCGGCAGCCGACCTGAGGCGAGCGGGCGCCTGGATTTCTTCGGGTGCAGCCGGTCGGCCTCGACGTCCAGGAGATCGTTGAGCAGGTAGACCGAGCCCGAGAGCAGCGAGAACACGACGACGCCCGCCGTCGAGCGCAGCAGCACGGCCGGATCGCGCAGGTGCTGCGAGAAGATCGCGCCGACGTAGAGCAGCAGGTTCTTGGTCCACTGCCTGGGGCGAAGCGACTCGATGAGCGCGAGGATCACCGGCTCGGCCTCGGGCGGCGCGCGCGGGCTGGCGCAGCGCGGCCGGGCGTACGCCGCTTCGGCGCATGCGGCTTCGCGGCACGGCGCCCGGGGAGCGCAGCGGCACCCGCCGCGGGGAACAGCGCGCGCTCGACGAGCAGGCAGAACGCGTGTCCCATCGCGAGGTGGCCCTCCTGGACGTGCGGGGTCACGGCGTGCGGCGAGACGAGCGCGACGTCGCACATCGCCGCGAACTCGCCGCCGCGCGCGCCCGTCATGCCGATCACCGTCATGCCGAGCGCGTGCGCGGCGCGCACCGCACGGCGCACGCTCTCCGAGCGTCCGCTCGTCGTGATGGCGACGAGAACGTCGCCCGGCGAGCCCAGGCCTTCGAGCTGGCGCGAGAACACATCGCCGTAGCCGTAGTCGTTCCCGATCGCGGTCAACGCCGAGGAGTTGGTGGAGAGCGCGACCGCGGGCAGGCCGGGGCGTTCGACCAGGTAGCGGCCCGCGAACTCGCAGGCGAAGTGCTGCGCGTCCGCGGCGCTGCCGCCGTTGCCGCAGAAGTACGCGGTACCGCCGTTCTCGAAGCACTGGACCAGCACCTCGGCGGCGGCCGCGACCGCGGGCGCCGCGCTCGTAGCGAGCTGCGCCAGCGTGCGCGCGGTCTCGCGCAGCGTGGCGCGCGCCTGCGACTCGAGCGGACCGGCGGAAGCGGTGCGACGGGCCCGGGCCATCAGCCCTCCTTTCGCGGCGCGACGCCGCTCAGGTGGCGTGCGAGCGCGTCGCGCCAGGGCGGCAGCGGCCGCCCGGTGACGTGCTCGTACCACACGTTGGAGAGTACCGAGAACGCGGGCCGGCGCGCAGGGCGCGAGAGCTCGGCGCTCGTGATCGCCGCGACGGGCGCATCGATGCCGCCCAGGCGGCACGCTTCGACGGCGAGTTCGTGCCAGGTGCAGTCGCCGCGGTTGGTGACGTGGTAGGTGCCGAACTCGCCGCGCTCGATCAGGCCGGCGAGCGCGCCCGCGAGGTCCGCCGTGTAGGTCGGCGAGCCGCGCTGGTCGTCCACGACGCGCAGCGCCTGGCCGGCGCGGGCCGCGGCGAGGATCGTGTCGACGAAGTTGCGCCCGCCCGGGCCGTAGAGCCACGACGTGCGCACGATCACGTGCCGGGCGTTCACCTCGCGCGCGCCGCGTTCGCCCGCGAGCTTGGAGCGACCGTAGACGTTGAGCGGCCCCGGGATGTCGTGCTCGCGCCGCGGCGCGGGCGTCGCGCCGTCGAACACGTAGTCGGTCGAGAGCGCGAGCACCGCCGCGCCCACGTCGGCCGCGGCGAGCGAGGCGTTGCGCGGCCCGAGTCCGTTCACGACGAACGCGCGGTCGGGCTCGCGCTCGCAGGCGTCGACGTGCGTGAACGCGGCGAAGTGCGCGATCCAGTCCGGGCGGAACGCCCGCGCCGGCGACCGCAGCGACTCGAGCCGCGTGACGTCGGCCTCCGCGTGCGTCAGCGCGAGGACCTCGTGGCCCGCCGAGCGCAGCGCGGGGATCACGGCGTGCGCGAGCATGCCGCCCGCGCCCGTCACCATCACCTTCACGCCAGCTCCACCCGGCTCGAATCACCGAGCATCAGCCGGTGCGCGCTCGGCCGGGCGCCGGAGGTCGTCACGACGACGTCGCGGCCGATGAGGCTCGACTCGACGCGGCCGGTGACGTCGCGCAGCACGCTCCGCTCGAGCACGATCGAGTGCTCGATCTCGCAGTGCGAGAGCTCGACGCCGTCGCCGATCGCGCTGAACGGGCCGACGTACGCGTCGGCGACCTTCGCGTTCGCGCCGATCACGAGCGGCCCGCGCAGGCGCGAGCGTTCGATCACCGTGCCGGGCCCGATCTGCACCGGGCCCTCGACGACCGACGCCGCGTCGATCGTGCCCTCGATGCGGCGCGGCACGTCGGTGAGCACGATGCGGTTCGCCTCGAGCAGGTCCTCGACGCGGCCCGTGTCCTTCCACCAGCCCTGGATCACGTGCGAGCGCACGTTGCGACCGCTCGAGATCAGGTGCTGGATCGCGTCGGTGATCTCGAGCTCGCCGCGGCCCGACGGCCGGATCGCGCGCACCGCATCGAAGATCGTGTGCGTGAAGAGGTAGACGCCGACGAGCGCGAGGTCGCTGCGCGGCTGCTTCGGCTTTTCCTCGAGCCGCACGATGCGTTCGCCGTCGAGCTCGGCGACGCCGAACTCCCACGGGCGCGCCACCTTCGCGAGCAGGATCTGGGCGTCGGGCCGTTCGCGCTCGAACTCCTCGACGAACGGCCGGATGCCGTCCTTGATGAGGTTGTCGCCGAGGTACATGACGAACGAGTCGCCGGCCATGTAGTCCTCGGCGATCTTGACGGCGTGCGCGAGCCCGAGCGGCGCCGCCTGCTCGATGTAGGTGACGCGCAGCCCGAACGCCGAGCCGTCGCCGACGTCGGCGCGGATCTCGGCCTGGGAGTTGACGAGCACGGTGACGAGCTCGCCGGTGCGGTGGTCGGGCTGCAGCAGCTCGCGCGGATCGCTGACGATGATGCCGACGTCGCGAATGCCCGCGGCCGCGATCGCTTCGAGCCCGTAGTGGAGCACGGGCTTGTTCGCGACCGGCACGAGCTGCTTGGCGCGCGTGTGCGTGATGGGACGCAGGCGCGTGCCCCGTCCGCCGGCCAGAACGAGTGCCTTCATGCCTCCCCCGCGATCCGCGTCAGCCGCCGAGCGCCGCGCCGAGCAGGCGCCGCGCCTCGTCGAGCGCGTCGGCGAGCTTGCCCGCGTCCTTGCCGCCCGCGAGCGCGAGGTGCGGCTTGCCACCGCCCGAGCCGCCCGTCACCTGCGCGACGCGCTTCACGAGATCCGATGCGTTCAGCGTTCTGGCGGCGACGAGATCGTCGCTCACCGCCGCGAGGAACGTGAGCTTGCCCTCGTTCCGCAGCGCGAGCACGGCCGCGCCCGTGCCGAGCGCGCCGCGCAGCCGGTCGGCGGCGTCGCGCACGGCGTTCGTTTCGGCGCCCGCCGCGAGCTCGGCGACGAGCCAGCGGCCCCGCGGCGCGGCCGTCGCGCCCGCCGCGAGGCGCGCGAACTCGGCCTCGAGCCCAAGCTTGCTCGCGTCGGACTGCGCGCGGCGCAGCTCGGCGAGCTCGGACTTGAGCTTCTCGATCTGCGCGGGCACGGACGCGGGCGGCGTCTGCAGCGTGTGCGCGGCCTGCTGCAGCAGCTCGTTCTGGTGCTTGAGCCAGCGCAGCGCCTCGGCGCCGCAGAGCGCCTCGACCCGGCGCACGCCGCTCGCGATCGCCGTCTCGCCCACGAGTACGAACGCGCCGATGTCGCCGGTGCGGCGCACGTGCGTGCCGCCGCAGAGCTCGCGGCTCGGCTCGATCCCGGCCTCGGGCACGCCGTCGACCGTGACCATGCGCACGCGCGAACCATACTTCTCGCCGAAGAGCGCCATCGCGCCCTGCGCCTTCGCCTCGTCGATCGGCAGCTCGCGCCACGAGACCTCGCGGTTCGCAAGCACCCAGTCGTTGACGCGATGTTCGATCGTCGCGAGCTGGTCCGGATCGGGCGCCTCGAAGTGCGCGTAGTCGAAGCGCAACCGGTCGGGCGCGACGAGCGAACCCGCCTGGTGGACGTGCTCGCCCAGAACCGTGCGCAGCGCGGCGTGGAGCAGGTGCGTCGCGGTGTGATGACGCTGCGTCGGCGTGCGCAGCGCGGGATCGACGGCGACCGTGAGCGCGCCCTCGGCGGACGCCGCGAGCAGCGCCGCGCCATCGCCGCGCTCGAACCGCACGCGGTGGACGATCGCGTCGTCCTCGCGGAACACCTGCTCGAGCGTCGCGGCGACGCCGGGGCCGCGCAGCGTGCCGCGGTCCCCGACCTGACCGCCCGACTCCGCGTAGCAGGGCGTCCGCTCGAGCACGAACTCGAGCTCGTCGCCGCGTTCGCGCCAGCGCACGATGCGTGCGCCGTCCTCGCTGGTCGCGTCGTATCCGGTGAATGCCGAGTCGGGGCCGGTGTGCACGACGCGCCAGGGCGCACGCTCGCTCGCGGCATCGCGCCCGAACTTGCTCGCCGCCCGCGCGCGCGTGCGCTGCTCATTCATCTCCCGCTCGAAGCCCGCACGGTCGACGGCGACGCCGTGTTCCGCGGCCGCGAACTCCAGCTCGTCGATCGAATACCCAAACGTGTCGTGCAGCTTGAACGCCTCCGCGCCCGTGATGACCGTCTTGCCGGCGACGAGCATGGACTCGAGCCTCACTTCGCCCCGTTCGATCGCCTGCCATGCGCTCGCCTCCTCCTGCTCGAGAACGCGCAGCACGCGCTCGCGGTGCTGGACGAGCTCGCGATAGTGCCCACCGAAGAGCTCGATCGCGCGCTCGGCGGTGCGCGGCAGGAAGCTCTCCGCGAGCGCGAGGCTCGCGCGCGAGCGGCCGCGCGTCACCGCGCGCCGCAGCAGCCGGCGCAGCACGTAGCCCGCGCCCTCGTTGCCGGGGAGCGCGCCCTCGGCGATTGCGAAAACGAGCGCGCGCACGTGGTCCGCGACGATGCGCGCGTCGCGCAACGCCGCGGCCGTGTTCACGCCCGCGGGCTTCGCGTGCACCATCACCGCGTCCACGAGCGGCGCGAACAGGTTGGTCTCGAAGATCGTCGAGCGCTCCTGCACGATGAGCGCGAGGCGCTCGATCCCCATGCCGGTGTCGATGCCCGGATTGGGCAGGGCCTTCAGGCTGCCGTCGGACTGCGCGTCGAACTGCGGGAAGACGAGGTTCCAGAACTCCATGAAGCGGTCGCCGGGATCGCCGGGAGCCTCGCCCCAGAACGCATCCTTCGGCAGGTAGGCCGGGCGCTTCTCGCCCAGGTCGAAGTAGATCTCGCTGCACGGTCCGCACGCGCCCGCGCCGCCCGCGGGGCCCCAGAAGTTGTCCTTGCGGCCGAGCGCGACGATGTGGTCCGCCGCGACACCCAGCTTCTTCCAGATCTCCGCGGCCTCGTCGTCGCGCGGCAGCGCGCCCTCGCCCTCGAAGATCGAGACGTAGAGCCGTTCGCGCGGCAGCCCGAGCACCCGGGTCACGAACTCCCACGCCATCGCGGCGGCGTCCTGCTTGAAGTAGGCGCCCTTCGCGCGCGGTCCGAACGAGAAGTTGCCCAGCATCTCGAAGAACGTGTCGTGGCGCGGCGTGAGCCCGACGTTGTCGAGATCGACGAGCCGCAGGCACTTCTGCACGGACGTCGCGCGCGTGTACGGCACGTCGCCCGTCGCGGTGTAGTAGGGCTTGAACTGCACCATGCCCGCGGTCGTGAAGAGCAGCGTCGGATCGCCGTGCGGCACGAGCGGGCTCGACGGCACCTCGGTGTGGCCGTGCTGCACGAAGAAGTCGAGGAAGCTGCGGCGCAACTGCGCGCCGGTCTTCAGCGTCGAGGCGTCGGGCATCCGGGCTCCGGCAGGTGGACGAGCGGTCGCGACGCGGGCTCCTCGTGCGATCGCAGGCTGGAATCCGCGGCAGAATAGCGGAAACGAGCAGGGGACGCAGTGCCGGTGACGGTGCCGGGCGACGAACGCTGGACGGGCGGCGAAGGGCTCGAACGGGTCACGGCGCGCCCCGACACGCGCCGCGCTCCCGGACCGCGTAAGACGGAGCGGCCACCCCCTTGCGAGGGTGGCCGCCCGTTCCGAGAAGCCTGTGAATCGATCAGCGCGCGATGGCGATGCGGCGGGTCAGCTGCACGCCCGGCGCCTGCATGCGGACGAAGTAGAGGCCCGACGGAGCCTTGCGGCCGCCGATCTCACCACTCCACAGCACCTGGTAGCGGCCCGGCGCATGCGAACCGCTCGCGAGCGTGGCGAGCACGCGGCCCGCGACGTCGAGCACCGCGACCTTGACGTCCGCGGTGCGCGGCACCGCGAACTCGACGTTCGTCACGTCCTTGGTCGGGTTGGGAGCGACGCGCGTGAGCGCGAACGCCGTGATCGCCTGGCCGGCGGTGCCGGAGATCTGGCCGAGCGTCGTGAGCTGCCCGTTCGTCGAGGTGCCGGTCAGGCGGTAGAGGTAGGTCTGGCCGTCCGACACCGAGGCGTCGACCGCCACGTACTCCTGGCCGTCACGCTGCGTCGTCAGCGCCAGCGAGTTCCACGGCCCCGTGGCGGAGGTCGCCCGCTCGATCGTCAGGTTCGAGAACGCGCCGGGCGAGTTCAGCTCCCAGCGCAGCTCGATGCCCGAAGCGATCGGGTTCGCGACGAACGTCGACAGCAGCGTCGCCGTCGCGCCCTCGAGGATGAAGAACGAGGCGTCGCTCAGGTCCGTGCCGGTGTTGTTCGCCGCGTCGTGCGCGACGATCTTGATGTACGCGTTGCTCGTCGCGGGACCCGTCACGGTCCAGGGATACGAGCCCGAGTTCGGCTGGCCGAGCGCGATCGTCTCGAAGGGACCGCCCACGCCGCTGCGCGAGAGGTAGATGTCGACCGACGTCACGCCGACGTTGTCCGACGCCGTCCACGTGATCGACTGCGACGAGCCGATGAACCAGTTCTCGCCGCCGTTCGCCGACGTGACCGCGATGGTCGGATTGACGAGATCGCCGAGGTGCAGCTTGCCGTTGCCGAAGCTGGCGTTCCACGGCGAGCCGGTGAAGCCGTCGAGCGTCGCGTTCGCGTTCAGGTAGGTCTTGATCTGCGCCGGCGTCCAGGCGCCAAACTTCTGCATGAGCAGCGCGGCGGCGCCCGTCACGTGCGGCGCGGCCATGCTGGTGCCCTGGTTGATCGTGTGGTTGGAGCCGTCGTTGAGCAGCGCCGACGCCGTCGAGCCGCACACGGCCGTGTTGTCCGCTGACTTGACCGAGCCGACGCCGAAGCCCGGCGCCGCGATGTCAGGCTTGTTGCGGCCGTCACGCGTCGGGCCGATGCCCGAGAACGACGCGATGTCGCCGAGGGTCGGAGGCGAGGAGTAGCTGACCGAGCGGCCGCCGCAGTCGGTCCACGACGCCTTGGTGGCGTACGCCGCGACCGTGATCACGGCACTCGCATCGCCCGGTTCACTCACGAGGTGGTCGTTGGTGTTGTGCGTCGTGAACGTCGCCGCACCCGCACCGCTGTAGAACTTCCACGCGTCGAAGCGGCCGTTCGAGACGCTCACCGGCGTGAAGGTCAGCGTCCACGTGCCGGCCACCGGGTGCGTCGAAGCGGTGCGCGTCACCTCGATGTAGACCTCGCGCGCGCCGCTCGAGGTGATGAACGCGCCGTTCTCGATGTAGACGTTCGCGCTGCCCGTGAGCAGCGTGCCCGGATAGGCCGCGTTGATGCCGCCCAGCGCGATCGGTCCGACGGATGCGCCCGTCGGCGAGCGCAGCGTGACGTTGAAGTTGTCGGGGTTGTTGTAGTAGCCGTCGATCGCCGCACTGGGGTTGCCAAGCGGCAGGTTGGTCGTTCCCGTCACCGAGAACTTCACGCTGTCGCCACCGGCCGGAATCGTCCAGCCCGCGTGCCAGTTGGTGCCGCGATCGTTGCCCGCCGCCACCGAGACGATGCGGCCGGGGCCGGACAGCGCGTCCAGGCCGGTCTCGAAATCGCTGGTGTCGTCGTGCGGACCGTATTCGCTGCCGAGCGAGAGGTTCACGACCGCGTTCTCGCTCAGGCTCGTCGCCTTCTGGAAGATGTAGTTGACGCCGTCGAGGATGTCGGTGGTCTCGAACGTCGTCTTGACCATCGTGATGTCGGCCATCGGCGCCATGCCGACGTAGGTGAACGCCGGGATCGCCCCGCCGGTCTGCGAGCCGTCACCGGCGGCGATGCCCATGCAGTGCGAGCCATGGCCGTCGGTGTCGGTCTCGGTGCAGGTGCCGCCGTCGATCTGCGCCTTCGTCCATTCGGTGCCGATCGAGAAGCCGGACGGAGGCGTGCCGGTCACGGTCTGGTCCCAGATGAACTTGATGCGGCTCAGGTTGGTGGCGTCCTTGAAGTCGCCGTGGTGGATGTCGATGCCGGTGTCGACGTCGCCCACCAGCACGCCCGCGCCGTTCAGGCCCGTGAACGTGGGGCCCGCACCGCGCAGCACGTCCGCGCCCGTCGTCGGCACGCTGACGTTGAGGTTCGGCTCCGCGAGCACCGCGCCGCGCACGGTCACCACATTGGGATCGGCAACGAGCGCATCGACCGCGCTCGCCGGCACGTACGCCGTGACGAGGCCCGGCAGCTGCGTCCGTACCACGACGCCCATGGCCTGCAGCTCCATCGGGCTGAAGCTGCCGCGGATGAACACGTCGAGCATGCCCTGATCGCTCACCGCCGTGCCCTCGGTGCGAAGCTGTTGCGGCGAGGTTCCGGTCTGAAGGCGTGTGAGGGCAATGCGGACGCGCGGATCGAGCTTGGTCGAGTCGGCGTGCGCCGCGGTGAACGCGAGAAGCAACGAGGCTGCAGCAACACAGGACAAAGCAGTTCGTCTCACGATGCCCTCCTTAAGGGGAAATCGTGTGGGGGTGAGGCGTGTGGCGTCCTGGGAGGTCCATGGTGCCGGCGCCGAAGGCAACACCTTCGGGCTGGCTGGCGATCCGGTTACCAGCGGCAAGCGAGGGCCGTTCCTGGTGACCCCAGAGGGGTCCGGCACTAGCGAGTTGTGCGATCGCCGAGGAACCAATTTGGCCGGAAGGAACTCGAAAGTCAACGAATTGTTGCGGAGCGTTTGCTTGCGGCTAGAGCTGCTGGCACGAACCGCTTAGGACCTCCGCGGGCAACCACAATCCGTGAAGCGATCGCCTCTGCGCGGCGGGGTGGTCTCGCCAAGCGGTCCCTCTCCGGCTCCGCTCAGCAGCCGGTTTCCGGCTCCGGGCGCCCTCGGTTGCCGCCCCCGCTCAGTGGCCGGTTTCCGACTTCGGCAGCGCGAGCGCCCGGCGAATCGTCTCGCCGTCGAATCCGCGCCTTGCGAGCAGCGCGTAGAGCCGCTGCTGGCGCACGCGTGGCTCGAGCTTCTCGTAGCGCCGCGCGCTGCGCTCGAGCAGCCGGCGCGCCAGAGTCACCTCGTCGGCTGCGCCATCGCGCGCCTCGACCTGCGCGCGCGCGGCGCGCACGGCGTCCTCGCTCACGCCCCGACCGCGCAGCTGCTGCTCGAGCTGGCGCCAGCCCGCGGGCCTTCGGCCCCAGCGCCCGGCGAGGTAGGCGCGCGCGTACTCGGTGTCGTCGATCAGCCCGACGCGCTCGAGCCGCGCGAGCGCCTCGTCGATCGCGTTCGCCGCAAAGCCCTTGTCCTTGAGCCGCCGCGCCAGATCCGTTCGCGTGCGCCGGGCGCGCTCGAGCAGCCTGAGCGCCGCCTCGCGCGCGGCCTCCGGGTCCGCGATCGGCTCCGACGATGGCGCGGCTCTGCGTGCGCGCACGGGGTTCGGGCGCCGCCCCGAATCGAGGCGGCGCCCCGCTCCGTTACCGCCGCGCGTCGCGCACGGCGACCGCGGGCGTCTGCGGCCGCGCGGGCGCCGCCGCAGCGGCCGCGCGGGCCGCCTCGGCCGCGGGCCTGGCGCTCTCGGCCGTGCCGTTGGCCGCCGCCCCCGGAGTCGCCGGCGCCGGCGCGTCGAGCCCGAGTTGCGGCAGGAGCTTCGACTCGATCTTCGCGCGCACGTCCTTGTGTTCCTTAAGGAACAGCCGCGTGTTCTCGCGGCCCTGTCCCAATCGCTCCTCGCCGAAGCTGAACCACGTGCCGGCCTTGCCGATCACGTTCTTGTCGACCGCGAAGTCGATCAGCTCGCCTTCGCGCGAGATGCCCTCGTTGTAGAGGATGTCGAACTCGGCCTCGCGGAACGGCGCGGCGACCTTGTTCTTCACCACCTTGACCTTGGTGCGGTTGCCGACCGCGGTCTCGCCTTCCTTGAGCGTGGCGATGCGGCGGATGTCGAGCCGAATCGAGGCGTAGAACTTGAGGGCGCGGCCGCCGGCGGTCGTTTCGGGGTTGCCGAACATGACGCCGATCTGCATGCGGATCTGGTTGATGAAGATGACGCAGGTGTTGCTCTTGTTGATCGAGCCCGTGAGCTTGCGCAGCGCCTGCGACATGAGCCGCGCCTGGAGTCCCACGTGCGAGTCGCCCATCTCGCCCTCGATCTCGGCGCGCGGCACGAGCGCGGCCACCGAGTCGATCACCACGACGTCGACCGCGCCGGAACGCACGAGCGTGTCGGTGATCTCGAGCGCCTCCTCGCCCGTGTCCGGCTGGGCGACGTGGAGGTTCGCGATGTCGACGCCCAGCTTCTGCGCGTAGCCCGCATCGAGCGCGTGCTCGGCGTCGATGAACACGGCGCTGCCGCCGCTGCGCTGCGCATTCGCGATGATCGTGAGCGCGAGCGTCGTCTTGCCCGAGGACTCGGGACCGTAGATCTCGACCACGCGTCCGCGCGGCACGCCGCCCACGCCGAGCGCCAGGTCGAGCCCGATCGAGCCCGTCGAGATGGTCTCGATGCCGGGCGCCTCGGCGCCCTCGCCCAGCTTCATGATCGCGCCCTTGCCGAACTGCTTCTCGATCTGCTGCAGCGCGAGATCCAGCGCCTTCGTCCGTTCCCTGGCGTTGGCCGGAATGTTCATGGACTGCGTCTCCTTCGCAGGGGCTGCGTGTTGCGGCGGGGATTCGAGGCGGCGGGCCACGTCCAGCGCTCGGGCGCGGCCGGCCACCCGGTTCGTGCCTCGCATACTACACAAGTGTGCAGTAGAAAGAAAGGGGCGATTCCGGCCGTGGAAACGGCGCTCAGGCGCTCCCGACCGCCGGGGCGGCCGGCCCGAGTGCGACGCGCGCGAGCGGCTCGTAGCGCGCGCCGCCCGGCGCGAGCGTGCTGCGCACGAACGTCAGCTCCTCGACGCGGAAGCGGCCCTCGACCGCGGGCGCCTCGATGAGACGCGCGGTCCAGTCGGCGCTGGTCCGGACGCGCCCGAGCGTCAGGTGCGGCTCGAACTCGGTCTCGCCGGCCGGAAAGCCCGCGGCGCGCAGCCCGTCTTCCAGCGCGCCCGCCAGGCGGCGCATCGGCTCGGAGCCCTGTGCCAGGCCAAGCCACACGACGCGCGCGCGGCGCGCGGTCGGAAACGCGGCGAAGCCGCCCAGCGCGGCGCCGAACGCCGCGTGCCCCACGGCCGCGGCGCGGGCGACCGCGAGCGCACGCGCGACCGCCGCCTCGGACTGCTCGCCCAGGAAGCGCAGCGTGAAGTGCAGGTTCGCGGCCGCGACCCACGAGACGCCGTCGCGCCGGGCGCGCCAGCTCGCCACCGCCTCGTGGGCCAGCGTCTGAACCGCGGGCGGCGGGAAGATGGCGAAGAACACGCGCACGGTCAGTCGAGCGTCGGGTCGATCGGCAGCTCGAGCAGGTGCCGCCGCAGGAAGTCGAGCGCCGTCTGCGCCGCGCGTTCGCGAATCGTCGAGCGCGAGCCCGAGAGTCGCAGCACGCGCACGGCGTCGCCGAGCGGCGAGACGAGCGCGACGTAGACCATGCCGACGGGCTTGGCCTCGCTGCCGCCATCGGGGCCCGCGATGCCGGTGATGCCCACGCCGACGTCCGCGCCCGCGCGGGTGCGCGCGCCGCCCGCCATCTGCTCGGCCACCGCGGCGCTCACCGCGCCCTGCGCCTCCAGCGTCGCGGCGTCGACGCCGAGCAGCTCGAGCTTGGATGCGTTCGAGTAGGTGACGAAGCCGCGCTCGACGTAGCGCGAGGCGCCCGGCACGTCGGTGAGCCGCTTGGCGAGCAACCCGCCGGTGCACGACTCGGCGGTGGCGATGCGCCAGCCGCGGCGCACGAGCAACGCACCGACCACGTCCTCCATCGACGCCGAACCCTCGGTGTAGACGACGCCGCGCACGCGCGCGAGCAGCTCCTCGCGTCCGCGCGCGGCGGTGTCGCGCACGGCGGCGGCGTTCGGACCGGCGACGGTGAGCCGCAGGTCGACGCCGAACCAGCTCGGCAGGTAGGCGAGCGCGGCGCCCGGCCAGCTCTCGGGCAGCGCGCCGATCCGCTCGTGGAGCTGGCTCTCGTAGGCGCCGTAGGTGCGCAGCGTGAGGCTCTCGATCGTGCGGCCGGTGCGCTTGCCCAGGTAGGGCGCGACGTGCTCGCGGGCGAGCGCCTCCATCTCGTGCGGCACGCCGGGCAGCAGGATCACGGGCTTCTCGCGGTGGAGCAGGAGCAGTCCGGGCGCCGAGCCGACGGGATTGGCCCAGATCTCCGCGCCGCGCGGGATGAGCGCCATCGTCTCGACGGTCGCGGGCAGCTTGCGGCCCATGCGCCGGCCGCGCTCTCGGATGCTCGCGAGCACGCCCTCGTCGAGTTGGAGCGGCCGCGACAGCACGGTCGCGACGGCCTTGCGCGTGACGTCGTCGGGCGTCGGCCCCAGCCCGCCGGTCATGATCACGGCGTCGGCGCGGTCGAGCGCGCGCGTCAGCCCCTCGGCGATCCGCTCGGCGGTGTCGCCGACGGTCGAGTGCCACGTGACCTGCACGCTGGCTTCCTCGAGCAGCCGCGCGAGGAACGCGAAGTTGGTGTCCAGCGTGCGGCCGGACAGCACCTCGTTGCCGATGGTGACGATTTCGATCTGCATGGCGAGCTCGCGGGCGGGTACGCGGCCGGGCGGACGCGCTCACGTTGCCCGAGCGGCCGGGGTGGCGCAAGCGGAGCGCGGCGCGCCGCCGCGACGGCTATCCCCTGCCGCGCTGCCGGCGCTGGTAGGCGTACGAGAGCGCCAGCATCGCCGCGCCGACGGCGATCGCGGTGAGGAAGCGCCAGAAGACGTCGACCGTCTGCAGGTCGACGATCAGGAACTTGAGCAGCGTGAAGCCGAGGAGCGCGAGGCCGCACCAGCGCAGGAACGCCGAGCCGCGCAGCCAGCCGGTCGCGAGCAGCGCAACGGCCTGCAGCAGCCAGCCGCCGCTCGTGAGCGCGGCGTCGAGCGTGCGCAGCTCCGAGCGATCGCCGCCCGCGAAGTCCGGGGCGAGGTCGCGTGCCGCGAGCGCGATCCAGACGAGGAGCAGCACGTTGCCGGCCGCGCCCCAGCCCTCGGCGCTCAGGCGCTCGGCGGTGGTGAGGCGCGCGCGCCCGGCCGCGAGCATCGCGCCCGCGAGCAGCACGAGCGCGATGCCCGCGAGGTGCCCGAGCGAGACGCCGTCGATCCGGCCGGCACGCTCGTGGCCGATCGCGTGCGCAAACATCGCGAACAGCACACCGCACGCGCCCACGACCAGCACGATCGAACCCCACGCGCGCAGCCAGCCGCCGCGCGGGCGCAGCCCCAGCGCGATCAGCACCGCGCCCTCGGCACACCAGGCGAACGGTGTCGCGGGCTCGCCGAGCGCGCGCTCGAGCGCGGCGGCGAGGAACAGGCTCGCGGCGCCGGTGAGCGGCGCCCACAGGTCGCGCTCCGGCCGTCGCGCGTCGACCCAGAGCGAGGCGGCGAGCTCGAGCGCGGCGAGCGAGAAGAGCAGCATCGCCACCTCGCCGCGCGGGCGGGCGGCCAGGAACGCCCACGAGGCGAGCAGCAGGCCAGGCGCCGGCGCGGCGACGACCGCGAGATCGGCGGCGCGCACGCGTCCCTCGGTGCGCGCCAGGCGCGGCAGCGGCGCGAGCCCGAGGAACGCGAACAGTGCGGCGAGCGCGATCTCGTGCGGCCAGCTCGCCGCCGCACCGGGCCCGAGCGCCCCCCATGCGAGCGCGCTCAGCGCCAGCGCGGCGAGGTCGAGGCCGCTCCAGCCGGCGCGCGCCGCGAGCACGAACACGAGCCCGTCGACGATCGCGAGGTACGCGAGCAGCGGCCAGGGCTCGAGCCGGAAACCTCCGAGTCCGAGCCACGCCGCCATGAACTGCGGCAGGAAGGCGCCCACCACACCGAGGGCCGCGATCACCGGCACGCGATGGCGCAGCCCGGCGAGGATCGCGCCCAGCGAGGTGAGCGAGAGCAGCGCGAAGGTCGGCGCCATCGCCAGCACGTGCAGCCGCACGTAGCCCAGGTCGAGCGCGATGTAGATCGCGCCCAGCCCCAGGCCGATGAGCGCCTGGCCGAACGACGCGACGCGACGCGCGACGCGATCGCCCCGCCAGACGAGCGCGAGGCCGAGCACGACGCCGCTCGCGACCAGCGCCTGCGGGCCCAGCCGGTGCGTCGTGTAGCCCCAGACGATCATCAGGAAGAGGCCGAGCAGCAGCACGACCGCGCCGACGTTCTGCAGCCACACGCCGCCGATCAGCTGCTCGACGCTCGCGGCGTCGGCGGCGCGTCGCGGCGGCGCGGGAAGCGGGATCGCGGGCCGCAGCGCGGGCGGCGCCGCGGCCGCGGGCGCGACGGGCGCGAGCGGCGCGGGCTCGCCCGATTCGCTGCGACGGCGTGCGCGCTCGAGCGCTTCGATGCGGGCGGCGAGCGAGCCCAGGCGGGCGCTCAGCGAGAGCTGCCACGCGAGCAGCAGCGCGAGCAGGACGAGGAGCAGGATCGCCGCGACCACCACGGATCAGCCGAGCAGCGGATGGCCCAGGCGCGCGAGCCCGAATCGCAGGGCGTGGAACGCCGCGCACGCGACGATGCCGGCGATCACGTCGTCCGCGACCACGCCCCAGCCGCCGGGCAGCTTCTGCACTTCGCGCGCGCCGAGCGGCTTCCAGACGTCGACGACGCGGAACAGCACGAACGCGGCGCCGAAGGCGATCCAGGAGTGCGGCACCCACAGCAGCGCGATCGACTGGCCGATCGCCTCGTCGATGCTGATCGCGTTGGCGTCGTGACCGAGCACGTGCTCGGCCTCGCCCGCGGCCCAGACGGCGACCGCGGTCCCGATCGCGAGCAGCACGCCGAAGAGCCAGAGCGGTGGCACCGGCAGGAAGAAGCCGATCAATGCGATGACGAAGCTGCCGTAGGTCGCGTGCGGCCCCGGCACGAGCCCCGTCGGCCCGAGCATGGCGAGCGCAGTCGCGAACTTCCTCATGTCGAGCGCGGGCGCGGCGGCGGCGCGTCCGACGGCGGGGGCGCGGCGGACGCCCCGGGGCGCGGCGCGCTCGCGGCGGGTCGCGGCGGCGGAAGCGGAAAGCGCGACGTGCGCAGCGGTGCGGCGGAGAACGCCGGGGCGCGGCGCGAGGGCGGCTGCGGCGCGCGCGGCGCGGCGGGCCTTGCCGCGGGATCACTCGCCGGCACCGGTCGCGGCGCGTCCGGCGCCGCCGCGGCGAAACCGGCCGGAGCGGGCGCAGGCGCGGCATGCGCCGGCGCGGCGCCCGGCGCGAGGCGCGCGAGCACCGACTTGCAGATCGAGCGCAGCGTCTCGGTCACGCCCCGTCCCTCGCTCGCCACGGCCTCGAACTCCGGCCAGTCGCGCTCGTTGACCGCGGCGCGCAGGCGCGCGAGCGGCACCGCCAGCGGCAGGTCGCGCTTGTTGTACTGGACGACCCATGGAATGCGCGCGAGCGCCGGCCCCTCGAGCCCGAGTGTGCGCAGGTGCTCGTGGAGGTCGGCGAGCGACTCGGCATTGGCATGCTCTCGCGAGGGATGCGAGTCCGCGACGAACACGACCCCGTCGACGCCCTGCAGCACCGCGCGGCGCGAGAGCTTGTAGTAGACCTGCCCGGGCACCGTGTAGAGGTGGAAGCGCGTCGTGAAGCCGTTCACCTGCCCCAGGTCGATGGGCAGGAAGTCGAAGAACAGCGTGCGCTCGTGATCGGTGGCGATCGAGATCAGCTTGCCGCGACGTTCGGGCGGCAGCCGGTCGTGCAGGCTGCGCAGGTTGGTCGTCTTGCCGCACAACCCGCAGCCGTAGTACACGATCTTGAAGTGAATCTCGCGCGTCCGGTGGTTGATGAGTGCCACGGACGGAGCCTCCGCTCGCGCCGGGGCGCGAATCAATCGCCGAACAGCGCGTCCACCTCGTTCGCCGCCGCGGCGACGAAGTCCGGAGCGTCGGCCAGCTCGCGCGACGCGGGCCCGGCCAGACCCACCTTCTCGAACAGCCCGCGGAAGACCTCGTCGAGCGATTCCGCCGCGCGGCGCGCGCGGAACCGCACCAGGCCCAGCGTGCTGCGCCGGTCGAACACCGTGCACAGGATCACGCGATCGGCGAGCAGGCAGGAATGGATCGAGCGCGCCCGCCCCTCGCTCACGACCGCATCGACGCCGCTTTCGCCCAGCAGCTGGGCCAGTTCGGCATTCGCGGTGAAGTCCGCGGCGACCAGGCTCGCGAACGACATCGCGTCGAAGTCGTCCACGCGTCCGGCCGAGGTGATGAGCTGCCCCGAGCGGTCGATGAGGTGCGCCGAGAGCGCGTTCGTGCGCTCGAGCAGCTCCGCGAGCACGAGGTCGATGGATCGAAAGTCATTTTCGAACAGAGTCCACTGCGGCATGAAGCCCCCCCGCTCTCCGGCGGTCCGAGGGACACCCGTGAGTGTCGATGGAACTCTGTGGCACGTCCGTGTTCCGGGGGGATTGGTAACACGTCGCAACGGTTTGCAACAAGGAAAGTTTGATCGTGGGGACGCCACCGAGCCGTCGCCTGTCCCGCGCCTGGCCTAGTCGTGCTCGTCCTCGATCTCGCCCACGATCTCCTCGAGGATGTCCTCGAGCGTCACGATGCCCATGAACGAGCCATTCGCGGCGCGAACGACCGCCATCTGGCGCCGTTCGCGGCGGAAGAGCGCGAGCACGCGGCTCACGGGCTGCTCGGGCGAGACGAAGATCGCGGGGTACATCGCGTCCATCAGGATCACGAGCCCGCGCAGGCTGAAGAGGTGGAAGAGGTCCTTGGTGTTGACGACCCCGACGATGTGATCGGGCGTCCCCTCCCACACCGGCATGCGCGTGTGGCCGGTCTCGCGCGAGGTCTCGAGGATCTCCTCCTCGGTCGCACCGATCGAGAGCGTCACGACCTTTTCGCGCGGCACCATGACGTCGAGCACGGTCTTGTCCGAGAGCTCGAAGACGTTGCGGACGAACTTGGCCTCCTGCTCGGGGATGACGCCGGCCTCCTCGCCCTCCTCGACCAGCCGGTCGATCTCCTCGGAGGAGTGGACGCTCTGCTCGGGCGACGCCTCGGGCACGTGCAGCGCGCGCACGACGAGCTTGCCCGAGCCGCGCATGAGCGCCAGCAGCGGCCGGAACGCGCGCCCGAACGCCAGCAGCGGCCCGGCGAACACGAGCGCCACGCTCTCGGCGCGCTGGAGCGCGATGGCCTTGGGCGCGAGCTCGCCGAGCACGACGTGCAGGTAGGTGATCGCGAGGAACGAGACGCCGATCGCGACGCCGTGCGCGACCGCGAGGCTCCACGGCAGCGGCAGGTGCGCGAAACGCGGCATCAGCAGCCGCGCGATGGCCGGCTCGCCGAGCCAGCCGAGCCCCAGGCTGCAGAGCGTGATCCCGAGCTGCGTCGAGGCGATCGTGTCCTCGATGTGCACCGTGGCGCGCTGCACCGAGCGCGCGCCCAGCACGTTCTGCGCGACCAGCTCCTCGACGCGCGTCCAGCGCACCGTCACGAGCGCGAACTCGGCCGCGACGAAGCAACCGTTCATCGCGACCAGCACAACGATCATCAGCAGGCCGAGGGTGTCCACCATGGTGGGGAGCGGCGGGGGTTACTCCACCTCGTGACGGCCCTCGAGCGCGCGACTGAGCGTCACGAGGTCGCTGTACTCGAGGTCGGAGCCCATGGGCACGCCGCGCGCGATGCGCGTCACCTTGATGCCGAGCGGCGCGACGAGCCGCGAGAGGTAGAGCGCCGTCGCCTCGCCGTTCACGTTGGGATTGGTGGCGAGGATGATCTCGCGCACTTCGGCCGTGCCGTCGGGCGCCGAGGGACGCAGCCGCTCGAGCAGCTCGCGGATGCGCAGCTGCTCCGGGCTCGTGCCCTCGAGCGGCGAGAGCGCGCCGCCGAGCACGTGGTAGCGCCCGCGGAACGCCCCCGTGCGCTCGAGCGCGAGCACGTCGCCGGGCTGCTCGACCACGCAGAGCAGGCCGGGATCACGCTGCGGGTCGCGGCAGATCGCGCACGGATCGCCCTCGCTGAAGTTGCCGCACGTGCCGCAGAAGCCGACGCGCTCGCGCACCGCGCGGATCGCCTCGGCGAGCCGCAGCGCGTCCTCGCGCGGAACGCGCAGCAGGTGGAGCGCGAGCCGCTGGGCGCTCTTCTGCCCCACGCTCGGCAGCCTGACCAGCTCTTCGATCAGCAGTTCGAGGTACTTGGAGCTGTACACGGGGCGGGCGTCGCGCTCACATCGGCAGGCGGAAGCCGCCCGTCAGCTTCGCGTACGCCTCGTTCATCTTGTCGGCGGAGCTGCGCTGGGCCTCGCCCATCGCGGTCATGACGAGGTCCTCGATCATCGTCACGTCGCCATCCTCGAGCAGCTTCGGGCTGAGCTTGAGCTGGCGCAGCATCTGCTTGCCGTCGACGACGACCTGGACGAGCCCGCCGCCCGCACTCGCCTCGTAACGCTCCTCGGCGAGCTTCTCCTGAAGTTCGCCCATCTGCTTCTGGACCTTCTGCGCCTGTTTCATCAGGTCGCCGAAACTCTTCATCATGCGCTGCGCTCCCCGGTTGCCGGGCGTTCGATGACTTCACCGTCGAAGAACTCGATCGCCCGCTCGATGAGCGGACGGACGTCCGCCTCGGTCGCGGGCCTCGGCGCCTCGCTGGCGCCGAGCGGCGCGCACCTGAGCTGGAGCGGCGCGCCGAAGACCCGTTCGAGCTCCTCGCGCACGAGCGCGCGGTGCTCGCTCGCATCGACGACCGCGCGGTGCAGGTCGTCCATCGCCAGCACGAGCGCGTTGCCCTCGAGCGCGATCAGCCGGCACTCCTCGAGGAACGCGCCGAGCATGCGCTTGCGCGCGTTGACCGCCGCGATCGTCGCCTGCCAGCGCCGCTCGGTGAGCTCGTCGAGCCCCGCGCCGGCGGCCGGCGCTTCCGCGGGCGCGAGCGTCGCGGTCGAGGCGGCTGCGCCGGCGCCCGACGCGGGGGCCGGCGGTGTCGTTGCGGCCGTCGCGGGCGGGCTCGCGGCGCGCGCGGACGCGACGGCGGGCGGGGCCTGCGACGAAGCGGACGGTGCCGCGCGCAGCGGCGCGCGGGCGGGCGCTGCGGCCGGCGCGCCGGCGCCCGCGCGAACGCCGCCGCCCGCCGGCCCCGCGGGGCCGCGTGGCGGTGGCGCACTGCCGCCCGCGAGCCGGCGCTCGAGCGCTTCGAGGCGCTCGATCAGCAGCGCGACCGATTCCGCGGGCTCGAGCGTCACCATCTGGAGCACCGCGGCCTCGAGATGGACGATCGGCTGCGGCGAGTCGCGCAGCGGCCACTGGCACTCGGCGGCGATGCGGACCAGGCGCAGCAGGTCGGTCTCGCTCCAGGCCTCGCCCTGCACGAGCAGGCGCTTCAGGTCCTCGGCGCCCAGCGCCAGCAGGTCGCCGCCGTGCTCGGGATCGATCTTCATGACGAGCAGCGCGCGGAAGTGCTCGGCGAGGCCCTCGGCGAGATCGCGCGGATCGAGCCCGGTCTCGAACGCGCGGTGGAGCTCGGCGAGCGTCGCCTTCGGATCGCGTTGCGTGATCGTCTCGCCGAGCCGGAAGAACGCCTCGCGATCGGCGATGCCGAGCACGCGCCGCACGAGCGGTTCGTCGATGCGCGGCTCGCCGGCCGAGACCACCTGGTCGAGCGCGCTCACCGAGTCGCGCATCGAACCCTCGCCCTTGTGCGCAATCAGCAGCGCCGCGGCGTCCGCGAGCTCGAAGCGCGCACCCTCGGGGTCCGCCGCCTCGCGCCTCTGGATCTCGAGCAGCCGGTCCGCGACCTTGCGCAGCGGCACGCGCGCGAAATCGAACCGCTGGGTGCGCGAGCGGATCGTGTCGGGGAGCTTCTGCGGATCGGTGGTCGCGAAGATGAAGACGAGGTGTGCGGGCGGCTCCTCGAGGGTCTTCAGCAGCGCGGCGAACGCATCGCCCGAGAGCTGGTGGACCTCGTCGATGATGACCACGCGGTAGCGGCCCATCGTGGGCGCGAAGCGCACCTTCTCGCGGAGCTGCTGCACGTCGGCGATGCCGCGGTTCGACGCACCGTCGATCTCGACCACGTCGAGCGAGACGCCCGCGGTGATCTCGGTGCAGCTCGTGCAGGCGTTGCACGGATCCGGCCCGGCGCCGCCCGCCGCGGCCGCGCGCGCGCGGCGCTCGCAGTTGAGCGCCTTCGCGAGGATGCGCGCCGACGTCGTCTTGCCCACGCCGCGCGCGCCCGTGAAAAGGAAGGCGTGCGCGATGCGGCCGGACTCCAGCGCCTTGCCCAGCACCGACGTGACGTGGTCCTGGCCGATCAGGTCGGCGAACACCTGAGGCCGGTACTTCAGGGTCAACGCGCGGTGGGCCATGGGCGCACTCTAAAGGGCCAGGGTACCAGCGGCACACCCGAAGGATTGCTTACCGCTGCTACCTTCCGGTCCTGACGGG